>JBBROJ010000177.1:0-7726 GCA_038229495.1 Chthonomonadales bacterium
ACGCCTCACGCCTCACGCCTTACGCCTTTTCAGCGTCAAGGCGCAGCAAGCCGTACGCCACGCCCTCGACCAAAGCGCGCCAGCTCGCTTCAATCATGTTAGTGGAAACGCCCACCGTGGACCACGCGCTCTCGTGAACCGTCGATTCGATGATGGTGCGCACCTTTGCGGCGGTGCCCTCGCGGACATTCACCACGCGGACCTTAAAGTCCGTCAATTTAATATCGGCCAACTCCGGGTAGAACTCCATGAGCGCCTTGCGCAGCGCGGAATCGAGTGCATGCACAGGCCCGTCGCCCTCGGCAACCGTCAATCGCTCCTGATCGCCCACGCGTACTTTAACGGTCGCTTCCGTGATCGGATCACCGGTACCACGCTGCTCCACGATCACGCGGAAGCCCTCCACGTCGAACAGCTTGCGGTAGGTCCCTACCGCCTGCATCAGCAGCAGCTCGAAGCTCGCCTCGGCGCCTTCAAATGAATAGCCCTCATGTTCCATCTCCGCCACGCGCTTCAGGAGGGCGCGCGTTTGAGGCGACTTCTTGTTCAGCTCAAACTCGTGCTTCTGCGCCTTGCTCACAATCGTGCTGCCGCCGCTCAACTCGCTCACCAGCATGCGGCGCGAATTCCCCACGCACTCCGGCGACACGTGCTCATAGGTGCCGCTGTGCTTCATAATGGAATCCACGTGCACGCCCGCTTTGTGCGCGAAAGCGCTCCGCCCAACATACGATTCGCGGGTGTTGGGCGCAAGATTTGCCACCTCGTCCACGAACTGCGACAGCCCGGTCAGATGCTCCAACGAATCGGCTCGCAGGCACTCGTAACCGAGTTTCAGGCGCAGATTCGCAATTATCGGCATCAGATTCGCATTCCCGCACCGCTCGCCATAGCCGTTCACAGTCCCCTGCACTTGCACCGCTCCCGCCTGTACGCCGGCCAGTGTGTTTGCCACTCCGCAGGCCGCGTCGTCGTGCGTGTGCATACCGAATCGGACAGCCACGTCACTCCCAGAATTGGGAGAGGGACCGGGGGGGAAGGCCATAAATCGATCTCGAAGCTCTGTCAAAATCTGGCCGATCTCGTGCGGAAGCGTCCCGCCGTTCGTGTCGCACAGCACAAGAATCGACGCGCCCGCGTCCCAGGCCGCGCGGACGCACTCCAGCGCATAGTCCGGGTTGTGCTTATATCCGTCGAAGAAGTGCTCCGCGTCGTAGACCACCTCGCTGGTCTTGGACTTCAGGAAAGAGACCGTGTCGTGAATCATCGCGACGTTCTCGGCCAGCTCTACCTTTAGAGCGTGCGTCACCTGGAAATCCCACGATTTGCCGAAGATGGTCACAACCGGCGTCTCCGCCTCCACCAGCATCCGCACAAGCTCATCGTCTTTGGCTTTGCGCGCGGGTCTTCGGGTCGAGCCGAACGCGGCCAGTTTTGAATGCCGCAGCGGCTCGCGCTTCATCCGCTCAAAGAACTCGATGTCTTTGGGATTCGAGCCGGGCCACCCGCCCTCGATGTAATCCATGCCGAACTCGTCGAGCTTCCTCGCAATGCGAATCTTGTCTTCGAGCGAGAAGTTGACACCCTCGCCCTGCGAACCGTCACGCAGAGTCGTGTCGTAAATCTCGATACGCTCCGCCGCATGCAGTCCCGCCTGATGGCGCGCCTTCCGCGTGTCCGTCTGTCCCGCGCTCGCTCGAATAGTCACGATCCGTCTCCTATCGATCTGCAAATGGATTATACCACAATACTTTGCTTTACAAAGTTCTTTTTATCTACAGGCACGAAAAAGGGGAGCGTCGGTTCGGGGGAGTGAGATCACTGGCCCCGCGTCCCGTGCTCCCCTGCGTTACCGCGCTAGAGCGATGACTCGCCCCGCTCCCCCGTTCTAATACGAATGGACTGCTCAACCGTCGATACAAAAACCTTGCCGTCGCCAATCTCGCCGGTGCGGCCAGCTTCCAGAACAGCCTCGACAGCCTCCTCGGCAATGTCGTCCGAGACCACGAACTCCAGCTTCACTTTCGGGAGCAGGTTCACTACGTAGGTATTTCCCCGGTAGCGCTCGGTGCGGCCGCGCTGGCGGCCGTAACCGCGCACGTCGATGACCGTCATTCCATTGACGCCTATGGCGGAAAGAGCCTCTTTCACGTCCTCGATTTTGATGGGGCGGATCACCGCTTCTATCTTCTTCATTCTATCTTCTTCATAACGCTTGCATGACCCGATCGCCCATGTCCACCGTGCCGATAGCGGACTCTCCCGGGCGGGCGATATCGGCGGTCCGAAATCCGGCGGCGAGCGTCTTCTCGACAGCTTGCTCGATAGTCTGCGCGGCCCCCTCCATTCCCAGGGAATAGCGGAGCAGCAAGGCGGCGGAGAGGATGGTTGCCAGCGGGTTCGCGATTCCCTTGCCCGTAATGTCCGGGGCGGAACCGTGAATCGGCTCGTACAGCCCAATTGTTCCCAGCCCGAGACTCGCCGAGGGAAGCATTCCCAGGCTACCGGTAAGCATGCTGGCTTCATCCGACAAAATGTCGCCAAACATATTTTCGGTCACAATCACGTCGAACTGGCGCGGGTCTCGGATCAACTGCATGGCACAATTGTCGACCAGCATGTGGGTCAGCTCGATGTCCGGATAATCCGCGGAAATTCGCGTCACGACTTCGCGCCAGAGCCGGGAGGTCTCCAGCACGTTGGCTTTATCCACGGAGCAGAGCCGCTTGCCGCGGTTGCGCGCCGCGTCGAAGCCCACGCGGGCAATCCGTTCTATCTCGTCGGTCGTGTAAACGCAAGTATCGACAGCGCGTTTGCCTTCGTCTGTCCGCCCCTTCGGCTCTCCAAAGTAGATGCCGCCAGTCAACTCGCGCACGACCAGTATGTCCAGGCCGTTACTGACCAGTTCGGCTCTAAGCGCTGAGGCTCCGGCGAGCGCGGGATAGAGCCGCGCGGGGCGCAGATTCGCGAAGAGGCCCAGCTCTTTTCGCAGCGGCAGCAGCGCTCCGAGCTCCGGGCGCAGCGACGGCGGCTGAACGGTATCCCATTTCGGTCCCCCTACGGCCCCGAAGAGAATAGCATCGGCACGCTTGCAGAGGGCGAGGGTTTCCGGCGGAAGAGGGTGGCCGAACTGGTCATAGGCGATTCCCCCGACCAGGGCGTCGTCGAAATGGAACTCGGCGCCGAACCGCGCCCCTATCGACTTCAGGATCCGCACGGCCTGCGCTACTATCTCCGGCCCGATTCCATCTCCCGCCAATACCGCAATCGTCTTGCTCATCGCTCACCTCTCAAAACCGTTCTAACCGCCCGCTTCGCTAGAGACACAGAGATCGCGGAAGACGGCGCTGACTATAAAGCTGATAGCTCGCTTTTGACGTTCTCTGTTTACTCTGCGTCTCTAGCGAAGCGGGCGGTGAATCACTCTTCGTTCAACTCCAGGTCGCGCCGCATCATGAGCAGATAGTCGGTATAGCCGAGGGCCTGCCAGAAGGACGTCGATTCCGGGTTGAGGGCGGCCGCGAACAGCTCGATGGATGTGACTTTCCGGCTGCTAAACCAGGGATCGACCGACGCGACGAGCGCCCGCCCAATCCCTCGGCGGCGATGACCCGCAGTGACGCATATATCGGAAATGAAGCCGTACGTGCCCTCGGGGTAGATTGGACGGCGCGCGTGGACTTCTCCGACAATGTACCCAACGAGAACACCCTCCTCCTCGGCAGCCATTATCCGAGCCGCGCGGGATCGGAGAGTGTCCAGAAGGTGCCGCTCCACCTCTCGCCGCGCGTTCGGAGCGAATCGGAACCGCGCGTCGTACGCGCGGTGGTAGTCCATCATCTCCTGCCACAGCGTGGCCAGAAAAGGAATGTCCCGTCGGTTTGCCGCACGCACCACGTACGCGTCCATCTAGCCCGCCGCGGTAAGGCTGGGTTTCCATCTCGGCCGGCGCGATTCATATTCGCCAATCGCGTCCGAATCGTGGAGCGTGAGACCGATGTCGTCGAGGCCGTTCAACAGGCAGTAGCGCCGGAACGGGTCCACGGTAAAGCTCACCGAGAAACCCTGCTCATCGTAAATGTGCTGCGACTCCAGATCGACGGTCATGCAATAGGGCGTGTTAAATCGCGTTCCATCCTGCGCCCTATCTATAATCGCGCGGATATCCGCCTCCGGCAGCACGATTGGAAGCAGACCATTCTTGAAGCAGTTGTTGTAGAAGATGTCCGCGAAAGAGGCGGCAAGAATCGCCCGAAAACCATAGTCCATAAGCGCCCAGGGAGCGTGCTCCCGGCTCGAGCCACTGCCGAAGTTCTTGCCCGCGACAAGGATGCTCGCGCCCTCCAGCGCTGGAGCGTTCAGCTCGAACCCGGGACAGGCAGTACCATCCTCGTTATAGCGCCAATCGTTGAACAAGAACTCGCCGAATCCAGTCCGCTCCACCCGCTTCAAAAACTGCTTGGGGATTATCTGGTCGGTGTCCACATTCGCGCGGTCCAGCGGCGCGACGACTCCAGCATGTTTGATAAAGGGTTCCATCTGAATCCTCTCTTGTTTGGGACTACAAATCCTCAGGACGCAGCCCGGTATGCCCGGCAAGACGGCCATCATTTGCGGCCACCTGCTCACGCTGCTACTTGGAACAACTTCGCAAGTGTGGGGACTGGTTCCCCATGTTCAAGGCGATCTGCCAGTATGCGTAAGGCGAGCGCCTGAACAGCGCGCACTGCTTCGTCGCGCGTAGCGCCGTAGGCTAAAACACAAGGGGGGGCAGGCGCTTCAGCTATCCAACGACCATCGGTTTCACGTTCGGTTTCGATTGTCATCTGGTTCCCCTGTTTACTGATTAGCTTCGGCTCCGGCAGCTTCCCTCTTCGGCGAGTCAGAGAGCAGGATGACGTTCGGCATAGCGTACGCTACGGAGTTCACGAGTATTTCGTCCGCCTTTACGAGCGGGCAGCCTTCCCGTTCGCTCAATGCGAGGTACAGGCTGTCATAGACAGTCCGGCGGAGCCTGGATGCCAGCAGATAAGACTCCCGCGTCATTTCGCTCGAATTTATGACTTACATATGAACCATCCGTAGAGTCTCAATTGCTTTTTCTGCGTCCTCCTGCGCCAGATTGTTGAAAAGATGCTTCTTCCAGAGGATGTTACCGACCTCCGGATAGAGGAGATCGGGCGCAATGAGCAGTGATGAGCCGTACTGCGATTGACCGCCTCCTCGCGTTGAACCTGCTCGCCATCCGCACTCCAGGATTGCAGCAACTGCTCGATAGAGTTGAAGCCTTGCTCGTGGGCTTTGCGCTCAAGAGATTGAAACAGCGACTCTGGAATTGTTGGCGTTTTACTCATTCTAAGCTTCCCACGTCTTCCACTCCCGCACATCGACCAAATGGCCGGCGATGGCAGCAGCGGCGGCCATTTCGGGGCTGACGAGGTGCATTCGCCCGCCTTTGCCCTACCGTCCTTCGAAGTTGCGATTCGAGGTCGATGCCCAACCATTGCTTAACGTCAGGACACTTTCTCCCGTATCTGATCGTCAGCAATTTCGAAGTACGACGTGTCCTCGCCATCCTGAATTAGATGAACCCCGTATATCCGCCGACCTCCCACGCCAATTTCACCCCGGTCTTCAACTATCTTCGCTTTGGCAGAGCCATTACCAATCCCAAAGATTATTTGGTCACCGACACGGTATAAGCCACGTCGTTCCCGGCGGCGTATTGTTGTTCTCATAGCTTGAGATTCTCCTACCATGAATAATGACCAATCGTGGCATTCACGTGGATTCGAACGACGTCATTGAAAGCGACAGTCAATTGATCACACGCAGATCGCCATTTCCGAACAACATCCAAGTTTAATCGGGTTGTACCCAGCTTTCGGAAATCTTGATGTGCAATTGCGTACCTCCATTCGTTCAGGTCCTCGTTTAACTGCAAGCGCTTTTCATTGCGCTGATCTCTCCCTTTGATTGTTTCAATAAAAGTGGGCGAGTTGAATCCAAGACGCTTAAAATCAGAGCCGATGTTGCCCGGATTCGGATTACCTCGGTCAAGTTTTCGGTCCTGCGTGAACACAGCGTGCGCAATTGTAGCAACCGCCGGTGGTGACATCGCAGCTATTAGATGATCCACCGCCTCCGTATGCAGGTCACGACATTATCCTTGGAATTGAGAGGATAACACAACAGCGTAAGCGTAATTAATCTGCTGAGTGGCAAAGCGCCGTCCTCTCCCAGTGCCGCCGATCCTGGCGTGCGCCGCCTCAATCTCGTCTAGCGCATTTCGGCGCACGCTCTGCCAACGATAATGAGATCGTGACGGCATCTACCCTACTTCTTCCACTCCCGCACGTCGACCAGATGGCCGGCGATTGCGGCAGCGGCGGCCATCTCGGGGCTGACGAGGTGCGTACGCCCGCCCTTACCCTGCCGTCCTTCGAAGTTGCGGTTCGAGGTCGAAGCGCAGCGTTCACCGGGCTTCAGGATATCGGGATTCATGCCCAGACACATCGAGCAGCCGGCCTCGCGCCATTCGAAGCCCGCGTCGGTAAATATCCTGTCCAGGCCCTCTTTTTCCGCCTGCATCTTGACCAGTCCGGAGCCGGGCACGACAATGGCATGCACATTGGAGGCAACCGTATTGCCCTGAGCGATCCGCGCGGCGGCCCGCAGGTCTTCGATTCGACCGTTCGTACAGGAGCCGATGAACACGCGGTCGATGTTTAGCGCCTGGAACGGCATGCCGGGAATCAGGCCCATGTAGCGCAGCGCGTCCTCGCACGATTTGCGATCTGCCGGATCGGCAATGTCGTCGGGCGACGGCACGGTCGAGGTGATCGGCAGCGCCTGTCCCGGATTCGTGCCCCAGGTTATATAGGGGACCAGCTCATCCGCGTTAATCTCGACCAGGCGGTCGAAACCCGCTCCCGCGTCGGTGGGCAGCCTGCGCCACTCTTCCACGGCGGCATCCCAGTCCGCGACCTGCGGAGCATGAGGACGGCCTTGCAGATAACGGATTGTGGTCTCGTCCGGCGCGATCATGCCTGCGCGCGCGCCAGCCTCTATGGACATGTTGCAGACCGTCATGCGGCCTTCCATGGAGAGCGCGCGAATGGCCTCTCCGGTGTATTCGACCGCGTAGCCCGTTGCGCCGTCCGTGCCGAGCTTGCCGATGATGGCGAGAATAATGTCCTTAGCGGTTACTCCCAGCGGAAGCGAGCCGTTGACGCGAATCTCCATCGTCTTCGGTTTCGACTGCTGGAGGCACTGCGTCGCCAGCACGTGCTCGACCTCGGACGTTCCGATTCCAAAGGCAAGCGCGCCGAATGCGCCGTGCGTGGAGGTGTGGCTGTCGCCGCAGACAATGGTCATGCCCGGCTGCGTAAGTCCCAGTTCCGGCCCGATAATGTGGACGACTCCCTGCCGCTTGTGATGGATGTCGTAGAGCGTAATGCCGAACTCCTCGCAGTTCGCGGCAAGCACGTCCATCTGCTTTTTGCTGATCGGGTCCGCAATAGGAAGGCTTCGGTCCGTCGTCGGCACGTTATGGTCCATCGTCGCCAGAGTCAGATCGGGGCGGCGCACCTTGCGGCCCGTCATGCGGAGGCCGTCGAACGCCTGCGCGCTGGTCACCTCATGCACGAGGTGCAGGTCGATATAGAGAATCGCGGGCTTGCCCTCTTCCGCCTTTACGAGGTGGGCGTCCCATATCTTTTCGAAC
>JBBROJ010000178.1:0-7716 GCA_038229495.1 Chthonomonadales bacterium
CCCTGGATCCGTTCTATGGGCCCGGCGAGACAGGAATAGCGGTCTCCCTGAAGATCAGGTCATTTCACGACTACTTCCCCTACGTTCGATCGTCCGATGGCGCCACGGCGCGAATCGGATGGACACAGCGCGAATCGTTGGAGAATGGAGATCAAAAGCTGAAGTACGATATCGAGGTCCGCAAGATCGACGGCCGTTGGTATCCGGTCGAGTGCCGGCAAATCCGGTCGCGGTACGATGGCGCAATGGAGTGGTAGCATTAACGCTTGCGCGAACCTATTGCCGAATCGCCAAAGGGCTATAACGTCTCTGGTACAATCTGAAGTTGACCGGAATGTGGAGTCCGGTGTTAACCGCGGGCGGGAGCAGATCGATGTCGGATGAGTTCGAGCAGCAGGAGTGGCTGAAGTTCGGCGTAGCGGCGACGCTCTCGAAGCAGTACGCGGCCGATCAACGCGCCTTTCTCGAACTGTTAGCCGCAATGCTCGACAGCGCTCTGCCGGACGAGGCCGAGGTCGTCAAGCGCGGCGGCCTGTTCAGCAAGAAGACGATAGCGAAGGTGATCGTAAACTTCGGCGACTACCGGTACACGTTGGAAGATCCCGGCCGCGGGCCGCTTCAGGCCTCGCGCACTCGCATCGTTCGCGGCATCGCCCTGAAGACCGAATCGATCCCGGTCGAGGACTGGCTCGACGAACTGAGCGCCAATCTCGATGAACGCGTCCGGACCAACGCAACGGCGCGAGCGGCGCTGGAACGATTGATCGGGTGAGGGGCGCAGTACGCTGTCGGTCGGATGGAAGTACTGAGCGACGTGAACGATAGTGGTGGCGATCGCGTGAATGCGACGACCCGAACGGCTCCTCTGGGGCGTGCGGCCGAGTCCCTCCGGGCGCGGTTCCGATAGCGGCTCCTATGGGTGGGATGGATGCGCGTAGAGAAGCATATCGGCATTCGCCGATTCCGGCGGCACGGCCGGAGTAGGCAGTTTTGCGTCTGGCGCAAGCCCGTGCGGCGAATTGGACATGGCAGGGAATGTGTGGCCGTGGTGTCAGAATGGCTATGATGAAAATTACTGGAAGTCTGGAGCTGGCTTAGATAATCCCGTAAACTCGAATAACGGTCAAGGCCGTCTGCTGCGCGGCGGTTCTTGGGCCGACGGTAACCTAGCGGTCTTTCGCGCGTTGTACCGTGGCAGTTTCGATCCTGCGAACTGGAGCACCTACATCGGGTTCCGGTGTGCCTTCCGGGAGTGAGACACTACCCTCTGCTATAGCGATTCAGGAAGTGCGACGACATAGCCGTCCTTAATGGCGCGGTGCGAGAGGCCGTTCGCGTGCGTAGATGCCAATTTAGTCGATCTTTGGGCGTTGCGTTTTCCATTGAGGCGATGTTCTTGAATTGGATGGGTTCGATCCAATAGCGACGGAATCTCCTCCGTTGTCGGGATGTTTGCGATAATTGAACTCTGGAGGTACAACCGGTGAGTCAACACGTTGAACTGCCCGACGACGTTTACAATACTCTGAAAAGAGTGGCGGAACAGGAGGGGACTACCCCCGCCGCGTGGATTGCAGAGAAGTTACCCGAGCACCCGCGAAGTCAATCGGATCGGACGTTGACAGATCGAGCGGGTAATTGTGCGGCGACGAAGATCGATACCGGCCCGGATGCCTGGGACGTGCTCGACACGCTGACGGGAACGGTAGAAGCGCCAGAAGACTGGGCAGCGGAGCATGATCACTACATTGCGGGCTCGCCGAAACGCCAGAAGGAAGGCTGACGGATGCCCGGTCATGAGAGGCTATTCCTGGATACTCTTTTCGTGCAGGCGCTCATCAATAGACGAGACAGATATCACGAGGAGGCGAAACGGCTCGCGCCGCGCTTGCACGCCGCGCGGGAAGTATGGGTTACAGAAGCAATCTTCCTGGAATTAGGTGCTGCCCTCAGCGCAATAGATCGTGATGGTGTGGCGCAATTCATACGGCTCGCCTACTCCACATCCAATATACGAGTTGTAACTGTAGATACCTCACTCCTCTTGCGCTCTCTCTCCCTCTTTGAGGGTCGCCCTGATAAGGAATGGAGCCTGGCGGACTGCATCTCATTTACTGTCATGGAAGAAGAAGGGCTGCAATTGGCGCTTACGGCGGATATGCACTTTCAGCAGGCCGGGTTCCAGGCGGTGATGTCGCAAATGCCGTAGTGGAACAAAACTCTCACTTTATCCTCTACAATGCAGCATTCCACCCTAACGTTAGTAGCCAACATGTCCGCCCGCCGATGGACAGAATAGGATTTCACACGATCGCAAAGAATCGCCTGGGGAATCTCAGACAACCGAGAAACGGAGCAGTCCGCCAGCGTCGCGATTTGGATTCCTAGCACAATAGAAGCGCCGTATCACCTAAGCGCAAAGCTTGCGCACTCCGCTTTGTAGAAGCAGGAGATCAAGACGATGCGCGCCTGGATCGAGGCCGGAGCCGCGGACTGGAATGCCGCCGGGACAGAAGGCTCGGGCGGCCGCGGGCCGCTTCAGGCCTCGCGCACTCGCATCGTTCGCGGCATCGCCCTGAAGACCGAATCGATCCCGGTCGAGGACTGGCTCGACGAACTGAGCGCCAATCTCGATGAACGCGTCCGGACAAACTCAACGGCCCGAGCGGCGCTGGAACGATTGATCGGGTGAAGGGCGCAGTGCGCTGTCGGTCCAATACATTCAGAAAGCGAGCTATTCCATGCGGATATTCGGCCTCAATGTCGGCGGCAGCGGGGGCGAAAGCGACGAAGCCAGGCTGCGCCGCGAGGCCAGCCAGCTCAGTCTGGAACAGGGCGGATTGCCGCTAAACGCCGTCGATCGGCTTCGCGAACAGGCAGTGAGACAGGGAACTCCAGGACACTGCTTTACCAGTGACCTCAGTGTCAACGAACTTGCGTTGGTCGCCCAGGCAGGCTACGAACCACTCGGCCAGGTGATGGGCAGCTCCGCATACCACGTCGGCTGGCAGTTCCTGCCAACCGGCGCCTACAACTGGAGCAGCAGCTCCGGCGAGCTGACAATCCTGACCGAGGCTTTCTACGAGGCGCGACATCTGGCGCTCGGCCGGCTGCGGCAGGAGGCCGCGCTGCTGAATGCCACCGGCGTAGTTGGCGTTCGACTCGAGCGCAAACAGTACGAGTGGGGCGCCGGCATGATGGAGTTTTGCGCCATCGGCACAGCTATCCGCGAGCGGGACGTTCCCCGGGTCCCGAACGCACCACCGTTCCTGAGCGACCTGTCCGGAGAAGAGTTCTGGATGCTCAGGCAGAGCGGATTCCGTCCCGTCGGCATAGCCGTCGGCAACTGCACCTACTACTGCGTTCCGAACTGGACCACGCGGACCGCTACGGCCGGCGGGCTTTGGGGCAGCAGCTGGCAGAACCAGGAGCTGCGGGACTTCACTCAGTCGGTTTACGCCGCGCGCGCACTCGCCATGGGCCGCATGGAGCATGAAGGGCGTTCCGTTCATGCGGTCGGAATAGTAGGCGCCGACATCGAAGTCGACGCGGAGCCGCGCGAGGTCGACACGGGCCAGAGCGGCCGGCGGATCGACATGATCTATCACTTCATCGCTATCGGCACTGCCATCGCACCCTATACTGGGCGTTGGCCGCTCTTTTCCGTTTCGAATGCCGTATCACTTCAATAGACGGGCGAATTTCAACCAGGGAGATTTTCGACATGCCATACACACCCGGTTCGGAAGAGGGACTGCCGGCGGCTGCGCGACAGAGGCTTACCGATATGCGCGGCGGCGAGGGCCGGCGCGCGCTGTTTACCAGCGATCTCTCCATCAATGAGTTCCTGCTCGTGCGTGAGGCGGGATTCGATCCCGTCGGACTCGTTATGGGCAGCTCCATCTATCACATCGGTTTCCAGTTCTCCGGCCTGTTTCAGAACCAGGAGATGGAGGTGTTGACACAGGCGATGTACCACGCTCGAGAGCTGGCGATGACCCGCATGGAGGAGGAGGCGGATATCCTCGGCGCGGATGGCATCGTCGGAGTGCGCCTTGAGGTGACGCGCTATGAGTGGGGCGAGAACCTGGCGGAGTTTATGGCCATCGGGACCGCGATCAAGCATCGATTGGGCGAGCACTATCGGACACCGGACAACCGGCCGTTCACGTCGGACTTGAGCGGCCAGGACTTCTGGACGCTCCTGAAGACGGGATATCGACCGATGTCGCTGGTGATGGGAACGTGTGTCTATCACGTCGCGCATCAGGGCCTGATGCAGTCGCTGAAGCAGATCGGGCGCAACCAGGAGATGCAGAACTATACCCAGGCGCTTTACGATGCCCGTGAACTGGCGCTTTCCCGAATGCAGGCCGAAGCGGAGGCGGAGAAAGCGGAAGGAATTGTTGGGGCGCAGGTGAAGGAGAGCAGCCATGGCTGGGGCAGCCACGTCATCGAATACTTCGCAGTCGGAACCGCGGTTGCCTCCATCGCGCAGGAGCATAAAATCGAGACGCCGACGCTGATCTTGCCGCTGACGGGGTGAGTGATGACGATTCTGGTACTGCCCGGTCGACTCGGAGCCCATAAGGAGTTGAGGCGTCACATCCGGCGCATTCGGCGCCGGATCAATGCTACGCTCTTCTCCGCGGTGCTGCTCGCAGGTGCGACATCCCTGTCTCCGGCCGCGCCACCTCACGGCAAAACGGCTCGGGACATGCCGATCACCTCACCGCTAAGGGCGCTTTCGACCAATCCGAACTACTTCACCGACGGCAGCGGCAGAGCGGTCTATCTGACGGGCTCGCATACCTGGAACAACCTTCAGGACTGGGGAACGAACGGAACAGCACGGCCGTTCGACTTCGCGGCCTACGTGCGAATGCTGAAGGCGCACCACCACAACTTCACGCTTCTATGGACGACGGAGCTGCCGACTTTCCACGGACTCCCCACTACGGCCTCATCGCCGCCGGACTTCACAGTGACGCCCCAGCCGTGGCTTCGTACGGGTCCGGGAGATGCGTCGGACGGCAAATCGAAGTTCGATTTTACGAAGTTCAACCCGGCTTACTTTGACCGGCTCCGGGACAGGGTAAAGCGGCTGCAGTCGGCGGAAATCTATGCCGGAGTCTACTTGTTCACGGGCGAATGGCTCAACAGCTTTCGCTTTTCCGGCGACGGGTATCCGTTTACGGGCGCGAACAACGTGAACGGAGTCGACGATGGCGGCGGGATCAGGTCGGTGACTATGACCGCTCCCAACGCGATTACGGCGATTCAAGACGCATACGTGCGTAAAGTCATCGACACGCTGAACGACCTTCCGAACGTTTTGTGGATCGTCTCCGAGGAGGCGCCCGCGGACTCGACGTGGTGGAACGCCCATCTGATTGCGCTCACTCGTGCCCACGAGTCAGGTAAACGGCTTCAACACCCCGTCGGCTACGCCGTGCTCGCGGACTCCAGGGACGCCACGATACTGAACAGCGATGCGGACTGGATCGCTTCGGCGGCGAGAATATCGCCCACAGTTAGTCGTGGCACGGGGAGCCCGTCACGTAAAGTGAACGTCAATGACTCCGACCATAGCTATTTCGGGATGTGGAGCGACTCCGCCCTCGTAAATCGAAACTACTTCTGGATCAACTTCACTAACGGTAACCAGACCCTGTTTATGGACCCCTACGTCGTCTACTACCCCCGTGAGAACCGGAATCTCTGCCCAGACCCCATAAATGGAATCTCCTCGAAGCCTGATAGTCGCTGGGACAACGTGCGCGATACGATGGGGCACATCCGCGGGTATGCCGATCGCATGAACCTGGCGGCGATGATGCCAAATGGCGGCCTCACCTCTACGGGCCACGCCCTTGCGGCTATTGGCGTGGCAACTGAAGAGTTCCTCGTCTACGCCCCCGTCGGCGGAAGCTTCACTGTGGATCTCTCGAACCGGACGGGGCGATTCGCGGTGGAGTGGATGAACCCGGCAACTGGCGCCAGGACAGCGGGCGCCGAAGTGGCAGGCGGCCAGGCGCGAACGTTCTCCCCGCCATTTGGCGGTGACGCGGTACTCTACCTCGCCGGGAGCGGACCGAGTCGCAGCGGCCTGGTACATTTGCGGAACCGACACCGTGTGAGTCAAGAAATGTGTAGACTCACATATGTATACTAGTTTGTGCTTATTTATTTCTACATAAATGGAGGAACGAAAAGCCTCTTCAGGGAAGTGGGAAGTGATCAAGCAACCCAACCCTGAGGAGGCTCTCAATGCAGACAATTAGACCGGATCGTGCGAAAGTCCTGCTCCGCAGCATCGGTCCCTTCCTGGTGGACTTTTTGCAAGCGTCCGAGCGCGCTGGCGCCGATTTCGGCGCTGTGGAAGAGGCGACGGCTGTTGCGCTCGATCGTATACGCCGGCACTTGGTGACCGCTGGACTTACGGCCGCCGTGGAAGAATCGGGTCCCTTTAACTGCCCGGACTGTTTGCGGGAGTTGAGCGCCTGGAAGCTGGGCCCTCGGGCGATCGCGACAGCGCAGGGCGACGGCATCTATCCGGCCGTACGGTATCGCTGTAACGGATGCGGGAAGGACCATTATCCCGTAGAAGCGGCCAACGGTTTAGAAGGTGACCAGTTTACCACGGGGGCCAAGGCGGTCATTGCCGAGAGTGCTGCCGATCTGGCTTATGCGCATGTATCGGTGAAGTTAGCTGGGTCGCGGGCGATCTGCGTCAGCGCCAAGGAGGTGGATCGCACCGCACGCGAGGTGGCGAGTTGGCGCGCCGAAGAAGAGAAGGCACTCGTGAACGCCGTGTTTGGCGAGAAGGCTTCTCAGGCGCGGATAGAGGGGATTGATCCGATAGAGTCGACGCCCGACTTGTATCCGATGCAGGGATGGGAACCTGACACGCCCGCCTTGATCTGCGTGGACGCCGCGAAGGTTCGCTCGCCCGTCAAAGGCCCGGAAGGTCTCTTGTGGTTCGAGTGCCGCGCGGGGATCATTGCCCCTGCGAACGGAAACTGCGTGGGCAACAAGGCCTATGTCGGTGGCATCCATTCGCCGGACGAACTCTTCGATCGCCTCGCGGCGGCATGGCGTCGGGGTGACAACGCTGACAGGACCGTCGTGTTTGCCGCAGATTTCGGGAACTGGATATGGAGCCGCGCGCGTTTGCATTTTCCCAACGCGGTCCAGGTGCTCGATGTATACCATGCAGGCGAACACGTAGGAAGTGCAGCCATAGCCTACTGGGGAGAAAAGAGCAGCCGTGCCAAGGAATGGAAATCGCGTGCCCGCCAATTGTTGATGCGAAAGGGAGGGCCGCGATCTCTGCTGCGTGCGTTGGTGCGAATGCTGCGAGCGGGGAACGCGGTGGACGCCGATGCACTGCGCAGGGAGTTTCGCTATTTCTATGCGAACCGTCGCCGTATGCCCTATTTTGAACACCACCAAAAAGGCCTGCCGGTAGGTAGCGGCGCGATGGAGAGTGCGATCAAGCAGTCATGCGTAAGTCGGATACGTCAAGCAGGAATGAAATGGACACACCAAGGAGCACACGCGGTGCTCGGACTGCGTTGTGCAAAGCTGAGCGGTACCCTCGACCAGACTACCGATCGCAAGCACGATTCGTTGCAGGCCAAGCTACGAACCTACCTGCCTGCCAATCCAGGCGTCCCAGCCTAGACGACGATACACAGAGTTTGACACACACCC
>JBBROJ010000179.1:0-7566 GCA_038229495.1 Chthonomonadales bacterium
CCATACGAGTGAGGTTATAGGCTCGTCATGGCCGACAATGGTGCCGGCAGGAGTGCCGTCCGAATTCCATAGCTGGATGAGCCGGTCGGCTCCGCCCGAAGCAAGACGCTTTCCCTGCGCATTCCACGCGAGCGCGCGGACGGAACCGTTGTGGGCTGAAATCGTCTTTAGAAGCTTGCCCGTATTGGCGTTCCATAACTTCAGCTTGTTGTCCGCGCCGCCGCTCGCAAGTATCCGGCCATCGGGAGTCAATGCAACACTGAGGACCGGCTTGTCGTGGGCGTCGAGGCTCTGCTCGAGGGAGAGATCATCGGCGTTATAGATCTTGATGGTCTTGTCGTCCCCGCCGGATACAATCCGCTTGCCGTCATTCGAGAAGATGAGACAGTTCACCGCGCTCTCGTGTGCCAGCGCGCTCTGAATCTGCTTGCCCGCGGAGTTGAATACTCGAATCGTCTGGTCGGTGCTGCCGGTAGCTACGATAGGCAGAACAGGCATCGGGACGGCGGCGGTTTGGCCCCGCGCCGCGCCCGCGAACGAGATAAAAGTGATCAACGATACTGCGACAGCAATATTCACCGCGACCGCGAAAGCTCTTACGTTCAATTTCCCTCCGGCCGCCAGGTTGGAGAGCGGCCACCATCTATCTATGGGACGCGTGGGCAACGCGTCCCGTTCGCTTGAAGTTGCCCGGTGAACTGCCTGATTACCCGTCTTCTAATTGTAAGTATTCTATGCGGTTACAGGCTCCCGCTCTACGAAGAAATCATTGTCGTAAAGATCGCGAATCCGATCCAGATCGTCCCCAGTGAGTGCGGGCGTACCGGGCGCGGCGGCGAATTCCTCTATCTGCCGCTCTTCATAGATATTCGGCAGCGCGGACGCGATGCTCGGCTCCGACATGATGAACTGTAGCGCAGTCTGGCCGAGCGTGCGCGCGCCACCGCTGGTAAGGAAGTCGAGCTTTTCGACCTTGCGGAGTCCACGACGCCAGCTCGCCTTCATCTCCGGAGTATGCATTCGGAAATGGCGGTGGTCGTCCGGTCCAAATTCGGTAGTTTCATCGAAATGCCCTTCCAGCAGGCCCGATGCATGGGGGACGCGCACGAGAACGGGGACGCCGGCCTCGCGCGCGACAGGACAAATAGCCCGGCCAAGCGGCTGCTCCAGCATGTTATAGATGATCTGCGGCGCGGCGCGGCGCTCGCGAATAGCCGTCACACCCTCTTCCATCTGCCGGTCCGGCTTGAGCGCGGGGCCGAGCGCGACGCCCGCCATGAGAATCTTTCCGGCCGCTTTCAGCGATTCAAGCTCGGCCCAAAGGTCGTCCTTGCGAATCGCATCAAGCCGGGGGTTATGAAGCTGATAGAGATCTATGCGGTCCGTGTTGAGGCGCTTCAGGCTCTCCTCGCAGGCTTTTCTAACAAACGCGGGAGACCAGTCATGCGGCCTCTCGCGCTGGCCCGGCTGGAGACCCGGGTAGCTATAAAAATCGTAGCCGAACTTGGTCGCGATGACCATCGAGTCGCGTTTGTCGCCGAGCTCCTTCGCGAGGATGGTTTCGCCGGTACCGTCCCCATATACGTCCGCCGTATCGAAGAAGTTGATTCCGAGATCGAACGCCCGGTGAAGGAGGCGATGGCGAAGGCTCTCATCGATTACGCCCCACATCGAGGTGGATACCGTCCATACTCCGAAGCCTACCTCGGATACCTGAAGCCCGGTATCGCCCAATGCTCGATATTTCATCTCTGTATCTCCCGACACAATTTTACTGCCGGTAACCTTGATTGTTCCGGCCCCGTCTAAAGTGTACCGGTTTGATCAGGATGTGGTCAATAAGATCATGTTGGAGATCATTTTGGAGATGAAGTAAATGGGTTGATCATGTAAATGAGTAAATGAACGGCCGCCCCATTGACCCCATTGACCAATTTACTAATTGACTTCATCGGCCGTCCGCTTACAGTTTCGTTGACTTTCGAAAGTGAGTATGATAAACTTGCATCGTCTGGGACTTAGTGTCGCAACAGTCACGAGTTTGAGAAGGGAGTTGTCCATGCTGCCTATATTGCCCCTGTTACCAAGAAAGCTGCTTGCGGGCGCTGCCACACTGACAGCGCTAACAGTGTTATGCGCCTACGGTCAGCGGGCGAACGCGCAGAACGAAGCTCCGTTTACCATTCGGCAGCCGCCGGACGGATCGACGGTTCGCGAGAAGGTCGCGGTCAAGATTCCTCTCGCTTCCATTCCTGATGGCGGTTACATCGCATACTACATCGACGGACAGTTTCGAGTGGCGCTTTCGCCTTCTGCCGAGCAGCGCGATAAGGCAAGGGCCGGCGACATGTTCACGTACACCTGGGACACGAAGGTTCCGTTCAGGCCGAAGGGCAGCGCCAAGGACGTCACCGTTACGGATGGTGAACACGCGCTCGCGGCCCGGCTCTACGCGCCTGTCGAGAAACAGAGCTCCTCGGTGCTAAAGGAGACCAGCTCGGTAAAGGTCGTAGTGCAGAACAAGTATCCTGCTACCGCGGGAGAATCCATCAAGCTAAAATATCAGTACCGTGACGGCGACTCGAAAACGTACTCCCGATTGGGAGCGACATCCATCGTTGCCGGCCTGACGCAGGGCGCGGGCGGCACTGAGGACCAGGAGATAGTCTCGCAATCCAGCGAAGTTCTGGTCGCAGTCGAAGATAAGTATCGGGATGGCGATGCAATCGTGCGAAATCTTTTGAAGAAGCTATCGGTCCGACAGGGCGGGCAGGAGACCTCCTATCCGCCAGAGTCGCTTCCCAAGGCGCTGTACCAGGAGCTGGACCCCTGGGGAAACGTTAAGTACCAGAACGCGACGCGTTCGTTGGATCAGTTCGCGCAGCTTGGCATCCCGGTCAGCGCGACGCTGGAGCTGCCCATATTGCCAGTTCAAGGCGTGGCGGTAGGTGACAAATGGCAGAGCCGCAACGTATCGCTCGATCTACCGGGGACGTCTCCCGATCAGCAGCCGCGCGTAACAGCCACGAGCACTCTAGAAGGCGTCGAGTGGCAGGGCGGTTATCCTACGGCGAAAATCCACCAGCACTATGATGGTTCGCAGGGCTTGAAGCTTAAGACCATCACGGTGGGCAACATTGAAGTAATGAATCCGCAGATCACATTCGACCAGGACGTCTACCTCGCCTTCCGTTCCGGCACTCTGGTCAAAGTGGTGCGCAGCCTCGAGATCACCGGAAAGACTCTGCAGTCAGTTGGAACTACCGGCGCTGGCGGCATGGGCGCGCCGGGCGGCAGAGGAATGATGGGCGGTGAAAGCGGAATGCCGGGCATGTCCGGTATGCCGGGCGGCGGCGGCGGAATGATGGGTATGCCTGGTATGCCAGGCGGCGGTGGCGGCATGGGCAGTGGCGGCGGTCGCGGGGGCGCTCGCGGCGGCATGACCGGAATGCCGGGCGGCGGTCGCGGCGGCTCTCGCGGCGGCATGTCCGGAATGCCGGGAATGCCCGGTGGCGGTGGCGGCATGGGCAGCGGCGGCGGCGGCGGTCGCGGGGGCGCTCGCGGCGGCATGATGGGAATGCCCGGCATGCCGGGCGGCGCAAGTATGGGTGGTACCATGGGCGGCGCTATGGCCGGTGCAATGGGTGGCGCGATGGGCGGTCAGCAGCCCACGCAGATCAAGCTGAAGTCCACCACGATCACCGAGCTTAAGAAGTAGACCGCCGTAACATTGATGGATTGGCGGGCCGCTCCCTTTGGAGCGGCCCGTCTGCTTTTTCCGCTTTGCCGGCTTTACGTAGCGAGTGGTATAATAGGGGCTGCTTAGGATTTAGGAATTAGGATTTAGGATTTAGGATTAGGAGTTTGGGATGGGCCCGGCTCCGATTCACCATTGTACTTGCCCGGAGGGATTCCACGTGGCCGTTGCAATCCGACCCACCGACGCAGTTCCCGAAGACGACAAAAGGATGGAGCTTACCGAGCACCTCGGCGAGCTGCGTTCGCGCATCGTGCGCTGCATCCTCTACATCGTTGCCGGCGGCACGGCCTGCTACTATCTCTTTACGCCGATCTACAACATTCTCAGCGCCCCAATGGCGAAAGCGCTGGCGATGCATAATAGAGCGCCGCTGATACTCGATAAGTATCTGAAGGTCGGATTTACGGCGCCCCAGGCGGAGATTCTCGCGAAGCTGGAGCGCCCTGCCACTGAATGGCGGTTCGTGATTCACCACTTCCCGGACGCCTTCTTCATCGTGTTCAAGATATGCATCGTGGCGGGGTTTATCGCGTCTCTCCCGCTAATCATGATGGAGCTCTACGGGTTCATTTCGCCCGCTCTCACCCGGGAGGAGAAGAGACCGCTCCGATACGTCGTGCCCTTTTCCATCCTGCTCTTCTTCGCCGGAGTTTCACTGGCCTACTGGGTTTCTACGTTTGCCATCAACTGGTTCGTGGGATACGTCGCGCTCTTCAATAACTCGATTCTGCTCCAAGACCCCCAGCCCTACGTCATGTTTATGCTTAAGATGATGGGCGTGTTCGGGCTGGTATTCCAACTACCGGTAGCGTTGATGTTTCTGGCATGGGTGGGGATTCTGAAGTCCGCGGCGATGAAGAAGACGTGGCGGCATGCGATTGTCGGAATCTCCATCGTAGGCGTCATCGTCACCCCCTCGAACGACCTCTTCACCATGCTCGTCATGATCGTCCCCGTCATGCTGCTCTACGTGGGGTCCATCTGGCTCGTCGCGCTCATCGAAAAGAAGCGGGCGAAAGCCGGAAAGATTTAGGCGTGAGGCGTAAGGCGTGAGTGAAGAGAACGCCTCACGCCTCACGCCTCACGCCTTCCTATGGATTTCTCCACCTATATCTCTCATCTAGAAGCGGACGCCGGCTATCGCGGTCAGATAGTGCACCGCGAGGAGATTCCCGCGCGCTCCCCCCGGTACTCGTCCCCCATCGAGGCGTTGAACCCCACTTTGGACCTGCATCTTGCAGCGCAGGGAATAACGCGACTGTACTCGCATCAGGCGCGGGCGCTCGATTCGGTACGGTCCGGTCGGCACGTCATGATCGTGACCGCCGCCGCGAGCGGCAAGACCCTCTGCTACAACCTGCCGGCGATTGAGGCGGTGCTTGGCGACCCCCGTTCGCGCGCCATCTACCTCTATCCAACCAAGGCGCTCGCGCAGGACCAACTGGGCAAGCTCAACGATTTCGGTCTCTTTCCCACCGTGCGATTTGCCACTTATGACGGCGACACGCCGAAGCCGGATCGCGCCTACATCCGCAAGGGGGCGCACCTGGTGCTGACGAATCCGGACATGGTTCACGTAGGAATTCTGCCGAATCACACGATGTGGGCCCAGTTCTTCGCGAACCTGCGGTTCATTGTCATTGACGAGATTCACTCGTACAGGGGCGTGTTCGGGGCGCACGTGGCGCAGGTTGTCCGGCGGCTGCGGCGGCTGTCGGCGCACTACGACGCGAATCCGCAGATCATTGCCTGCTCGGCGACGATTGCGAATCCTGCTGGTCTGATGCATGCTCTCACCGGGGTGGAACCGACCGTAATTGAAGACGATGGCGCGCCGCGCGCGAAGCGGCACTTCGTCTTCTGGAATCCTCCACTGGTGGGGGATGCGGGCGACCGGCGCAGCGCGCACGTGGAGGCGACCGCGCTCTTCACGGACCTGGTCGCCCATGACATCCGCACTCTGACATTCGCGAAGGCGCGCAAGAGCGCGGAATTGATTCTGAAGTACGCCCGCGAGACGTTCAATACGACGAATCCGCCGCTGGCGGCCCAGGTTATGTCCTATCGCGCGGGCTACACTGCGGAAGAGCGGCGGAGAATCGAGCGCGGGCTGTTCGACGGCGATCTGATGGGCGTTACGACGACGAACGCGCTGGAGCTTGGCGTGGACGTGGGCGGGCTGGACGCGACGGTGCTGACCGGGTACCCCGGCACCATCGCGAGCGCGTGGCAGCAAGCGGGCCGGTCGGGCAGGGCAGGCGGCGAGGCGTTGAGCATCATGATCGCGCTGGACAACCCGCTGGACCAGTTCCTGATGCGCCATCCCGAATACTTTTTCGGCAAGCCCAGCGAGCAGGCCATCGTGAACGCGCACAACCCGCGGATTCTTCGGTCTCACCTGGCCTGCGCAGCGCACGAATTCCCCCTGAGCGAGTTCGATTCGAAATGGTTTGGGCCGGAAATGGAGCGTCTGCTGCCGGACATGGTGGCGGAGCGCGAGCTGGTAGAGCGTGGCGGGCGGTGGTATTATCGCGGCGAAGGCAGCCCGGCCGCGCGGACCAATATCCGCTCAGCGTCGTCCGAGAGCTACGAGATTCGCGACGTCTCGCGGCCCGCGGCGGAGGGACGGAGAATCCTGCCTCCCCCGCTTATTGCGCCCGACGGCATGGGCAGGCTGATGGGTTCCGCGGAGGATACGCGCGTCTTCCACACGCTGCATCCGGGAGCCATCTATCTTCATCAGGGCGACACTTTTCTCGTACAGGAGCTCGACGCAAAGCAGCATATCGCATGGGTCGCGCCATCGGATGCGAACTACTACACCGAGCCGCGCGACGTCACGAGCATCACGATTCTCGAGCAGAAGGAGACGAGGCCGCTGGGTCCTGCGGAGGCGTTCTTCGGCGAGGTGGTCGTGAGCAATCAGGTCGTCGGCTACCGGTGCAAGCAGCTTTACAAGGACAATGTGCTCGACATCGTGGACCTCGACCTGCCCGAACAAGTGTTTGAAACGGAGGCGTTCTGGTTCACGGTCCCGGCGGCGCTGGTGGCCGATCTGGCGGCAAAAGGGCTGGACCTGGGCGGGTCCATTCACGCCGCGGAGCACGCCTGCATCGGAATGATGCCTCTGCTTGCCACGTGCGACCGGTGGGACCTGGGCGGCGTGAGCTATCCTCACTATCCGGACACTGGAATGGCGACGGTTTTTATATACGACGGCCATCCGGGAGGAGTTGGCATTGCGGAGTCGACCTACCATCGGCTGACCGAGCTGCTCACGACGACGCAGCAGATGATCGCGGAGTGCCCGTGCGAGGATGGCTGCCCGTCTTGCATACAATCTCCGAAATGCGGCAACAATAACGAGCCATTGGACAAGCGCGGCGCGGCGTTTCTGCTGGAAGAGATTCTGAAACTTGCTCCTCCGTCGGCATTGGAAGCAACGGCTCCGCCGGTCGAATCTGTCATAATTACCCGGTAAGGGTATTTGCGGTGGAATCATGGTCAAGAATAATCGCTTCACTTCGACTTCTCAGAATTGGAGATAACCTTACGGCGCCCACCCCCGGCCCCTCCTGAAACGGGGAACGGCACCCACCCCCCGGCCCCCTCCCGAAACGAGAGGGGGAGCAAAACTGAGGGCGAGTGCGATTTACCGGGGGTACAGGCGATTCGATAATTGTTTCGTGTCACCTCAGTCTCTTACGAAACGACGATGCAATTACGTCGAGTGGCAATGGGGCCGTCGTTTGGTGAGAAATACCTATCATGGTTTCGAAGCGATACAGGAAGTCTGTAGAACGACC
>JBBROJ010000180.1:0-7454 GCA_038229495.1 Chthonomonadales bacterium
CGCGCCATTTGGTATCATTTGTGTATACAGTTCTATCCGTACGGTTATACTCCCAGACCCTTTACCAAGTTAAAAGCGGTATAAAAACCCCTCAACCCCCGCCCCAAACCCCGTCGGAAGGGGAGAGGGGAGCGAAGGCGAAGGTTCATACCTTCGCAGCGGTATATGTCTGCCCCCTCCTTACCAAGAGCTTGTCCTGAGCTTGTCGAAGGAAGGGGGTTGGGGAGGTTTCTATATAGTCTCTTAGCATTTCCGCTCACCCATTCCCGTATCGAAAGGACTTTCAAATGAGTTCAGATTCAGGGGACGCGCTCGCGGAGGGCATGCGTCTGCTCCAGGCCGGCGATTTCCAGGGGGCGGTTACCGCTCTTATGACCGCGACACAGCAGAATCCGTCCGATCCGCAGGCGTTCAGCTATCTGGGAATCGCGCAGTCTCGGCTCGGCAATTCAGAGGCCGGAGTATCGGCATTGCAAGAGGCCGTGAGACAGCGGCCTGACGACACAGGAATGCTGTTCAACCTAGCGGTCGCGCTAAAGCAGGCAAACCGCCCCGCGGATGCGCGGAGCGCATTGGAGCGCGTTCTCCAGCTCGATCCCAAAAGCCAGAAGGCGCAGTCCGCGCTCCAGGCTCTTGGAGCCGCCCCCTCGCCGCAATCCGGTGCCGCGCCGGATATGGGCGGCCTCGTTTCACAGCCTCCTCCAGGCTACGGATACGCGCCTCCCGCGCCGCAGCCCCTGACCGGCATGCCGGTGGACGGAGGACAGGCATATGGCGGCGGCCTACCTCCGCCGGGAGGCCCGGCCTATGGGGGCCAGCCGGCGTACGGAAACTATCCGCCCGCGGGAGTGCCCGGTTATGGGGGCCAGCCGCCGCAGCCGCCCGGCATGCACTACGCGCCGCCGGCTATAGCTCAGACCTACGCTCCTTCGGCAGCCGTACGCATCGGTCGGGGCGTCGGCTGGGGCGCGCTGTATGGGCAGTGGTGGACGGCGTGGAATTTGTTCTGGTTCATGGTATGGGGAGGACTGTCTAGCTCCTCGAACGCTTCCTTTGGTATTGTAATTATTGCGGTGATCATGGCGATCATCTTCGCTATTGGCGGGGCGATTGTAGGTCTCATTAGCGGCGCAATCGACGCTTCGGTTGAGACCGGCGCAATAATCGGCGTCGTAATGGGCTTGCTCTTTTTCGGTCTTGAGTTTCTCCTGACCCACAGTCCCGGAACGTTTATCAATATCTTTTTCTGGTTTTTCACCGGACGCTACGTGGGCGCGAACATAGCGAGCCGCATCCAGCAGCCTGTCCGATAGCGAATCATCAATGACCTGTCCCGCGTGTCAACGAGCCAATCTTACGGGTGGAGTGCGCTGCGTCTACTGTGGCGCGGCGCTGCCGGTCCCGCTCGAATTCGACATCCAAGCCGTCTCGGATGCGGCCGGTCCCGCGTCGACTCCCTCCGCGCCCGCCGATCCTGCCGCTCCATCTCGTCGCGGCGGAGTGGGGATCGTCAGCACGCTGACAATCCTGGCTCTCAAGGGCAAGTCGCTGCTTGCGATGCTGAAGGTCGCGAAGCTCCTCACGACTTTCGGCAGCATGTTCATCTATGTGGCCGCAACGGCGCGAATATATGGATTCAGCCTCGCGCTCGGAATCGCTGTTTGCATCTTCGTGCATGAGATGGGGCACGTAGTTGTCAACTGGAGTAAGGGGCTGAAGCAGTCCGCGCCGATGTTCATTCCGTTCGTGGGTGCGGTCATATTCATCAAGCAGTTTCCGGACGACCCCACGATACAGTCGGAATCTGGCGCGGGCGGACCCGCCGCCGGCATGCTCGCGGCCTTTGTCTGCCTCGCGGTTGCCCACGCCACCGGCAGTCATTTCTGGTACACGCTCAGCTACATCGGATTCGTAATCAACCTGTTCAACCTCATTCCGTTTCCACCCCTCGACGGCTCGCACATCGCCTCCGTCTTTTCGCCCCGGCTGTGGGACTGCGTACTGATCGGAATGCTTCTCTGGGCATTGAAAGCCGGCTCGCCGTTCCTCTGGATGGTCCTCTTTGTGGGATTCGTCATGCGGCTGGGACGGAGCGGCTATACCCGTCATCTCCTGGCGAGACCGGCGGTTCGTCTTCGAATGGCGGCTGTCTATTTCGGCCTATGCATCGTTCTGTCAACGGGAGCTGATTACTGTCAGAAGCGCGCGCAGCTTCCGGGCAGATCCACGACACGCCGGGCGGACCCGGCTCCCGCGGTGACTAACCTCCAGGGTAATCTCGCGACCAGATCAAGTACGAGTTCCACGCCCAACGATCCCGATTCGGCTGACACCGACTTGAACTTTCACCCGTCGCAGAGCCTGATTCTGATTCTGAATGGCGCGCTCGCCGGTTTCGTTATGCTGCTTTGGCTTGCGACATCGTATCTGCTTGCGAATGCAGCGGGGCGAAGCCTCGACATAATAACGCTCGCTCCCGTCTTTTGGTTGACCGCAGGATTCGGGTTGTTGTTGTTCGCGGTGCATAACGTGCCCCTGGCCATCGCGCACGACCTGCCGCTGATTTGCGCGTATGTCGCCGCAAGCGTATCCGCGCTGATCTTTGCGGGCTATCAGGCGCAGCACGCGAGCAGGCTCGCGGCGCGTCATCCACACTTCGACCTGATTCTGCGCTGTCTTACGTGGGCGGGAGGAGCAGCGCTGGTAGTCGCGTATGGAATGGAGAGCTGGCTGACTGCGCTGACGGTCCTTGCGTGCGCCGCGCTATTTGTCACGCGTTATCGCTGGGTAGTTTCGGCCCAGATTGCGTCCGTAACCAGACAGTGGGCAAACCCTTCTGCTGCCATCCGCTGGAGACAAAGCGCGCTCGACCTGAATCCGGGCAGGGACAGCGCGGCTGCAATTCTGCTGGCACAGGCGGCAGATTATCTCACGCTGTCGCGGGGGGGAGCCGCATTGGAGGCGCTCGACGGGCACGGTGCGCTCGCGATTCCCGGCCGGCAGCAGGCGACGAGCCTTTCGATGCGATGCTTCGCTCTCATCCTGCTAGATCGGTACGACGAGGCCATAGAAAATTGCGAGCAAATTTTGCAGGCGACCACGCAAGACGAGTTTTCGGGTCCCGCAAGGCTACTGATCGCGCAGGTACGGCTGGCGCAGCTTGCGCGAATGCGCGGATGGCCGGACGAATTAAAGGCGCGGGCGGACAGCGTCCTGCGTGGAATCAAGCACGTTTCGCCCGCCCAGACCTCCGAGATACAGGGCATGAAGGCGATCTCGTTGGCAGAAATGGGCGATATTCAAGCGGCGCGCGAATTGCTTGAGGCGACCGCAAAGGCCGGCCAGGAGCCTCTAACCAAAGCGTTTACCGCAACGGCTATGGCGCAGGTCTCGCTCATTGCCGGTGAAACTATCGAGGCGGAGCGGCAGGCCGAACAGGCGCTGCGACTCCTGCCCGAAAGCCTTGAAGCGCAATACTGGCATGGCAGGTCGCTGGCTGCCAACGGACGCCGCGACGAGGGCGGGGCGAAGCTGGAATCGCTTGCGCGCTCCTTCCCATTGGAGCACTGGGGGCGGTTGGCAGGAGCCGCGACGAAACCTGCCGAGCCGGTCCCGGCATAGCCCCCGGCGACTATCCGCCTACAACATGGTGCGCAAGCAGTTCCATCCGCAGGGCCGCGACAGTGTTTACATCTTCAACATCGGCGGCAGGCTGCGGATCGTGCGTTGACGTGGAGGCAGCCGGTTATAGCGGGGTTCCAATGGGTATCGATGGCAACCACGGGGGTTTTAGCCCGTGGAGGAGTCGCTGCGGAGCGATTCACTCTCAATGAAACTGAACAGTTACCTACAATTCATGCACCCGGCATGCTCTCGGCACGTCTGGTATAATAGCCAGCAAATAGCTCGGACCGCTGCATGTCACATCGGCCTCCGATCGACGTGTGATTGGTAAACGGGCATCCGCTGCCCGAAAGCCATCTGCATAAGCCCTCGACGGCCACGTCATCTATCGCCCTGTCAAGATCAGTGTCAGGAGACAAATATGCGTTCCTTAACACCCCTCGCTTTTGCAGGCCTTCTGGCCGGGCTTCCCGTGGTTGCGACGAGTGCCTCTCCCGCGTTGCAAACCGAAAAGACCGAAAAAAAGTCACAAGCAGTGGTCGCCGAGCCTAGCTCCATTGCGCCGGGCCAATCCGTGACCCTGCGCTGGCTGTTCACCGGCAGCAAGGTCACCGTGTCGGGCGGTCGATTTGGAAAAGGCATCGTTGTCACGGGCCGCAGCTCGATTACGGATAAGCCGGCCAGGACGACGCGCTACATCTTCAATGTCGACTACGTCGGGCAGAGGACCAACGCCACTACGGGCAAGGTCGAGATGAAGCCGCTTCATGCAACCTACAATGTCGTGGCAGTCGTGGCACAGGTATCTCAGCCTGTCGCGCCTATCAGCGGCAATTTCTCCGTGTATCATGACCGTTACGGCTGGCAGATTGGCGTTCTTAAGGGCTGGAAGCGCGACAACGTGGACCTGCCGGACCCGTCAAATAACGGGCTGATGTATTTCCAACAAGAAGACGACAGCGTGGAGCGCCTTGCCATATCCATTCTGCCCGCGGGCCAGATGAACGTCGCTGAGCTTATGAGCAAGGTCCAAAAATCCCTCTCCAGCAACTACGAACAGATTCAGGTGCTGTCGGACCAGGAACAGACGTTTGCGGACGTGCCCGCCGTGCTCTCCACCTTTACCGGCATGGACGCGGCGCATCCCGGCACTCGCACGCAATCGATGATTCTGGCATTCATAAAGAACGGGCGCGCATACGTTGTCAGCGGGCGCACCGCTGCGACTCAATTCAGCGCCCGGAAGCCGCTGATCGAGAAAATGGTGAAGAGCATGAGCTTCACCACCGTATCCGCGGCGAAGTAGCTTCAGCGAGACAAGCATAAAGAAGCAAGCAAACAAGCGGTCCCGGCACGCTCCGTGCCGGGACTGCGTTATATTGTACAGATATTACCGGAGGACTTACGCTCCGAAGCGGTTCGGGGTCGGGGCAACTTGTGGCAATACCCGGCGTACGCTCGCCGCCCACTTTCGTGCCAATGAGGCGGTCGAAGTTCCCGCCGCACGCGCATCCTGGGGCAATACGTCGATGAGCAGATAGTTGCGCACGGTCACATAGTCCTTGCCGTTGTGGCTGACCGCGCGGATATCGCTCTGACGGAGCGGCGGTGCCTGAGTTCGAGTCAAAATCTCCACGGTGCGGGCGTCAAACGTTTCAGACCGCATGATCGGTGTTCTGCCGCCTACAGACGCGGTCAGTTTCACCATCTCCATGCCGCTCATACCCCAAACGGTAGGCGAGTTGTCGTCAACCTGCGCGATTTTGCCTATTTCCACTGTCTTGATGGTCTGCGCAGAGAGCGCTGCCGGTACCGCTGCAATCGCAAGAGCGGAGAGAAAACCATACCACATCATAATGGACTCCTTTGGAAAGCTTATTGGCCTGTTCGATTTCCGGGTTTGGAGCCGCTCGAATTGCGTGCGGAGCGGGTTCGGACGTTGGCAAAGACGCGAACCGGGCATAAACTGTTCCACAATTGCTAAAAAAAGTTCGCTCGGCGCTTTTTAGGGATGTCGGCAAGAGAGCAAGGGGCTAGTCGCGTGAGGGCAATTCGCTGGCGGGAGGCGGAGCATCTGTTGGGCGCAGCAGCTCATCGGCGCTAATTGAATCGGTCGGGCCTGCGGGTCGAAGGAGCGAATTCGCTCCCGGCGGCGGTCCTGCCGTGGGGCGGAGCAGGGTGCGCTCTTCCACGTTCTCGGGCAGAATGAGCGAGCGGTTGAGCACATCTTCGATGGGCTTTGTGGCACCCTCATAGCGTGGCCCGCCCTCCGCATTCAACAGATCCTGACGAACGATCATTAGTTCATGCTCCTCGCGGTCCGCCCCCACCATCGCCAGCAGGCGCTCCCCGACGCTGTGCTGGCGGCGATTCAGAATCAGACGCCCATGTACGTAGTCTTCGAGTACTCGGAGATGGAGGGACGCGCCGTCGATCTGCTCCCGCAGATGGGGCGGGGCCTTATAGTAACGGACAATCGTGTCCGGGCTTTCCGGCAGCGCGAATTCCAAATAGACCGAGGTCCGGGCGAAACCAAGCCGCTCCAGGGCAAGTTGGACCGCCGTTACCTCATGGTGCGGCACGACTTCGAGATCGACATTGGCGCGAGGGTTTATTGCCCAGAGTATGTCGGCTTCCGCGGCCACCCGCCATCCATCTGCGGACGTCTTGCGCGTAAGCCGGGCGTCGTCCGGCAGCCGAAAGCGAAACGAAACAGTAGTTTTCACGCAAGGATCGTAAAGGAATCGCTTAGACACGATCTGCTGGTCTCTAACTTTTTCGGCGGTACCCTTGCCCTGGCTGTAGCGCTCGATCAGGCGGACGGTAAGCGATTCAATGCGCTGCTCGACATCACCGCCTTCGAGCGCCAGCCTGCCTTCTATCTCTCCGCCGCGCGGACAGACCGCCGAATCGACTTGGAGCGTCAAGGTTGCCGCACCCACCCCGACAGAAGCCAATAGCTGCTCAATGAGTGGCATCGTAATTCCTCAATCTATCCAATCTCTCCGTGGAACAATGGGTAGGAACGGCCTGTTGCCGTGTTCACGCGTGTAAAACGCGAGTCAGGGGGGCCTTCTGCCGAACGTCCTCCGGACGGAATAATAGCAGTATAATAGAGGCATGAACAGCGACGAGTACGAACGGATGTACCGCCTCGAGGATTCCTACTGGTGGTTCGTGGGGCGGCACAACCTGGTACTGACCTTCCTCCGCGACCTCTATGGCGACCGGAGCGACCTCACGATTCTCGACATAGGCTGTGGCACCGGCGCGATGTCCGAGAAGCTGGAACGATATGGCCAGGTCGTATCCGCGGACTTCAGCCCCCTCGCACTCCAGTTCAGCCGCCGCAGAAACATTACCCGGCTCTGCGCCGCCGACGCGATGCGCCTCCCCTTTCGCGATGCCTCCTTCGATATCATTGTCGCGCTGGACATTTTGGAGCACCTGCCGGACGACCATGCCGCTCTTTGCGAATTTCAGCGGGTACTGAAGCCGGGCGGCCGAGTCGTTGCCAGCGTGCCGGCCTATCAGTCGCTTTGGAGTGCGCACGACGTGGCGCTCATGCACTTCCGGCGGTATGTGGCGCGGCAGCTCGGCGAGCGCTTCAGCGCCGCCCATCTCCGCGTGCAGAAGCTCTCCTATGCGATGACCCTGCTCTTCCCCATTGTCTGGATCGTGCGCCATCTGGGCAACACATTCAAGAAGAGGGACGCGGAGCCTAAGTCCTCGCTGGTCTCGGTGCCGGGAGCGGCCAACCGCGCTCTCGTGCGCCTGCTCAACGCGGAGAACTCACTGATTCGCCGCCTCAATCTGCCGTTTGGCGTCAC
>JBBROJ010000181.1:0-7257 GCA_038229495.1 Chthonomonadales bacterium
GCGAATAGGAAGTGTGACGGCGGAGGCAACAAGTGGTGGTTCTACCGAAAGGACGACGTATACAACCTGCTTGCGGACAGCGAATACACGGGTCAGCGTGACCGGGCTCGCGCCGCCAAGCTCCGCAGCATGGGCCGCTGGGTTCCTGAAAGGAATCCAGACTGGTGAGACGCGCACCAATTTGGTACAGTGACATGTAGGTGAGGGGATATCTAGGAAGTCCGGCCTCAGGCCATTCCCGTGTCCAAGCGCCTCCCAATCCTCAAAACTCTGCTCTACGTGTCGGCGGGCCGTCGCCGAGCAAATCAAAGGTTAATCTGCCCGGCTCTTCAATGCGCGGGTGAAACTTCGCTTCAGACGGGGGTCAGCGAAGTACTTTGCCTTTGACGTCCAGCACTTGTGACGCGCAAAGATTATTCCCCACTACTGGGAAATTCTTAAAAGTCCACACCACCTTTTTATCTCTCGTCACCTCGATGAGCTGAGGATTATCCGGACCAGCATGCGTGTTGCCAATAATGATATTCCCATTTGGGAGCGCCTGAAGCGATGTGACCCAGCAGAAATGCACTCCAGGCAATTCATCGCGATCAATGCTCCACACAATTTCACCCGCTTTGTTCACTTCCACGACGCGATTGTTGTTGCCGCAGGCGATCAGGGTGTTGCCGTTCTTTAATCGTAATGCTCCGAAAGGCTCGGCACCGTGGCCATCGCCGCCCGGGACGCGCTCACGACCTGCAAGATCGAGCTTGTACGACCAGACCACTTTACCGGATGGATCATACTCTCGGATAACACTCTGGATTTCGTGGCCAGCCAAATAGTTGCCATTGTCGAGCTTTCGGACCGTGCGAGTGTCATTGTGCGCCGGAGGTGAGTCGAATTTAATTGGAATTTCGCGAACTATTTTGTCATCCTTATCCACTTCGATGATCCGCGAATTGCCTGTTTCTGAAACCATCGTAATTCCGTTTTTGAGCCGCTGAAATGCATGAATTTGTACATCGCCGGCATTGGAGGCGGTCGGCTTGCTCTCATGTTTCCAGACTATCTCTTTTTTCGGGGTCATCTCTACGACGGTTGTGAGACTGTTTTGGATGAGCACATTACCATTTGACAATACCTGAATGTCGTGAGAAGTGAATGGCATAGCAACTTCCCATTCTATTTCGCCATTGACGTTTAGGATGATGACATGGCCGTTAGAGTGAGCGATGATTCGGTGACCGACTTTGTCGTCTGCGCGGACAGCGGCAGTCAGCGCTAATGTGACAAAGACCGTAAGAATTTTTCTAGTAGTGTTTTTCATCCTGTGCCTTTCAGTAGTGCTTTGTATGGAAATACCGAGAATAGATGCTTTTGCAAAAGTCGACCCGTGTTACTCGCCTTAAACTCACTTTACCTCGTCATAGTGACGATGTTAGTTGCTTTGCGCCAAAAATGTCGGCCGGCAACGGGCGTGTTCAACTATTCCTGTTCGTTAAGACTCTAATATCATTGGGCTGTGTGGTCGAGAGTATCCAGCACCTGGGACGGACTATATGCCAATGGAGCCGCTCCAACATTCCGCATCAACCCACGCCATTTCGCTCGCTTTACGGGACTGCCCCGAAACTGCTCCCGAAACTCCTCTTCCGTCATCTCCCCTAACTCGCCTAATGTCCGGCCGACCACCGCCTCCCGAGGCTGAAAGGCGGGTTCGCTCGTCGGCGTCACGCGCCGCCCATTGAAGGGGCACACGGATTGTCAGATATCGCGGCCGAAGATTCGGTTCTCCATCTTTTTGGCGAGATCGGCGGGAATCGGGCCGTTTTGCTCGATGGTCAGGTAGGAGATGCAGCGGCGCGGATCGATCTTACTTCTCGCTCAGGCCCTGGCCGGCAGCTTTGGTCTGGCGATCCTCGTGCTCTCGGTTGCGGCACGGCTCAGCCTTCTGCCGCTGACCATTCACTTAGCCCTTCGGGCGCAGGCGCGGCAGAGGGGGTTTGCCCAGCTTCAAGAAAGCGTGCCGGCGATAGAAAAACGGTCAGGCAATACTACCAAAGCTAAGGAAGAGATTAACGCGCTGTACCGCGAGCACCTGCCTGCATCGTTCAACAAAGGTGACATCGTAGGCACGCTTGTTCAGATGCCCCTGTTCGGGGGTCTCTACCGCGCCATCGCGGCAGGAAGCGGAGCGGGCCGCTCCTTTGGCTGGATTGCGGACCTCGCGCATCCTGACGCCCTGCTTGGGGCGCTTGCAGGCTCGATAACATTTCTTGCACTCTCATTGGGCGACGGCAAGGGTTCGGGAAAGTGGTTTGCAGCGACCGCCAGCGCTCTAATGATAGTGTTCATCGTACGGAGAATGGCCGCCGGGCTGGGTCTCTATTGGGTGTCGTCGGGCGTGGTGTCGATAGTTCAGGCCGTCTGGCTGCGAAGGCGGATTGCCGCAGCCCGCTGAGCGGGGCAGGGAAGGACCAGGCCGCCGATGAACTATGCATAGATAGAATCGATGATAGAATCGACGCGCGGACACTTTCCATGCCTTTACTTTCCGATACCTCTAATAACCCGCGACTGACGGCTGTGCTCGGCCCCTCGCGGTCCGGGAAGACGCACTGGTGTCTCGAGCGATTCATCGCATCGAAAGGCGCGGGGATTCTGCTTGTCCCTTCGCAGCCCTACGCGGACCGGCTGGAAAGCCGAATCCGCGACCTCGACAAGAGCGTCCCCTGCAACAACGTCAAGACGTTCGGCAAAATGCTCCGCGAGGTGGCCGACTGCACGCTGCTGAATACCGCCCACCGAACATGCCAGCGACTGGCCCTGGCGGAGATCGTGGAGACGCAGGTCGCCGGCGAGCACTTTTTTGGGAAGATGCGCGGCACTCCCGGATTCGCGGGCGCGCTGGGCGAATCGCTGCGCGATCTGAAGCTGTCCGGCGTTACGCCCGAGATGCTTCTGAGCGGCGTTGACGATGCTGCCCGCAGACTGGACGATCCGGCCTTTGCGCGTAAAGCCACGGAGATTGGCCGCCTCTATTCCGCCTACCAGCAGTTCCTCGAATCGCACGGCCTTTGCGACGAAGAGGACCTTCCGGGCCACGCCGCGCGACAGATAGCATCCGGCGTTGAGCACGGTATCGATTGGAAGAAAACGCCAATCGTTCTGGTCGATGGCTTCTACCGATTCTCCCGTATGTGGCGCGGCGTGCTGGCGGCCATCGCCGGTCGCGGGGTTTCGGTAGCCGTCACGCTGCCCTATGACGAATTGCGCCCACTGCTTTTCGCTTCGCCCATGCGCACGCTTGAATCGCTCGAAGCGGAGTTCGCGGTTACTCGTGTCCTTCTGAACAGGCCGGCATCCAGCCCCGCGTCCACGCTCAATCGATTGGAGCATGGGCTGTTCACGCCCTCGGGGCCGGGACCGAGCGCGACACTGGACAAGATACAAGAGGACCCTGGCGGCTATGCGGTTCAGATTTTCGACGCGCCGAACCCTTACACCGAGGTGGAGATGGTCGTGCGGGCTCTTTGCCGTGAACAGAGGACCAACGGCACTCCGTGGAGCCGCTGCGCCATAATCGTACGGTCGGCAGGTGAATACGCGGACCTGATTCGCAGCGTCGGCGAAGCGTATGGAGTGACTATCAGCGCCGGCCAGGGTCGCCCGCTGGCCGAGCACCCCTGCATCAAGACTCTTCTCACGCTCTTCTCGGTTTTCCTTTCCGACTGGCGGCGCGAAGATGTAATAGGTTTTCTCAAATCGAGCTACACTCCCGCGAGCAAGCTGGCGGCCGATTCGCTGCGGCTTCGAGCGCGCCGCCGCGCGTTGAGACAGGGCCGGGAAGGATGGCGCAAGCTGGCCGAGGAAGCGCTGGAAAAGGGAGAGGCGCTTGCGGAAATTCTTTCAAGTATGCTGGAGTCCGACCGGCGGCTGATATCGGAAAAGCATGCGCCGAATGAGATGACCAATGCCATAGAAGAGTGCGTGAAAGCGGTTGGATTGGCGCGGCCGAAAGATGAAGAGAGCGCCGCCGCACTCGGTCAGTGGAACGAGACCCTGAAACAGGTCGCGCTAGTGGCCCGCTTGACCGGAGCGGGGCAGATATCGTTCGCGGAGTTCCACAAGGACCTTCTTGCAGCCCTCCGCTCAACTCCCTTCTCGCCGCCGTTGAACGTAGTGAACGCCAAAGGCGAAGCGGTTACCCTCATCGAGCCGTACGACGCGGGGCAGCTCGACGCCCGGTTCGTCATTGTAATGGGACTCACCGAGCGGGTCTTCCCGCGACGCGTAAACGAGGACCCCTTCTTCCGCGACGAGGAGCGGGATGCGCTTCGCGGGTTGGGCGAGATCGATCTGGAAAAGCAGAGCGACCGCGCGGACGATGAGCGGCTTCTCTTCTACATGGCCGTCACTGCCGCAAAAGAACGGTTGATTCTCTCGTTTCCACGCTCGTCCGAAGAATCAGATACGCTGCCATCGTTCTATCTCGACGAGGCGCGCGCGCTGTTTGAGCATATTCCCCTAGAGATTCGCACGCTTGCGGACGTCGCGCCGCGCCCCGAGGAGTGCGTTAGCGACCGAGACCGGCTGCTGGCCGAATGTCTCGCGCTATCCGGCGATGACGTTCTCTCGGACGATGGCGCGGCAACTGCGGAATTCCGCGCTGTATTGGCGTCTCGCCTACTGCCCCGCCTGCCGGAGCTGACCGAAGCGCTGCGTCAGGCCTATGCCTCCCCGCGCCGCTACAGCATTACGGAAGTGGAGACCTACAACACCTGCCCGTTCCGCCATCTGATGAAATACGGCCTGAAGCTGCGGGCGCTGAGCGATGGCGCGGGCGCGGCGGACAAGGGCACGCTCCTTCACGCCGTCATGCGCCGCACGTTTCGCAGGCGGCGCGATTCGCTTCGGATCGACGCAGGCGATGAAGTTCAGAATCTGACCACCGCGCTGACAGGCGAGCTTTCCGAATGCATGCAGGCGCGCGCGATTGACGCCAGTCCGCACCGTCGCCGGATGATGCTGCGATCTCTAACCGATACGCTGCGCGAGCTGGCCGGGCGCGAGATTCGATACGCGGGGCTGTTCGGCGCCAGCCCTTCTTACTTCGAGCTCTCCTTTGGCCAGGAACCGGACGACGAATCGGACGACGAAGAGATTGCGCAGGGCGAGGAACGTGACTACGATTCACACTCTACGCAGGAGCCGCTCATGATTCCGGGTAACGAGGGTGAATCCGCCATCCAGCTCTGCGGGGCCATCGACAGGGTGGATATGCTGCCGGACGACCGGCGGGCGATCATCCTCGATTACAAGCTGGGAAGCTCCGTGGAGTGGGACCGCATCAAGCAGGGCCGAAGCCTACAAGTTCCGCTCTACATGATGGCTGTCGAGCAGCTTTGGGGCAAGGTGGGAGCGGTCGCCTGCTACGAGTCTCCGCGCGACCGGGGGCGGCGCCGGTTCTATAGGCGAAGCGAGGTGGACATTCGCGTCTTCCAGCCCGTCGCGGGCGTGGAGGACGGCAAAATGGCAAAACCGCTCTCCGCGGACGAGTATATGGAGGCTTCTTTCGCGGCGCAGCAGTCGGTCCGGCAGGCGGTCGCAGGAATCCGCGCCGGCTACGTGATGCCGACTCCCGGCGAGCACTGCCGCTTTTGCGACTACGCGGACGTCTGCCGCATGGCCCGCGACGGCGTGCACGATGGACAGCCGTACGACGCGACGGGGCCGAGGGAGGATGCGTAGGCATGGGATCCTCGCCAAATACCTACATTCATGATTGTACTCCTTCGCGGCAGATGAAAAGCGCTCATCTTCGGAGCCGGAGGGGGCGCCGTTCATACGTCTCGTGCTACTTATGCACACCTAACATTAATCCTGGCCCCAACCCATATTTCCGGTGGCTTGAACCCCGAGGTTTGATGGCGTAGCGGGACTTAACGGCCGCATTCGGAACAGAAACACAAGCTATTTGCTCCTCAGCTTCCTGACGGCCACCCTCATCGCAGCGCGCACGTTCTCGTTCACTTCCGCGGGCATCATCACTTCCAGTGCGTTAGCTGTGCTAAGTGTGCCGATCTTACTAAGCGCGTCGACCGACACCGAGCGAACATTTGGATCCGAATCGTGGCCCACCATGTTCAGTAGTAAGCCTTCCGCAGTTGAATTGCCAATGTTCCCGAGTGATTCTGCGGCCATCTGCCTGAGCGTGTGGTCGGAATCTTTAGCCGCCTCCATAAGCTCAGGCAGGGCCGACACGTCGCCAATCTCTCCTAAAGCCCATGCAAGCCTTGGGCGCAGTCCTGGAGAAGATATACTCAGTAGACCACGCATTGCTTGTACGGCCTCTGGTGCCTTCAGATTACTGAGGACCGTCACTGCTATATGCTGCGCAGACTCCGAATGCTCGCCAGCGGGCGGAGCGACGAGTGCGGCAACCAATGCAGGTACCGCAGGCTGGCCGATAAGCGTGAGGACTTTGTCAACGTGCAATGGATGCTTCAATCCATTTACAACTGATCGGATCATCTCGTCGATTGCCTGCGCCTGCGTCATGCCCTTCGTGCGTATCTGCCAGTACGCCCAGGCCACGTCGGGCTCTTCCGGTTCCAGCGGCACCTGCGCAGGTTGAACATACCACGCAAAGAGCAGCAACTGCTGCCGCATCGTTTCGAGGGCCCGCGCGTCCCCGATTCGCGCCAGCGCCCGAACCAGATAGAGGCCGAGGAGAGTGCTGCTCCAGGCGGACTCCTGCCGCTTCGCCAGCAAGGCGGGTACAGCTTCCACCGCCTTCACGACGCCCAGCGCGCGTCCTCCGGCGATTACCCTCTGCCAGTAATCTTTCTCCTCCTGCTCTGTCGAATCGGCTGCCGGATCCGGCGTCTGGAGCCAGCGGACCAACTCCTGCACATAAGCATCGCGCCCCTTAGCGCGGGCGCGTATCCTCTCGATGGCGAGCCGGCCCGTCGTCGCGGCGTCGAACTCCTTTGCCGCCTGCCTGTCTGCCGCGTAGGTCTCCAGCCGCGATATCACTCCTACGCTGCCGATGTCGCCAAGCCGCTCGACCGCAATCGTCTCCAGAGTTAGGAGCAGATTGCCGAGCGTCTCCGAATCGTAGTTCTTCGGCTCCAGCAATTTGCGAAGCGACCCCCGGTCCAGGTAGGTGAACAGCGCAGACGGGTTTGTAGCCGACCGCTGCCACATCTCCACCGCCTCTACAGGTGTCGGCCGCAGGATGATGGCGGGCATGGCCAGTTGCCCGGTTCC
>JBBROJ010000182.1:0-7192 GCA_038229495.1 Chthonomonadales bacterium
ACCGGGACTTTTTCCCACTTGCCGCTGCGCTGCACGTTCACGATCCACTTGCCGCTGCTATCCTTGTCCACCGCCGCCGCGGGAACCGCCAATGCGTTGGTCGACTTGCCGCCGGTCTTAACGCCCACGTGAGGATGCATGCCAGGCTTCACTGCGGCATCCCGGTTCTTGAACTGAATAACCGCAACATACCTCTTCGTGCTGGGATTCGTCGTAATTTGCCCCACCGTACCGTCGAACGCCTTTCCGGGCAGCTCGTCGAAGGTCAGCGCAACGCCCATCTTCGGCTTCACGAAGCTGACCTGATTGGCGTCCATGGACGACTGCACCTGAATCGCGCTCAGATCCACGACAGTGGAGACGGGCTGCCTGGCGTCTACCCCCACCTCTTTCCCAGGCTGCGCATTCAACGTAATCACCGTCCCGGTAAGGGGCGAGCGAACATTCCCCTGCTTCTCGCCAGCTCGCGCCTGTTGGTTGTTGGCGCGAGCCTCTTCGAGCCGCTGTTTATCGGGCAGCAGGCTGGCCGTCATGTCGGCCTGTGCCTGCTGGAGAGCCGCTCGTGCGGTAACAATATCCGAAGAGGAGGCAAGCGGTGTAGTTGGCGTAGATCCCGTGGCCGGCGTAGATGGCGTAGACGGGCTTGTAGTCGTCGTCACCGTGCCGTCCGGCTGATAGGTCGTCGAGCTGTTCTGCTGGGCTGCGTTAGCGGCGGCGCGAGCGGCATCGACCTGTCGTTGCGCGGCCACAACGGGCGCATTATTTTGCCGCTTCGCATTGGCATAGTCGATTTCGGCCTGCTTGAGAGCTGCTTTCGTCTGCTCGTGCCACGCCTCGGCGGAAGGAAGCGAGAGCTGAATGAGGATGTCACCCTTGGTGACGGCCGCTCCCACCGTCTTGTCCACCTTGTCCACCGTGGCGCGGAAAGGCGGCAGAATGTCGGCGCGTGCAGATGGTGGAACGACAATATCCCCGTTTAGAGCAACCTGCGCAACGATGTCGCGACGGGTCACGGTCGCCGGCTGCGGCTGCGCGGGCGAAGCGTTGTTCGAATTACTGGCCGTGCCGGTTGCGGCATCAATGGGCTTTTCGGCGCTGCATCCCGCGAGCGTGATCAGCGAGCCGATCGTCGCCACTTTAACTACTGCGGACACGGACCTAAACGTCAATTTGCGCGACGGGCGATAGATTTCGTTCTCTCTAAGCTTGTTGTTCATAGTTTCACCTCGATTCGGAATTCTCGCGTAAAGTAAGACATTGCGTGAAACTGGAGATGGAATCGCCAGTAACCTTCGGGGTCGGTCCATGATTCCAGTCTATTAACGTAGTCAAGACGCCGCCCCCGCCGTTCTGTTCCGCCGCCCGTTCATCAAACTGAACTCCCGTTCATGAAACTGCACCCCGGACATGCGCTTTTTATGTCATGCTGGGAACTGCGATTCGTATGGAAGTGTATAGAGGCGTACAGCTTAATATGTGCCTCATTAAACGGTGTTCAGAAACCGATAACGTAAGACACGCACGCGCAAGGGGTTAGCCCCAAGAGTTAGCGCGAACCGGCGGTATTCTCGGCTGAACGATTGGCCGAACCGAAGGCAGAAGGATGGGATTGTCCATTTTGAATCAGATTCGCCCGGGCGCCACGATGGAGACGGCAGCGATTGCCGCCGACCACGCAACTACTCGCCAGAACCTTTCGCTCGACGGTGACTGGCAATTCCGGACCGATTCCAACGCCCCCTGGCGGACAGCGCACGTGCCGGGGTGTTGGGAAAGCCAGTTCTCGGAGTTGCGCGGCTGGGCGGGGACCGCGGTTTACGAGCGAACCGTTACGGTTCCCGATTCCTTCCGCGGAATGCGCGTTCTGTTGCGGTTCGGAGCGGTAGACTACTTCACAGAAGTCTGGCTGAATGACCAGTTCGTGGGAAAGCACGAAGGCGGCTATACCCCCTTCGCCTTCGACGTTGCACAGTTCCTAACGTGGGAAGCCGAGAATGTACTGAGCGTCCGCGTGACGGATGCAACGCCCGACAACGACGTACCGTTGCCCGACGGCTCCGGCATCCTCTCTTTTGCTGAAATTCCGCACGGGAAACAGAGCTGGTACACTCCCGTCTCGGGCGTCTGGCAGAGCGTTGGGCTGGAAGCGCGCTCGTTTGTCGCGCTGGATCGCGTGAACGTTCTATCAAATTTCGACGAGGGCACTATCCGTGTCTCCGCCTGCCTCTCTCCCGATGCCGCGAAGAGTGAGAACTGGGTGATCCATCTCGATTTCCAGGAGCCGGAGGGGGCGGGGCGAGTGGAAAGCATTGTCCTCCCCGTACCCCGCGGCGCGACCGATCTGGAAGCGACCGTCTCTCTGCCGGACATGCGCGCCTGGAGTCCGGAGCATCCGAATCTCTACGCGCTCTACGCGACCCTCAAGCAGGGCGACGAGATAAACGACGTCTTCCATACCCGATTCGGCGTCCGTAAGATCGAGACCCGCGAAGGCCATATTTGGCTGAACAACGAGCCCTACTTTATCGTCGGCGCGCTGGATCAGGACTTCTATCCGAAGACCATCTACACCGCGCCGTCTGACGATTTTCTTCGCGACCAGTTCCTCAAGGCCAAGGAGATGGGCCTCAACCTGATGCGCTGCCACATCAAGGTGCCTTCCACTCGCTACCTGGACCTCTGCGACGAGATCGGTCTGCTGGTTTGGTACGAGATACCCAACGGCATGATCCTCTCGGAGCGGATGCGGGAGCGCGCCCGGCAGACCTTTCAGGAGATGCTGGTGCGCGACGGCAACCATCCGAGCATTGTCATCAAGACCATCATGAACGAGAGCTGGGGAATCGATCTGGGAGAACCGGAGCAGCGCGAGTGGCTTATCGATACCTACCATTGGGCCAAGAAAATGGCCCCCGACAAGCTCATCGTGGACAACTCGGCCTGCATTCCCAATTTCCACGTGGTCAGCGACCTCGACGACTACCACGTTTACTTCAACGTTCCCGACCAGGCGGATGAGTTCGCGGAGTGGGTGCGCATCTTCGCCGAACGCGAGATGTCGGGCACGTACTCCGGTTTCGGCGACGCCACCCGCAAGAACAACGAGCCGCTTCTAATCTCGGAGTTTGGAAACTGGGGCCTGCCCAACTACGACAACATACTCGAATATGAGGGCAAGCAGCCGTACTGGTTCAAGACGGGGGCCGGCATAACCAATCCGGACGGCTTCCTCGCGCGCTTTGAAAAGCAGAAGCTGGGCCGCGCATTCAAAGACTACAACGCTCTCGCGGAGGCCTCGCAAGAGCAACAGTGGATAGCGATCAAGTTCCAGATCGAGGAGATGCGGCGGCGGCGCGAGGTCGCGGGCTACGTCGTTACCGAGTTCACCGATATAGACTGGGAAGTGAACGGCCTGCTGGATATGGGGCGCAACCCCAAGGTCTTTTACGACCGGTTGATCGACCTACAGCAGCAGGACCTGCTCATTCCCCGGCCGGAGCGGTACTCCTATTGGCCCGGCGAGACCGCGCGAATCGAGATGCAGTTCTCAAAGTTCTCGGATAGGGACACGGAGGGGGCGCGGCTGGAGTGGCGGATTCTCGACCTGCAAGGCGTGGTTTCGGTGGGCCCGACGCCGCGCGAGGAGACCACCCGCCTCGACGAGATCATATTCGAGGCGCCCGAGGTAGACAGGTCCACGAAGGCGGAGATGGAGATTCTTCTCATCGGTCGAAATGGGGAACGGTTGGCGCGCACGACTCAGTCGCTTGTCTTCGCTCCAGCCGCGATGCATACGTGGGGCGCGGGGCGCTCGCTCTGGCTTCACGATACGCTCGGCCTTGCAGATGGCTTCAAGGAGCGCGCCGAAGCCGCCGGATTCCGAGTGGTCGACACGCCGGAGCCGGATTCCCTGGCGATCATCACCTACTGGGACGCAGCCGCCAATCGATTCGTTCAGGAGGGCGGCAAAGCGATTCTTGCGGCCCTCCACCCGAAATCACTCCAGATTGCCAGCGGCCTGGGGCTGCGACTCCAGGAGCGCACGATGAACAACTGGTGGGGGGAGTGGTGCTCGTCGCAGACCTGGTTCATCCCGGAGCGTTTTCCGCACCTGCCCGATACGCAGAAGTTTGATTTCGAGTACGAGAAGGTGATCCCGCACCGCGTGATGAGCGGAAGCGCGCCGGTCGGCCTCAACCCCGATATGGTCACCTCCGGCCTGTTCGTGGGCTGGCTGCACAACCCCGGCGCATATGTTGTCCGTCTGCCGGTAGGCAAGGGTCGCATGGTCGCCACCACCTTCGACGTGGTCAGCGAATTCCACACAGACCCCGTCGCCACCCTCATGATGGCCTGCCTCGCCGAACAATTAGGATAGGTCGAGGGGTTGCGGTGCAGTTGATTTACGGCTCCTGGATTCACTCATGATCCAGGAGCCGATTCATGTTCAATTGGAGTTGTATTGGCAGGCTACGGCCCGAATCTGGCGAATAGAAAATGATTACCGCTTCGTTCCTCACATCATAACAAATCGAACAATATCTCGCGGAAGTTAAAGGGGAACAGGTCAGCGAGATTGCCCTCTATACTCCACTCGCGCTTCACGTGTTTCGTCAACTCCTCAACTACCCAGCCCGCCATGTTCAGATCAACGGAAGGAACGAGGCCGAAATCCCAGACGTTCGAGTGCTCTCCGTAGGAGACAACTCAGAGTAGATTGTTTGCAACGCGAAGCTCAGAGACGCCGCCATTCGCGATGAGTCCAGCAGGATTCGCATCTGGGAAGACCAGGTTATTGGCCGCCATTAAGTGGGTGCGGAAACAGCTTACGTAATTCTTTGTGTTCCCTATACATTTCAGATATAATCGCCTACAGGCGAGCTTGTTGGCGGCGCGATTATCGATTCTGAACGAAACATTCTCCTTGATCTCCGCACGCGGACGGAACAAGCTCTGACCGATGCGTCGGTCAAGGAAGCGCTGCAGCTATTTCAGCGCGCGCTTCCGAAGAGATGCCGCAATATGAACCGTTCCTGAGCGGCGAATTAGCGGGTGGTTTCATTTCGCTCGATTCGTCTGCGGGAAAGGCGGTCATCCGCCAAGCTTGCGCTCTTATTCGTGATTGCCATATTTCTCAACCCTTGGAACTCGGCCGTTTATAATAATGCAACAAGCCGTGACGCTTTCGCAAACCAGACAATTGTATTGGGATTTGCGGTCGGTGTCAATAGCTTGCTCGCTCCATGTCGCCGGAGAGAATGGCACTGGAGGTCGACACCCCATGCGGTCGTGCGTAACTTCGTCCAAGAGCCTGCCTCTTCTTTGACGACGTGGTCCCTCCGCCTTCCCGCCCGTCCTATTGGTTCGCCGGTGCGGTGTACGTCCCTGCTTGCGGAAAGCTCCATGGTGGCTCGCCGAATGCTCCGCCCGCTCCCGGAGGATTACGGTATAATAGCGCATACTTCTGATGCACGCGAGGAGAGGCATGCCCGATCGTCCGCCGCAGGTTGAGATCGAGGTTCCCGGTGACGTTCTTCTGCTCTGGGAGCAGCGAACAGACTCGATTGTAAGAGTTCCAAACCACGTGCTGCGGCAGGTTGCTAAGCCGCTGGACAAGCCCACGCCCGCAACGCGGACATTGGTCGATACGATGAAGGCCGCCATGTACGATACGCATGGCGTGGGACTCGCCGCGCCGCAATTGGGCGTCTCAGAGCGTGTCATCATCTACCGGCTCCCGGAAGACAAGGAGCCCCTCAGAGTCATCTTGAACCCGAAAATCGTTTCCATGAAGGGCGATCAGACTGGGCCGGAAGGCTGCCTCTCCATCCCTCTGCTTCAGGGCGACGTGAAGCGCGCGAACGAGATAATCGTCAAAGGAATGGACATGCTGGGCCGCCCCCTGCGCCGCCGCGCGAGAGACTATGAAGCGCGCGTGATTCAGCATGAAGTCGACCATTTGAATGGAATTCTATTCATCGATCGGGCCGACCCCGGCACACTCCACTGGCTATTGGAGGAGGACCCGGAGGTCCCCGAAGAGTAAGAGCTGACTTAATATCGCTTTCGCATCTTTTACGCCCTTTTTGCCGCAGAATTCTGGGAGATCAACCACATGCGTAAGATGAAATCCGCTAACGTCATAGATTCCCGAATCGCCGTTACAATATTTGGAATTGCCGCGCTTTGCATACAGCCGCCCCGCGCCGTGGCCGACGATTCACTCGCCTCGAAGCTGGCCGCCATCGAGAAGACGGTCGACTCCAAGCGGGAAGACCTGCATATTCCGGGAGCGTCGCTGGTCATCATCAAGGACGACAAGGTCATATATCTGAAGGGACTCGGCCTGCGCGATGTGAAGAATAGCCTGCCGGTCACGCCAGATACGCTGTTCGCGATAGGCTCATCGAGCAAGGCGTTCACCGCGATGACGGTCATGATGAGCGCCGATGAAGGCAAGCTGCACCTGGCCGATTCGCCGAAGCGCTATCTGCCGTACTTCAAGCTCCAGGATGCCGACGCCGACCAGAGGATTACCATCAGCGACATGCTGAGCCACCGGTCGGGATTGAATCGGACCGACCTTGCCTGGTATACTGGTCGTCTGCGACCAATCGATGTTATCCGTGTGGCTTGCGCGGCAAAGCCCACCGCAAAATTTGGCGAAAAATTTCAGTACCAGAACGTAATGTTCCTTGCGGCGGGCGAGATTGTATCGGTAACGCACAAGACGCCTTGGGCCGATTTCGTAACGCGCCGCATCTTTCGCCCACTCGGTATGCGCTCCACAAACCTCTCGGTACCCCAGATGCTTGACGCGACAGACCACTCGCTTGGATATATCTGGGACGAGGATTCGAAAAAGCAGATACAGCTTCCCATGCGCGAGATTGGCTGCATCGCGCCCGCCGGAGCCATCAATTCGAACGCGCGCGACATGGCGCAGTGGGTGCGATTCATGCTGAACGGCGGCGTTGCGAACGGCAAGCGGCTTGTGTCGGAGAAGAGCTTCGACGAGCTGACAGTGAAGCGAATCGACCTCGGGCCCAAAACCGGCTACGGATATGGGTGGTTCCTTCGTGACTGGCACGGCCACCAGGTCGTGGAGCACGGCGGCAATATCGACGGATTCAATGCGCAGGTCGCCTTCATGCCGGACCAGCACATCGGATTCGCGCTCCTCACGAATATA
>JBBROJ010000183.1:0-7189 GCA_038229495.1 Chthonomonadales bacterium
AATCGATGTCTGCTTATTCGCCTATGTGAACTGAGTCATCCACATTACTCCATAATTCGACAGATACGCTCTGGGCCGACGCAGTCTTCGTCGAATTGGAGATACCCGACGACCTCGCGGGTCTGCTCGTCGCTGACGGGCAGGTATCGGCCCTTGGCGCGCGCGTAGAGCACGCCGTTGGAATCGCGGACGCCGAGGCCTGATGGATTGCTGTTCCCGCAGACGAAGCAGGCAGTTGAGTTGGGAAGTTTCTCAAACATATTTTTATTCGAAACAAATTTCAAAACAAATCGGAACAATCCTGTTCCTACCGGCGTAATACAAGTAGCGCATGTCCTCCTTTTCAAAGAATTCCATCATCTACGATGGAAGCCCGCTCTCCCTTGGGAAGGCGGGTACTTTTTTGCGTAAACTGAGCGCTCCTTTGATTGAGCATCCGCGTGATTGACGCCACGAGCCCCCGCGATTATCATGCGCCACAGTTGAACTCACATCCACGATCGGCCTTAACGGTCTTGTCGCCCTGCTCACGCGCCACCCCAACAGGGAGATTAAGCATGCGCCGCCGCGTATCCTCTTCATGGTCGAAACATCAGCCTATGTATGAAAGCGGGGCCGTCGCGAGAGCTATCATGGTATAATAGGCGAACACGGTTTTGAGGAATTCGCTATCGCAAGCCGGATTCCAGTATGGAGCTAATCGTTGACACGTTCTTCGCAATTCCTCCCGTTTCACCCTCTCTCCCTTTTCATTGTGCTAACCCTCATTGTGCCGCCTGCGCTGGCGCAGACGGGAAAGCCGGCCGAAATAAAGGGAACGAAGGAGAGCTGGACGGGTCTCTACTTTAACAGCCGCAAGATCGGCTATACGAACATCGTCACCGAGTCCGCGACATATCACGGCAAGCCCGCGATCAAGCTGACCAGCAGCAGCGTCGCGCGGCTCGAGATGTTCGGAAAGACCGTGGCCCAGGACACCAGGGGCTATACCATTACCGATTCCACGTACAAGCCGCTGTACGCGGAGTACAATATCTCCTCCAACGGCAGCGTCGTGCAGATCAAGGCCGACTACCAACCGGACAAAATTGTCTGCACCGTTAACTCGGGCGGAGCGCCGGTGAAGAAGGAGGTCCCCGTTCCACCGGGCGCTAACCTGACCGCCGATTCGAACGACGTAGTGCAAGGCAAGAAGCTCGCCGTCGGCCAGAAGATGACGTTCTATTTCCTGGAACCGCTCTCCGTATCTTTACAGAAGACCGATATCGAGGTGCAGGGCGAAGACCAGGTCACGACGGACGAGGGCACCACGAAGGCGTTTCGCGTGGTGGCAACGACGCCGTTTGGCGCGATGACTTCCTGGCAGACTCCGTACGGCGACTTGCTGAAGGGCGATCTGCCGCTCGGCATGGCGATGTTCCGCGAATCGAAGATCAAAGCGAAGAACCTGTCCTCCACAGCGCCCCGGTTCATCGTTCTGGGCCAGTCGGGCGGTGCGAAAACCGCGTATATTCCGCCCAAAGACTTTGCACAGGCCACCGCCGTCACGGTCAACAAGCCGATTGAGAATCCGCGCGCGGTGAAGTCGCTCTCCCTTCTCATATCCGGCATCGACGACCCGAAGCTGATAATTTCGGACGAGCGTCAGCGGGCCGAAAGGGCCGGTACGGACCAATGGAGCATGACGATTCGCGCGCGCAGGTTCGACGCAGCGAAGTCGGCCACGCTCCCCATCGCCGATTCCGGTGTTCAGCCGCAGCTTCTCCGCGCTCCCTACCTTGAGACGGACGATGCGCAGATCGTAATGATCGCCGCCGAGCTGCGGGGCCAGGACGTGAACGCCTACAACGTGGCAGTGAAAATTCATGACTGGGTCAACACCCATATGACGCCGGACTACAGTATCGGCGTACCCCGCTCCTGCGTCGAGATTAACGGCAAGTGGCGCGGCGTCTGCCGGGACTACGCCACGCTCTTCGCGGGCATCGCGAGAGCCGCGGGGATACCCACGCGGGTTTGCGGCGGCATGGTATTCGCCGAGGGCAAGTTCTTCTATCATGCCTGGGTCGAATGCTGGGTAGGAGAGTGGGTTCCCTTCGATCCCACCATGAAGGAGAGCGTGTTCGTGGACGCGACTCATATCAAGTTCGCGCAGGGCGACGTCACCGACATGTTCCAGGTCGCGGGCGTGGTGGGCCGAGCGAAGATCAAGATTCTGAATGTGGAGTAGCGCTTTTACGGTCAACGAGTAATTTTGTCAATCGGTCAATGGGGTGCCGTTGCATTGCCTCATTACTCATTGACCCGTTGACTCATTGACCAATTTGTACGAAAGGAGGTGAATCGCAGCGTGACAATTCGTGGTTTCAAGCAGTTCTTCAGTGTCGTACTTGCACTTATTCTGGCCGGTCTCGGCCTAACGCTGGGTCTAGCGGTGAAGACACTTCCATCATTATGGGGGCTTCCCAGTGGCGACGACCTCATCCACACCTATCCCTATTACTATCCATCCGTCGTAACGGCTCTCTCAATACTGGGCTTGTTGGTCGGCTCAATTTTGGGCCCCAAAGTTTCGCTCTGGATCATCAGGGCCGGCAATGCAATAGAGATGATGTCCACGCGCGACAAAGTGGCCGTGGGATTTGGAACGTTCATCGGCGTGATCGCGGCTCTTCCGTTCGTACTGCCTCTGCTTCGTATTCCTTTCGGCGGCCTGCCGCTCGCGATCCTGCTCTGCGTCATTTTCATCTATCTTGGCATCCGCGCTACGATGAGCATGAAAAACGAGTTCCGATTCATCGGCGGTTCCGGGTCGGCGGTCGACGCGGAAAGCGAGGAATTGTCGATGGATCGCGCCAAAATCTTGGACACCAACGTGATTATCGACGGTCGAATTGCCGACGTATGCAGGACCGGTTTCCTGGATGGTCCGATCTATATTCCAGGATTCGTGCTCGACGAGTTGCAGCATATCGCGGACTCATCCGATTCCCTGAAGCGCGCTCGAGGGCGGCGGGGTCTGGATATTCTCAACAACATGCAGAAGGACTTCCCGGTGATTGTGCGCACGTTTGATCATATGCTGAGCATCGAAGCGCGCAACGACGAGGTCGATACGAAGCTGGTCAAGCTCTCGAAAAGCATGGGCGGCATGATCGTGACGAACGACTTCAACCTGAACAAGGTCGCGGCGCTCCAGGGAGTGACGGTCCTGAATGTGAACGAGCTTGCCAACGCCCTTAAGCCTGTGGTCCTGCCGGGTGAAGAGATGCCGGTAACCGTCATTAAAGAAGGTAAAGAGCAGAATCAGGGCGTCGCCTATCTCGACGACGGAACCATGATCGTAATCGAGGATGGCCGCAAGCACATAGGCGAGCATATGAGCGTGATTGTAACCAGCGTGCTCCAGACGGTCGCCGGCAAGATGATATTTGCACGAGCCAAGGGCGGCGCATACGAGGAGGACGAGGGAACCAATGGCGGTGGGCGTGGTCGTACCGGCAGCGGGCCGCGGTTCAAGGTTCGGTAGCGCCGGTAACAAGATTTGGCTTGAAATTGAAGGCCGCCCGATTATCGCCTGGACGTTGAGCGTACTTCAAAATCATGAGCGAATCGACAGCATTATCGTGGTCGCCGCGCCGGACGAACTTGATCGGTTAAGCGCGCTGGCGCGCGAATTCAGCAAGGTTTCCGCAGTCGTCGCAGGGGCTGGCACGCGCGCGGAATCCGTGGGAAACGGCCTGGCGGCCCTTCCGGCGCAGTGCGACATCGTACTGGTCCACGATGCGGCTCGGCCTATTGTCAGCGCCGATCTGATCTCGCGCGTCGTGGAAGCCATAATGGAACATGGCGCGGCTTTGCCGGGCTTGCCTGTAACCGACACATTAAAGCGCGCGGACGGCGAGGGCGTGATTTCAGAGACCGTGTCGCGCGACGGGCTTTGGGCGGTCCAAACGCCACAGGGCGCGCGTACCGCAGACCTTCTCGACGCATACGTGAAGCTCGGGGACCACATCCTCGAGGCCACGGACGAAGCGTCCATTCTGGAACCCGCGGGATATGCAGTACATATAGTCCCTGGGGATGAGGCCAACATTAAAGTGACCTGTCCCGGAGATCAGGAGCGCGTGGCGCAAATCCTTGCGGGACATTCAGAAGATCGGAACGCTCTGAACCGGTATCCCGTCGTCAGGACCGGATTTGGATACGACGTTCATTCATTCGCAGAAGAAGAATGTGGCCGCCTCCTCTGGCTGGGAGGCGTTCACATACCTCATACGCGCGGCCTCGCCGGTCATTCAGACGCAGACGCATTGCTCCACGCCGTTTGCGATGCTCTTTTGGGCGCAGCCGCCCTGGGCGACATCGGCGTCCTCTTTCCGGACACGGACAGCGCGCATAAAGATCGCGCCAGCATCGAGTTTGTGCGAGAGGTCCGCCGCCGACTCGAAGCGGAGCGGTGGAATATCGTCAATGTAGATGTAGCTCTCCTCGCGGAGGAACCGAAAATCGGTCCCTTTCGCTCTGAGATCGTGGCCGTCATTGCCGACGGCCTCAGCATTGCCCCGACGCAAGTAAACATCAAAGCTACAACCTCCGAGAAGATGGGGTTCGTTGGCCGGCGGGAAGGTATCGCCTGCTGGGCCCTCGCCACCATCTCCCGTATAGGTTGAAGCACAATGACCAATTCAGGTCAATGGGTCAATGGGTCAACGAGTCAATGTAATGGCCGTTCATTTGCTAACAGACTAATTGTCCCGTTGACCTATTTACTTCGGGGGCAAGCATAATGGAAAAGCCGCAGCGGGCGACTCACGGACTTATCGGATGGACCCACATAGCAATAAAATGGTTGGACGCCGCAAAGATTCTCGCATTTATCGTGCTCCTTATCTATCTTCCCGCGCTCGTCGTCATCGCGCTGGCCGTAGTGCTTACGTCGAGCGGGCCCGCGTTCGTGAATCGCTGTTATCGGCGTCCGAATGGGGAAACAGTGGATCTGTGGGAATTTCGGACAGAGTGCTGGCGGAACTGGGAGCCCACGCGCCTAGGCGTCTATCTGCGCCGGGCCGGGATGCACCGTTTGCCCGCGCTCGTCAATGTGCTTAAAGGCGACGTGGAGCCCGGCGAGCGCGTGAAGTCAGCCGGATAAATAGAGTCAACGGGTCAATTAGTCAATTTGTCAATTAGTCAATTTGTCAATTAGTCAATTAGTCAATTTGTCAATAAGTCAATTAGTCAATTTGTTAATTTGTCAATTAGTCAATTAGTTAATGGGAAGGCCGTTCATTTACTCATTTACTCATTGACCAATTGACTGATGAACTAGAAGGACGAGATGATGCGAATCGGTATGCTTACCGGAGGCGGAGACTGTCCCGGTCTAAATCCCGCTATCCGCGGGTTTGTCATGAGAGCATTGGATTACGGATATGAATGCATTGGATTCCTGAACGGCTGGAAGGGGCTTGTCGAGGGCGTAAGCAGGCCGCTGGGCCTGGCCGACGTAGAAGACATCATTGGCCAGGGCGGCACGATGCTGGGGTCGTCGCGCACGAATCCCTTCATGCCAGGCCGGGAAGAGGATCTGGAATCCTGCCTGAACAATATCAAGAAGTTTGAGCTGGACGCAGTGGTCGCGCTGGGCGGTGAGGACACTCTGGGCGTCGCGTACAAGCTGTTCAAGCTCGGCATTCCAACGGTCGGGGTGCCAAAGACCATGGATAACGACCTGAACGCGACGGACTTTACGTTCGGGTTTGATTCGGCCGTTTCGGTTGCGACGGACTCAATCGACCGTCTGCGAGATACCGCGCGGTCTCATAATCGGGTTATGGTGGTCGAGGTCATGGGCCGGCACGCGGGATGGGTCGCCCTCTATGCGGGTATCGCGGGCGGCGCGGACTGGATTCTACTCCCCGAGCTTGGCCTGGATATCAAGGCCATGTGCGACCATCTCATGGAGGTCCGCGCGCGAGGGAAGAACTACAGCATCGTAGTCGCATCGGAAGGGGTCAAGTTTTCAAACGACGAGAAGCACACGAACACCGACGAGAAAGACGAATTCGGGCACGGGCCTTTACGCGGCGTGGGAGACTATCTTGCCAAGGAGATTGAGCATCGCACGGGATTCGAGACGAAGTTCGCGGTCCTCGGCCACATTCAGCGGGGCGGCTCGCCCACTGTATTCGACCGTGTGCTCGCTACCCGGCTGGGCATCAAGGCTGCCGAACTGGTTCACGAAGGAAGCTTCGGCAAGATGGCGTCGATTCAGGGAAATCAAATCGTCGGAGTCGACCTGGAGCAGGCCGTAGCCCATCTCAAAACTGTGCCGCATGAGATGTACGAAGAAATAAGAACGCTCTATGCCAGGTGAAAGAATGGTATTCAGGTATTGAAGATAGGTATTCAGGTGTTCAGGTGTTCGACTCGTCAGGCTTGCGCTGCGGCCCACCTGATCACCTGAACACCTGAACGCGCGAACGCCCGAATACCTGAACGCCCGAACACCCGAACGCCTGACCGTTGTAGATGTGATGGCTAAGTAGCGCCTCTTTCGCCATAAACTCCGTCGCTTAAGGATTCGACTTGCACATTGAGGACTTCAAGAGCGCAATCCGTCAGGAGTTCGGCGCGAATCTGGAGCACGCCACGCCTGCCAATGTCCGGGATTTTCTCGACCGGATGCATGCGGACGTGTTTCAGGGGCAGCTTCGCGCGCCAATCGTGATCAATGAACCGAAGACGACTTACGAGGAGATTCTGCGCGACTTTTTCGCGCGCGTCCTCGACTTCCCAAAGGACGAGGCCATGATAATGCTCTGGACCATGGCCTTCGACCTCTCCTTCTCCTCGCTCGAAATCCACCTTGCCGACCGGTTCGGCGCTCTGTTCCGCGACATGGACAGCGACGGATAGCCGAGCATTAGACAATTACCGGAATAGTTCGTCTAAAGTCGTCAACCGCCCGGCTCCCTTACGTCCGAATTATCAACATCCGCTGCCCCCTCGTGTGCCTGCTTTTTTTATTCAACTTGGTGCAGAAATGAACGCAAACATCAAGATTAATTAGACAAGTATCATCTGATCTCGTACACCCGTGTGTCATCTGATCTCGTACACGGATATCACATCTATCTTCGGTCAGTGTGTACCATTCAGTACCCACGGGAGGTTGATGTGACATGAA
>JBBROJ010000184.1:0-7134 GCA_038229495.1 Chthonomonadales bacterium
GCGCCTTACTGTACTTTAATGTTCATGCTCTGCCCGGTTTTCAAAGATCGCTTCAGGCCGACTCTATTGCCGATTTGACACCGGCTTTGCGTCGTCCGCGCCAGGGACTTTCCCCGGACGCAGGGTATATAATACTCCTACTCCGATACACAAGTCAAGACAAAAGGGAAATGATTTGGAAGTATTTTCGCGGCGTGGAGAGAGAATTAGCATGGCGGATCGTCGGAGCCGGGGCGCAGGCCGCGTGAATCGACGATCTCCGTTATCAGGCGTTCCAGGAAGGCGCGCTCCCGATCGTCCGAACCAGCAGGAGCAGACAGGGCGTCGAGACCCTTCAGGGCCTGGGTGGCTTTCGCGAGCGCGGCGGCGTAAGCCCCTTCAGAGAAAAGGACCGCGCTCTCGATTCTCCGGAGCCGTATGCTGGATGCGGGGTAGAAGCGTTTTGCCCTTTCGAACCACCGGCGGGCAAGAATCGGCGCATCGACCGTCTGCTCATACTGAAGGACAAAGAACGCGGATTCCATCAGTATGGCCGCGCGGCCATCGGCCGGCAGCGTGGAGCTCGCTTCGCGGGCGCGAGTCAGGAATTTACCGGCCCTGCCATAATCTTTTCGAGCAAAGAAAGAGGTGAAGGCGAAATAGCACCCGTAAGCATCGTCGGCGCTCACATCGCTCAGGCATGTGGCGGCCTCAATCCAGGAGCTGGGCCATTCACCCGCGGGGACGCCGTTCAACCCATCAAAATACAGCGCGGCAACCGCCGCGTACCGGCTTGCATGAGGATATCCTCTCAGCAGAACGGTTAGCGCGCTTATATCCGCTCGGAGCGGGCCGCTCCGAGGCCACAGCAGGCCGCACGCCAGACCGCTGACCGACACGAATCCCCATGCCGCGAGAAGCAGCCACAATAGTGCGTGAGCCGAACCCCCTGAGCTTGGCATCGAAGCGCCCACCCAGCTTCGGAATGGCTTCACGTAGTATCCGACGCGCGCTCCGGGAATCGCAAGAATCAGGCTGGCGAGCGGACCGCCAAGGATAAATATCGCGGTGCGGTTGCGCAAATTTCGCGAGTCCAGGGGAGATGCGCCGGCGAGGCCGGAGCATTGAATCCAGTATCCCGTCCAGTAGAATCGGAACGCGCCCTCGGTTTTTCGCCATCCAAAGGGGCCGAGGACAAGTAGATATGGCTTGAACCCTACGAGCCGTCCCGCGAGCAGGTGTCCCATCTCATGAAAGGCTAGCGGAACGAACAGGATGACAATGAGCGCCATGACCGCAGCAAAGAGGCCAACCCCAATCACCCCCACGAACCACGCCCCGGAATCGTAAGGAAAAGCGCGCGACATCCATAGGAAGCCGGGGAACAGAACCGCCCATGCGAGAAGGCCGAACGTAACACAGCGTCTTGTCGCTGCCGCTCTGTCCATGCTGCCCTCAGGATTCACGCGGGCTATAGGGAGGGCCATCTGGGACTCCTGTCTGCTATCGGAACCGAAACATCTCAATTCTTTGGCAGGACGCCCGAGTCCTCTTCTCAACGGGTGTGAACCAAGATTCTTCAAATTACGTTGCGGGGGGGTGTGAGTGAATGAATTCACTCGCTGTCTCAACCACTCGGACCGGTGGCGTGGTCGAGAACTCTGCGCCATCGGCCGGTCGTCCTCACAGACGAGAACACCCTATTCTGCAAGCTCTGATGAATTCTGAACTGCACACCTTCGCAAGGCTTGCAAAGGAATTTACTGCTTGCGAGACCAACTTATCGGTACTACGCATGCGATAGACTTCTTACATGAGCCTTTCGTCCGTGAGGACGATTGGCCGCAGGCCCTCCAGCGAGTGAATTCATTCACTCGTTCGCCGGCGGAACCTGACATATGCAAGAGGTCCAATGAATGAACGTCTATGCACCGGTATCTATCGTACCTCTCTATTTTACTGGCAATGACCTGCCAGTCGCGCTATTCACACGTCTTCGCGGCTTCTCCGCCGCCGCTGTTGGCAGGCACGACGCTCCGGGTGCTGCCAAACGGTCTTCGCCTGCTCGTCCGGGAACAGCACGGCGCGCCGCTCGTTGCCATCGACGCGTGGGTGCGGGCAGGCAGCGGCGCGGAGGAGATGGGCGAGGACGGGGCCGCGCATTTCCTGGAGCATCTGCTATTCAAGGGAACGCCCACGCGAAAGCCGGGCGAGATCGACGCGGCAATAGAGGATATGGGAGCAGCCCTCGCGGCGGGCACGACGCGAGACGCCGCCCATTTCTACACGACAGTCCCCAGTATGCATGTAGAGATTGCGCTCGACGTAATTGCGGACGCCCTGCAAAACTCCATCCTGCCCGCGGAAGAGACGGAGCGTGAGCGCGCGGTCATTCTTGACGAGCTTGCGCGCAGCCGCAACGACATTGCCAGGCAGGCGACGAATCGGCTCTTCGCCGAGCTGACGCCGAAACACGCTTTTGCCCGCCCGGTTCTGGGAGAGCCGGAATCGATCAAGTCTCTGAGTCGTGAAAGAGTTGTCAAATTCTACCGGCGCTGGTACGTGCCGAATAATGTAACTCTGGTTATCGTGGGCGACACGACACCGGAGAAAGCGGGCGAGCTTGTGCTGGCCGCTTTCGGAAAATGGGCTTCGGCCAGGCTGCCGGCGCACGCAGGCCCCGGCGAACCGGAACCCCTGCCGGCGAAAACGAAGCCCGCTCCTGCCGCACTTCGCGCCCTATCCGCCACAGCCGCTGCTCTTCCCTCCGGACGGCAGCACGTCTCGGTCGCTTTTCGCCTCGGCCCCATGAAAGATTTGGCGGACATAGCAACGGCCATGATTGCAGCCGTCCTCCTGGGGGACCCGGAGATTGGACGAATCGCGGGCGCGCTCCGGGAGCCGGTAGAGAAGCCCGTCCGACCGGCGGCTGTTCGCTCCGCCGCGCATCCCAGGCAGGCCGGTGCCTGGGCGTCGGAAGTGGAGGGCGACTACATGCCGCAGGCGGGGCCGTCATTGCTGAAGCTCTCGGCACAAGTTCAAGAGGGACGCGCTGAAAATCTGAGGTCGCTCATTACGATCGAGATCGAGCGCCTGCAAAAGGAGCCGCCGAGCGCGGAAGACCTGGATTTTGCGCGGCGCAGGAACATCGGTCCCTACCTTTACAATGTCGAGACATATGCCGGCCAGGCGCGAGCGCTGGGCGAATACGATATTCTCGGCGACTACACGATCGCCCGGCGGCTCATCGACCAGCTTTTCGCAATCAAACCCGCCGATATTTCCGCATTCGCGCGGAAATGGCTAACCGCGGACCGGCGCGCCGATCTCATATTGAATCCGCAGGACAAGCGATGAAACGCGTGAAACACATATTAGCCCTCTCGCTTCCACGCCTATTCCTTCCGGCGGCCGCCTTGTCGCTGCTGGCAGCAGGCGCGTTCGCCGCCTCGCCACCGATTGTTAAGTGTGTGTTGAAAAACAGCCCCCCAACCCCCAATCCTGGGGGAGTATATGCCAGCCTGGCCCCTCTGTCTCCCCAAGGATTGGGGGTTGGGGGGCCGGCGGCAGGCGCGTTCGCCGTCTCGCCGTCGATTGTAAAGTTCACCTCGCCAACCGGCGTTCGAGTGCTCGTGCAGCCCGATTCCAACAGCGATACGATTGCGATCTGCCTCTTCATCCGCGCGGGCATTGCCGAGGAGGAGGGCGCTCTGGGAATCGGCTCGCTCACTTCGCGCGCGCTGTTCGGCAGCAATTTCCAGCAGTCCGGCGACGCCGTTCGCCGCAGCATCTATGCGGCCGGCGGGAGCCTCGACAGCCGCTGGACCCCCGACTATACTGTCTTTACGTGCGTGACCACGATGCAGGGATTCCGAGACGCGCTCAGCCTGCTCGCGACGGCGGTGAAATCCGCTGAATTTGACGATGAAGCTCTCCGGCGGGCGAAGGAAGACGTCTCCTCCGAGATTGTAAAGGAGGCGACGGAACCGTTCCGCATGGGCTACGCGGCTTTGCGCTCCCGCCTCTACTCGGAAAGCCCCTACCGAAATACTTTTGGAGGAACGGTAGATTCACTGCGGCGAATCAATTCGGACTACGTGCGACGATACTTCACGCGCCGCTACACGCCGGAGAACACGGTTATCTCCGTCGCAGGCAATATCTCGCCGGAGGTAGTGAAGCGGAATGTCAACAACCAGTTCGTGGATTACGACCGCAAGACCGTGACACCAGTCCCATCGGGAGACGACAGATATGAGGAGCAGAGCCGGACGGTTCGGAAGATCGCGACCAGTGACACGCTTCTTCTCGCCGGGTATCGCGCGCCCGCGTTGGGGGACCCCGACTACCCGACTGCGCTCGTGCTGAACGCGCTTCTGGGCGGCGGCAAGAGCTCCCGCCTGTTTCGCCAGGTACGGGACGTGGGAGGCGTGGGCTATGCCGTTGGAACCTACTTTCCGGCCCTCGCGCGTAGCGGCCATCTCGTCGCCTACGTGGAGTACGACCCGGCAAGAGACGCGAAGAAGGCGGACACAGCGAAGTCGACCGCCAGGAGCGCGAATCCGGAAACGATGCTGGTGGAAACGGTGCAGTCGGTCGTCAGCAGCCCGCCCACGGCAGTCGAGGTCGAGCGCGCCCGGCGCTATGCCGCGGGCGTCCATGCGCTGAATCACCAGAGAACTCGCGACCGCGCTTTTTATCCGGGAATGTACGAGACCCTGGGCGTGGGCTATGCATTCGACACCGATCTGACGAGGCGCATCGAGGCCGTAACGCCCGAAGACGTGGCGCGCGCCGCGCGAAAGTATTTGTCAAGCCCAGTCGTCGTGGTTGTTCAGCCTGCTTCCGCGCCATAGCGCCTTGAACGGAGGATGCGATACGCGGCTACCGGCTTCCAGCTTCCGGCTTCCGACTTCCGACTTCCGACTACCGACTTCCGACTTCCGACTTCCGCAATTTGCACTGAACAAACCCGCTTCGCACGCGTCTAAACGGCTGTAGAAGCAGAAACGAGAGCCAGCGATGGGGCGCGAGCCGGAACCGGAGTGCGAAAGGTGATTGCAGTGTCCAATGCCGACACCACGCTGATTAAAAGGTGTCAAGCGAACGATGCGGCCGCGTTCAACGAAATTGTATCGCGTTATAAGAACAAGGTGTTCAACTTCGTGAGCCGGATGGTGGGCCCCGGAAGCGACGCGGAAGACCTCACGCAGGAGACCTTTGTCCGAGCGTATCTTAACATAAAATCGTTTCAGAGCCGCGCCAGCCTGAACACGTGGCTCTACCGAATCGCGACGAATATCTGCATCGACCACACACGCAAGAATCGGAAGATGAACGCGCTGACGTCCTCTCTACTACGAGAAGACGATGAGGACGAGGCGGACGTCGAGCGGGAGATTCCGGATGAGCGGTTTAATCCGGAGCGCATGCTTCTAAACGTGGAACTCGGCGCGCGATTGAATCAGGCGCTGCGAGCGCTGCCGGGAAAGCTGCGCACTGTAGTTCTGCTGCACGACATAGAGGGACTGCCCTACGAAGAGATTGCGCAGATTGCGGACTGTCCGCTGGGCACGGTGAAATCACGGCTGTTCAATGCCCGCGCGGCGCTTCGCGAAAAGCTTCAGCCCTATATGGAAGGCTCCGCAATCTTATAGATGACAAAGCTCTCGGAGCGCTCGAAGCGCTTCTTTTGCAAACAAGTAGAGAACACGAAGATTTTGAATACCTTCAGAATTGAATGGTGAGATCATGAACTGCAAAACAATTCAGCCCCTGCTATCGGAATATATCGACAACGTGCTGTCGGCCCGCGACACCTGGGAGGTGGACAAGCACCTTAGCGAGTGCAACCCATGCGCGGGGGCGCTCAATGAATTGCGCCGAACCGTCGGCCTACTGGCGGAGGCTCCGCGGTTCGAGGTCTCCGTGAACTTCATGGAGAAGCTGCAATCGCGTATCGCCGTGATAGAGCCGCAGCCGCCGCGCATGGCCTGGTTCTCGGGCCTCCGCGAAATGTTTCGTCCCCGCGTGCTGCCTGCATGGGGGGCGGCGGTAGGAGCCTGCGGACTCGCCGTCTTTTTCCTGGCATCCCGGCCTATCGTGGAGATTGATCGCACTCCCTCGCCACACGGACCGTCGATAGCGCAGACGGCGCGGAATCAAAGCGTCGCGCTCGCCGCCTCCAATCCGCTGGGCGATCCTGCCGCTGCCGCGCTGGTTGCTTCGAATACGTCGAATACGTTGAATATTCAGGACGGCGGCGAGCCCGCGACGACGACGCAGTAGCTGTACAGTACAAATGGAACCGAGCAAGGAGTGGCGGCTGCCGGTTCGAACACGGCCGGCCGCCACTCAGTTTGTCGAGCGGGATGCTGAGCGGGATTGAGCGAATTGATGTTCAAGTTTAGTCAATACAACCGGAGATTTAGGGGGCGGCTCGGACGAGCGCTTGCCGGCGCCGCGGCCATCCTGCTGGCCGTCGGGCTTGCCGGCGCGCCCTGCGGCGCGCAGGCTCGCCAGGGCCGCAAGCCGGGCAGAATGGGCCGCCCGCGAATGCTGTCCGCACCGAGAGCTGCTATAACAGCTATAGCAACTATAGCAGCTACAGAGGCGAATCCAGCCGACGTAAAACGCGCGCGCGAAATAATGGGCCTCTTCCTGCGGCAGGGTAACAAGCAGCCCTACATTGGAGAACAGATCACCCAGGTCATGGCCGGCGGCCTCGAATCGAAACAGATCGTGAAGCACCGCGGGCCCTGGCTGGATAGGATTCAATTTCTCGCGCCACCCCGAATGAACGGCGAAATTATCCTTCAGAATGGGGGCCGGTTCCAGCACTATAAGCCGAGCCAGAACGTCATTCTGGAGGGTATCGCCTCTCCCGAGGTATTCGACGGGCAGGTTAAGGAAATACTTCAGGGCATCAGGTCGGGCCGGATTACCGCGCGCGCCGTCGGATCACAGGTAGTCGCGGAGCAGAACGCCAGCATCGTGGAGATTCGCACGCCGGAGGGCGGTTGGAGACTCTGGATCGACGACAAAACCGGCGTCCGCCTGAAGAGCGAGCAGCTCAACGCCCAGGACAGCGTGACGCTTACGACCTACTTTACCAAGATCGACTACACGCCCACCTTCGACCCGGCGGACTTCAGC
>JBBROJ010000185.1:0-6968 GCA_038229495.1 Chthonomonadales bacterium
GGACAGGGTTGGCGGAGGCGTGGTTATCGAGCGCGCTGCGACGGCAGGGGTCTATACGATACTCGCGGGCGGCAATCGAGAGGCGGGGCTCGTGGCCGTCAACATAAACCCGGACGAAAGCGACCTCCGCGCCATCAATCCTCGCGAGCTGCAATCGCGCAGAGAAGGACGCCCCTCCTATCTGGTTGGAACCGGCGAGAACGCCGTTCAATTGGAAGACCTAACGCGAAACCGCTCACTGTGGCCTTACGCACTCGTCGGGGCTTTTATCGTGCTGATCCTCGAACAGCTCGTTTCCACGGTGGGAGCGCAGTCTCGGCCCGCCCGCTAAGCGAACCGAATGGGAATAAAGAGACATAAAAATAGCCGAAGGCAGTTAACCGCCTTCGGCAAAAAAACAAAGATACCAGTGGAGACTAGTACCATGATCCGAAAATGAAGACGTCCCATTTACAAAAATGTTTCACTACGACCATAAAATAGTTTAATAAGTTTGTCCGGTTGCTTCCTCGTCCTGAATTCGAACGGTTTTTACCGTAGTGAATTGTCTCATCACACACACACAGGGTGTAACTCTCGTCCTGGCCCGCATAACCACAGGCAGGTCAAGGATGTTGATTCCAGCGCTGCGACAGCTATACGCTGCGAGATCACGAAGCACGCCCATTCAGCGCGCGTACACCTCGATCATCGGCTGGCCCTGCACCTGGAGGACCAGGTATCCTTCCATCTCCAGCCAAGCGTGTGGTACCGTTAGCGGCGTCACTTTGCCGTCGATCACGATTCTGGGCGCAGACTTCATTCCGGCCAGCAGAATCCGGTACGGCTGGCCGCTCCACCCGTTCACCTTGAACACCACCTTCCCCGCCTTCTGTCCCACCTCCACGATCTCTCCCGGCGCATGAACAATGAGCGGCGCGAAGCTGCCTTCAAAAGCACGAAAGACGCGATAGTCGTAGACCGCCGGACGGTTGTAAAGGCGCTGGGCGCAGACGAGCAGCGTCGCGGGATTGATAGCCGCATCGTTGCGCATCTGGGAGCGGAGCGCGAATGAATCGGACAGCAGTCCCACGCGGTCCGGATCCTTGCCGAGCGGCCATGCCTGCTGCAATCCGCTGGCCGTGATTCCGTCGGCGATCTTTTTCCACGGAACGCCGGGGTCATATCGCTGGAACCAGTACAGCGCGTCGGCGTAGACCAACCCGCACCACTGCACGGGCAATCCCATCCAGTTCGGGGCCACCCATTGCGTCGCGCCGACAACTGCTATCGTGGAGTACGGACCGACCGGTTGGTTCGTTGGATTCACGAGGTATACGAACGGTATTCCGGTCCATGCCCAGTAGCGAGCGTGCTCCATCAGCGCTTCGTCTCCGGTCAGCTCATAGCCCAGCGTGTAGGCGCGCAAGAGGTAGGCGGCTGCGAGAATGTCCGGCGTATGGAGGGGCACTTCCCAGGTCTGCGCGCCGCGCGGAACCGTGTTCATGAATCGGTCAAGCCCGTGGAGCCGCTTGATTCCTTCCGCGATGAGGTCCTTGTCACCGCAAAGCGAGGCGGCACGGAGCAGAGAAAGCACGACTTGACCGGTAAGGCCGTTCGAGTCCGGCGCATAGTGAGTCTTGCCGTAGTCGAGGCCGCCCACCGTTTTGCGGTAGAGCACGCTCCCGTCCGGTTCGAAACGAGTCAGCAGGCTTTTCGCCTCCTGCCGTGCGCGCTCCACGTTCTCCGCTACGCTGCCATAGAGCAGCGACGCGACCGGGTAGCGGATATGCCCGATCTGTGCGGTATTGTAACGCGCGGGGTCGACGCGCGCCAGCGCAGCTTTCGAAGCTTCCAACAGGCGCTGAGACAGCTTCGTGTCCATGCCCGGCGCGGATGCGTGACGCGCCAGCCACTGCATCCAGACCGCGGCATCGGCGGCGGGCCGAGGCTTGAAGCTGCCGGGCCACGCGTGGCGGTAGAGATCGCCCTCTCGCACCTTGGAATCGAGCCACGCGGCAGTCGCGAGCCGAAGGTAATTACCGAACGACAGCCCTGACTCCGGCAGAGGCGGGAGCGGCATGCCGCGAACATACTGCTGCAAAGCGGGCTGTATGCTGCCGCCTTTGCCCCCGATGAGCACTCCCCTGGCTTCGAGCGTCATCCCGGATACCAGCCGCTCCGTCTCATAAGGAATCAGGCTGCTCTCCTCCCGGTTGAGTCCGTCGCTTCCCGGCGAGATCAGCGCCATCACGTGCCCGCCGCCGCCAAAGGTACGGTCCGGGGAATCGAAAAACGCGGCTGCGCGCTCGTTCGGCTGCCAGATGATTCCGACGTATCTATCATGCGCCTGAATTGCCATTAGTGGAACCGTGATTTTCGCCGCGTCCGGAATCTTCCTGTGCGATCCTGCCCCGGCGATATCCGCTACTGAGCTGCTGACCTCGCTCTTATTTTTATCCAGATATTCCACTCCGGGAAAGACGGCCTGCCCCTTCGACTCACCGAACGAACCCGCACCCGGCAGCAGAATGAGGAGCGGCAGGAAGAGCACGTCGCGATCCTGGTCCACTTTTACCTGTATGCGCACGCCCAGAGCGCCCGGAGCCGGCGTGTCGGAAAAGGTCTGCGCTATTTCCCAGCGCGCGCCGTCCTCATCCACCGCAATCGCGGTTACGGTGAGGACCGGGCCCACCTTATCCGTCGTGACTGCCGCCGCCTTGCCGAGATCGAGCCAGCGCGCGCGGCCATCTTTGCTGTAGCCGAGGAGGGGATGCGTGTGCCCGACGGCCATGGTCTCGCCCTGTACGACGAGCTTGAATCCGCCCAGTTGCGGACCATGGATAAGCTGGAGGTCGCCGGAGGAGAGGCCAAATAGCGGAGGGTTCAGCCTCGGAGGCGTTGTGGGCGGCCAGTCCGGGGATGGCGTGATCGTGCGCGCCTCGAACATGAGCGACTGAACCAGGCAGACGCCTCCGGAGCCTGGAGGGTCGAATCGAAAGCGTGCAGCCGGGCCGAGCGCCGGCAAAGGGGCCTTTATGTCTGCCCACGCGCCCGCACGCACGTGGAAGCGAATCGAATTGGATTCAGTTATCCCTTTAGCGTTGGCGGTGTAGAAAAGCTGCGCCATTCCTCCCTGATCTGAGCGGAGCCGCATTCGCATCCAGAGCGGCTGCCCTGCCGGAAGGTCGCGCGTTCCGCCCGCCATATAAGGATCGCTCCCGCCAATCTCTATGCGAAGCCCTTCCGGCGTCGCCCCAACACGCGTGATATCGTGTTCCGGCCTCCACTGCGCGGCGTCCGCGGTCTTCGTGAAGTCAAAGCCCGCGAGCGCCTGCGCATGGGCGGACGGCATGGACGCACGGGAGATGCACGCCAGTAGAGAGACGATACAGCCGGCCCGCTTAATCTTCCGGAATACTTTTCTCCTCAGCATCTGCTCAATTTCCCAATTCCATCCGCGCCTGTTGACACCAGAACGCTTCGCACCGGGGCAGAAACTCACAGTCCCGGCAGGCGGGCACCGGAACAGGCTCCAGATTCTCGTAATCGCGATTCAGAATCTCTTCGCCCAGCGCGAGAATATCCGCGCTAAATCGCTCCACATCGTCGCCGGTCATCTCCGCGCTTGCCTGCATGCCGGAACGGAGCGCATATATCGTCGAGACGACGCGCGCGCCCGGATGATTTCGGCGCAGTATGAACTGGTAGATGTTCATCGCAAGGCTGCCTGCTACATCTTCCGAAGTCACCTCGCGACGCCCGCTCTTATAGTCTATGATCTCCAGCGAGCCATCCGCGTGGCGGTCTATCCTATCCACGCGCCCGGACAGCCGGAAAGGCCCCATATCCGTGGTGATTGTCTTCTCTGTCCAGAGTGTCTCCACTCCCAGGTTCAGGCGTTCGCTGACCGCTGAGTGGTACGCGCCGATCACCTCCGTTCCGGCGTCTCGAAACTCCCGTTCCTGCTCCACCGATTCGTAACCGGCGGATATCCAGCGCGCGTCCACCTGCTCCAGCATCTTTTCGACGCTCTGCGCCTCGCCGGTAGCGCGTACGTCATCATGGAAGCTTTGCAAGACCTGGTGCATGGTGCTTCCGAAGCTGAAGCCGGGACGCGCGCGGAGATAGAACCGGCCTATCTTGTCGTGATAGATATAGCGGTATTTCACCGCGCACTCAAGATAGATGGCGATGCGGGTTGGGCTGAGAGTCGGCTTACGGGGCATGATGGGGAGTCTTAATTCCGGTTCGTGTACGTTCCCAGCGCTCCAGGCATCACCGGGACAACTCCGGTTGGTAAATCCTCAGCAGGATCGGAAATTCGCGCCAGCTCGATTTCCAGCAGCCTGCGCTGCGACTTCAGGCGCGCGCCGGTATCGGTCAGCTCCAGCATCTGCTGTCGCTCGATCAAAGCGGTCGGCTGTATCACCGCCGCAATTACGAACGAAAGGTCTTCGGCGTCGTTGGGAAGCTCGTAGTGAGGGACCGCCTCCCCCGCGGCGAAAGCATTACGCACGAGTCGCTCGAAATAGGCGTGGAACAGGCGGCGCACCTCATCCGCGAGCGGAAGGACTACAGCGGGATCGTAGGGCGCGTCGCGGATGGATTCCGCCGTGCCGATGAGATACCGCTCGTCCGCCTGAGTATACTCCAGCAGCATGAATCGCTGCGTCCCCTCGACCTCGATTAGTAGGTTATCGCCCAGCGGCGACGCGGAACGTATCTGCGCCAGGGTCCCCACGTTGCAGGGGGTTGCCGGCGGACCCGCTTCGTGCCCTTCGCGGATGAGCACGACGCCAAAGGGCCTTTCCTGCGCCATGCACCGGTCGATCATCGACCGGAAGCGCTCCTCAAAGATGCGGAGCGAAAGGGGCGTGCGCGGGAAGAGAACGGTGTGCAGCGGGAAGAGTGGAATAGTTCGGCTGGACATAATAATATTACGTACGGAAGATATGGTACGGCGAAGTCCTTCTGCTGTTCCGCATTACGCCGGAAAGCCCGTATCTTCCTTCAACGAAGGCCGGCCATTCATGTTATTCGTGTTATTCGTAGTTCAAAGTCGCAGTTGGGCCGGCATTATCTGGAAAATAATCTGGAATTGCGAAGGAGTTGGACTCGAATCGCCGAACTATTTGCTGAAAGCAAGTAATTTTATCGATTTGCACTACTTGAAAGGAGGGCTGGGGCCGGTCGCGGAATAGGCAGAACGCCTGGCTGTACGGAATGCCGAGACGTATACGGTGGAGTATCTATCGCCGTAAAAGGAGAACAGAAATGCGTCGAGCAAGAACTGGCAAGACAACCGCCACTATGACCGTCGCCTTCATTTTTCTCGCGTTGATTGCGGGGGGGGGGGGATAGGGCCAGATCGTTTTACGGTGGCGGGTCCGGCGGGTATCCGCCCGGTCCGCACTGGAGCCCGGTCTGGTATTCATTCAACGGTCAGAAATCCCGGGCCGACGACCAATGGACCCCGGACCCAGGCGATTCCCAGACGTGGACAACAAGCAGCGCCTATCAGCACTATGTCTGGACTTCGAATCCGCTAACCTGGTTCATCAGCAGATTCGTGTACGCCTACTCGAACAGCGGCGGCAACGGTCCCCCGCACTCCGCGCAAGTACAGACCAACGGCAGCATAACGATGCAGCTCCGGTGGGTCACCTACGGGGACGATGACAATCCTAACGCCGCCATTGCAGCTAACCCGCCCGCCAGACAATGGGTTGCGATCTCCTCGAGTGCTTACTGGTCTGCTTCCAGTGGGAGCGGGATGACGCCCAGCGGACAGTGCAGCGACGGGCAGGGTGATGAGATGGTTACGGCCCCTGGGTCCGGCATTGCCAGCGGGACGCACTTGAGGCAGTTCGACGGGTCGAGCGGCGTAATCACCGTCCCCATCAGCTTGAGCGCGTCATCCAGCGTCGTCAACACATCGTCATCCCAGGCCGCATGCAGCGCGAGTGTCTCGGCGTCGATGGCGCCGACAGACCGTGGCGTCACGATCACATCGAACTTTGACACCACCAACGACCGGGACACCTCCACCAATCCTCCGACGCCAAAGCCGTGCCTGCCGGATGCGGCAGGCGTGATTCACGCGCACACTCTCGCCGGCTTGCCGACAAACTGGAATCCGTTTACGTCCATTTTGTTTGGCGGGTACACAGCGAACATCATCGGCAGTTGGGGCGACGGCACCGAGTACCACTGGTACAGTAGTCTCACCGGCTACTGGAGCCAGGGCACTTTCTCAGGCACTGGCCCGATACCGTACCTGGAAGTCCCGTACCGCAACGGCCCTGCCACGCCCGGCACTACGGATCATGTCTATGTACACCTGATAGATAGTCAGAACGGAATCCAGGCGGACAACTACTACCATCTGACGTTCCACGCGAAGTACGATGACTGGAACCGTACTCAGTTCGTCCATTACCCGCGCCCGATTGAAACCTATGTCGGCGATTGGAACTATATCTTCACGCTGGACAACCCTAGTTCAGCACCTCTGGTGGCGGCAGCAACACACTCCATAACCCTCACGGATACGATGACGGGCGCTATCGAAAGCAGCCAATCGTTGGACGCTTGGGGGCTCGACATCTTCTCGGTGAAGGAGAGCATAACTGTTGGTCGTTCGGTATCCGTGCAAACGACAACCTCTCAGACCTTTACCGCGAATCCATGGACAAGGTCGGAAATCTACGGGGGGCTAAGCAAAGAAGATCGCTGGGGAACCTGCAGCGTATGGGGGACCGGGGGCTACAGTAACGATTCTAACTGGTACGGTCATTACTGTACGGAATCCGTTTCGTACGGCCAGGTCGAGGTTATTCACTACCTGTCAAGTCTCACAAGTTTGTGAACGGAAAAGAAGCAGCTCGGTCGGCTTCCTGATGAATATGCCTGGTTCTTTGTCGTACCAGCTAACGGCGGCTTCATAGGGTGTCTTGCCGCCGATCCGCCGGTTCTTGCGCCAGAAA
>JBBROJ010000186.1:0-6740 GCA_038229495.1 Chthonomonadales bacterium
AGCTCTTCATTAACCGCCAGCAATTGCTTTATGGTTTGTTGTTCAGGAAGGGTCATACCACCAGATTCGACACCGACCCGTCTGAGGACTCCCGTATAATTACCAGGTTTTTGAAGAGATTCTCATCAAGACTTAACAGATCTACTTAATGCGAAATTTGACTTGTAACGCAAAATAGGGGTATACTGTTCGGCGTTGATTCGGCGCAAGACCGTTTGGCCCGCCAGCACTGACGACCCCGTTGGGCGTCAGTGCGTTTTTACATGTTTCATGCTGATTCCTCGCGACCAACGCAGGCGGCTCAGGCCGTACCGCAGCGTACGATTGCAGTCCTTAAGGAGCGCATAATGTCTACGGACTATCATATTGTTCTAACACCCGAAGGCTATGCAAAGGTGGATCGGGAGTTGGAGCACCTGCGGATGGTGGAACGCCCCCAGGTGGCCGACCGCATCCGCGACGCTAAGCAGTTTGGCGAATTCTCCGAGAACGCCGAATACGAAGAGGCCAAGAAAGAGCAGGCGCTCATTGAGGGCCGAATCCAGGAGTTGAGGCACGTCCTTCAGAACTCGCAGATTCTACAGGATGAAGATATTCCCACGGACAAGGTCGGTATCGGCTCGCGTGTAACCGTAACCGATCTTGAAACGGGCGAGGAGTGGGAGTTCAGACTAGTCGGCTCGGTAGAATCCGATCCCGACAAGGACCGCATCTCCGACGAATCACCCATCGGCGAGGCGCTGTTCGACAAGAAAGTGGGCGATTCAGTCGACGTTACGATTCCGGACGGCCAGATTCAATATCGCATAGAAAAAATTAAAAAATGAGCGAAGAGCAGGAGATTCGAGCGCAGAGGCTGGCGAAGCTGGATGCGCTGCGCTCACAGGGACGCGACCCCTATACGCTCGAGAAGTACGACGTCACCCACCATTCCGCGGACATCCATGCAAATTTCGAGACGCTGGAAAATCAGACCGTCTCCCTTGCGGGCCGCCTCACGTCCATGCGCGGCAAGGGCAAGGTAACGTTCGCCGACCTGCGCGACGAGACGGGCCGGATTCAACTCTTCGTCAAGTTCGATGAGCTGGGAGAAGCGGCGTACGATCAGTTCAAAGACCTCGACCTCGGCGACATCCTCGGCGTTCGCGGCTACGTTTTCCGCACCAAAACGGGCGAAGTCAGCATTCACGCAAGCGAATACACGCTTCTCGCCAAGTGTCTCCGTCCGCTTCCGCTCGGCAAGGAATACGAGGGCGGCCACGCGTACGGCCTCACCGACGTCGAGCAGCGCTATCGCATGCGGTACGTCGATCTGCTCGTCACCCCCGATGCCCGCGAAGTCCTCCGAAAGCGCAGCCTGCTGCTTCAGGCCATTCGTCGATTCCTGGATGACAAGGGGTTTCTGGAGGTCGAGACGCCTGTCCTACAGGTCGAGGCGGGCGGCGCTGCGGCGCGTCCCTTCAAAACGCATCACAACGCGCTGGACACCGATTTCAAGCTGCGAATCTCATTGGAGCTCTTCCTGAAGCGACTAGTGGTGGGCGGATTCGACAAGGTCTACGAGATTGGCCGGGTCTTTCGCAACGAGGGCGTCTCCACCCGCCACAACCCTGAATTTACGCTCCTGGAGCTATACCAGGCATACGTCAATCTCGAAGACATCATGGATCTGGTCGAGGAGATGTACGTCGCCTCATGCATAGCGGTCAACGGCTCGTCGCGCTTCACCGTCCGCAAGAAGACGGCTGACGGCGAGACAGTCGAGGAGGAGATCGACTTTTCTCAGCGTCCGTGGAAGCGGCTCCGAATGCTGGATGCAATCGAGCAGTACGCGGGCGTGAAGCCGGAGGAGCTGACCACCCTCCATTCGGCGAGGGCCGCTCTGGAGCGCGTGGGCATTCCGAGCGACAAGGAGAATACGGTCGGGGGAATCATCGAGAAGCTCCATGAGAGGTTCACCCAGCCCCACCTGGTTCAGCCCACGTTCGTCACGGACTTCCCGCTCGAAACGTCGCCGCTCGCAAAAAAGCATCCCGACAATCCGATTCTTACCCGCCGGTTCGAGGTCTATGTCGCCACGCAGGAGCTTGGCAACGCCTTCTCCGAGATCAACGATCCCATCGATCAGCGCGAGCGGTTCGAGAACCAGGTGGAGCAGCGCGCGGCGGGCGACGAAGAGGCGCATCCCATGGACGAGGATTTCCTCCGCGCCCTCGAATACGGCATGCCCCCCACAGGGGGCCTCGGAATCGGCATCGACCGCTTGGCGATGGTACTGTGCAACGCCCCCTCCATCCGCGACGTGATTCTCTTCCCGCTCCTCCGCCCAGAGAAATAGCTGGGTCGTTGGGTATCAAACACCTGAACACCTAAATACCCGATCACCTCCCGCCCATAGACTCAATGACCCAACGACCCATGGGGTCTCCCCCAGGATTGGCAGGGAGAGTACTGGGCGCGCCACTGGTCCGAGCGCCTGAGTGAGGGGTGCCCCTACCGCACAGGCTTCAGCCGAAGAACCGTCAAAGACCGCGCCGGCACCGTCGTCTTGAAATGCGCGGATACGCCCGACAACCGCATGGTCTTCGGAACGATTCGGTCCGGCTGCGACAGCGAGTTCTCCGCCTCCAGCGAATCCGCGGTCAGCGTGGTGATCTGCGCCGACGAATCGAGCTTCCCAGCACCTGCCAGATCGAGGCTCACTTCGCGGGGCTGCTCCGCTCCGTTCACCACCTTCAAAATGATCTCGCCCGTCTTCGACACCCGCCCGGCAATCGCGGCCAGAGTTGCGCGGCCCCGGTCCCGGACATCGTGGATCAGCGTGCCGTCCAGGTAGCACCGAATACGCTCCCCCTCCGCCTCGATTCGGATGTCGTACCAGCGGCCCGCCACTATGCTGCCGCGCACGTGCGGCGCAAACGGGACGCTCCCGCCGCCCACCGCCTTCTCGATGCTGTGCTCCGTGTTATTCCAGCCGCCAATATTCCACCAATACCAATCGCGCTCGCCCTGCGTGCGAAACATTACTAGGAACCCCTCCGCGCCGCCTGTCTTCCGCGCCTTCAGGCGCAGCGTGTAGTCGCGCGCATTGGCTAAGTCCGCGTTGTTCAGCAGCGCGCGAAGGTTCTCCTGCGGAGCGGTCTGCCGGTACGCGCCGTCCGCCACTTCCCACTTGCCGCGCACCGGCTTCCAGCCGCTTGCGTCGTTCGTAAAATCCGAGCGGTAGACGATCCGGCCGTCGCGAATTACCTCGATGTCCTTGTACTCTGCCTGCGTCCGCCAAGTGCCGAGACCGATTCCCCCTCGTCCTCCCGCGGTGACAAGCTCAGGGGCGTCCACCGGAATATTCACGTCCGGCCGATTCTCCGCAAACAGCTTTTGGACCCAGTACGAGGGCGTGCCGTAACTCTTCGCGTTGTCGAAAACGATGGCGTCCGGGTTCCACTTACGGTCGTTGGCGTTGACGAAGAGCGGTGCGTAGGACGCCAGCTCCACGAGGTCGCCGTTGCGCTCCAGCCCCGTCATGAACGCGGCCTCGGCCAGCGCCGCCTTCAGATTGCCGGTGCCGCAATTGCTCGTAACCGCATATTCGCCCACATACACCTTAGGTCCGTTGCGGTTCTGCTTGTCATACAGGTGCGTGTTCATCCAGAACCAGTCCGGCCCGTTATAATAATGGTCGTCCACAAACTCCATGGGATGCGGGACCCGTGTGTCGGCAATGGTGCGAATCGATGGGTACTTGGCCTTGATGGCGTCGAAGAACGGCTTATAGCGGACCGCGTACATAGGCACGCTTCCGCCGAACTGAGCGCCGAACAGGCCGTTTTCATTCCCGATCTCGATATACCGCAGGTTGAACGGCTTCGGATGGCCGTTCTTCGCGCGCTCCGCGCCCCATTTACTTGTTGCGGGACCATTCGCGTATTCGATAGCATCCAGCGCCTCCTGAATCCACGGGTCAAGCTGATCGATCGGCACGAACTCCTTGTGCGCCATGCCGCAGTTCACCACGAAGAGCGGCTCCGAGTGGATATCTTCGCATAGCTGAAGGAACTCATGGTATCCCAGCCCGTCGGTCGAGCGGTAGTTCCACGTTGCGTTGAGATGGCCGGGCCGCTCGGTGACGTCGCCGATTGTCCGTTTCCAGTGAAAAGCGTTTTTGAGATAATCGCCTCCCTCTACGTAACAGCCGCCGGGAAATCGCACGAAGGCCGGCTTCATATCGCGCAGGCGGCCGGCAAGGTCGGCGCGCAGGCCGTTCCTTCTGCCCTTGAACGTCTTTTCGGGGAAGAGCGAAACCACGTCCAGCCAGAGCGTGCCGTGCGCGAGCGTGGAGATTGTAAGCCGCCCTTTCGGGTCATCACCATTCGCCCTAAGCGTGCAGCTCAGCTTCTTCCACTGGCCCTGAATTCCGGTCAGCCCGCTTTTCGCGTAGGTCTTTCCATCCTGCCCCTCCAGACTCGCGCTTAGCAGGCCTTCGAAATCGGGGCTGCACCGCGCATAGAAGCTGAGCCTGTATGTCTCCCCGCTCTTAATCGGCACTCCCCAGAACCCCTCGTTTGCGAGAGATACCTGCTTCTCGCCGACGGGAATATCAACGCGAAGAGCATGAGGATTCGCCGAAGTTAGCGGGCTGCTCAAATCGAGCGAGAGGCGGGCCGCCGATCCTGCCGAATGAAGCGACCATCCCCTGATTCCGCCATCCTGCCCCGGCGCATCCTCGAAATCGCGGTTGCGCACAAGCTCTGCGTACAGGCCGCCGTCGCCCGCATGATTAATCTCCTCGAAGAAGATTCCATAGAGTGACGGGCTGATGGGAGCGCCGGTCTTGTCCGCGTGCACAGTAATGATGACCGGCTCGGCGGCGGCATTGCTGGGGCGCTTTGCGGCGGCGCGCGGCTGAGAGACACTGAGAATCAAAAAAGCGGCGCCGGCGAGGCCGACGGCAAGGGCGGCGAGTTTCGTTGGTTTCAAGGCGGCACGCTCCGATTTCGTAAATGAGCCTTACACATTCTGTCTCCCTATTGTACGGGATATAGCTCCCGATTCCTGCCCGCCGCTGCCGTGCGACACATTCGAGGCTGAACTGCATATAGGCAAGTCCGCAGGAATGTGAATGTCCGCCGGATAAGTATCTGCACATAGTGGACCTCTTGCATAATTTTTTTTCGTCCGGCAGGACGACTGGCCGCAGGCCCAGAGTTCTCGGGGGCGCCACCGGTCCGAGCGCCTGAGACAGCGAGTGAATTCATTCATTCGCTCGTCCGTGCTTCGCTCGTCCCCCGCACAAGTGTCGGCAAATACACATGCGCCATGATTGCGAAAGGAATGCATCGATGTTTGCGCTAATGCTCCCGCTAATGCTGCTCACAAGAATACACTCCGTCGTCGCCGGACAGCAGGCTGGCGCGAACGTATACGTCAAAGTGACCGACGCCGCTACGCAGAAGCCGATTCCCTGCCGCATTACAGTGGTCGATGCGAGCGGGCGTCTTGCCGCGATCTCTGCCGCCAAATCGCCGGGAATCGCGCTTCGTCCGGGAGTCGCCTACACGGCGTCGGGCAATGCGAACCTAACCGTGGCTCCCGGACGTTACACGATCTACGCTACACGCGGGCCTCAATACAGCCTCGCATCACAGCGAATCGATGTCGGCTCCGGCGGTATGTCAGTCACACTCAGCCTCAAACGCGAGGTCGAGATGCCGGGATACATCAGTTGCGATACGCACATCCACACCCTCGCCTTCAGCGGCCACGGCGACAGCTCGGCGGAGGAGCGGCTGGTCACGCTCGCGGGCGAGGGAATCGAGATGCCCATCTCGACCGAGCATAATCGGCAGATCGATTACTCACCCTTCGCCGCCGCTACCGGAACCTCCGCCTGGCTCACGCCCGTAATCGGGAACGAGGTCACCACTCCGATAGGCCACTTCAATATCTTCCCCGTAAAGGCAGGCAGCCCGCCGCCGCCATTCGACCTCAAGGACCGCAATGTAATTCTCAGCGGCATCCGTTCAACCCCCGGCCTGCAGGTCGTGGTGTTCAATCATCCGTGGGACACGCACTCCGGCGTCCAGCCCGACTCCGCCGCCCGCTTCCACTCGCTCAGCGGAGAGAGCCTGGACGGGAATCCCTGGAGCGTTGACGCCATCGAGGTAGTGAACTCCAGCGCGCAGCAATCGGACATGATGCGCCCCTTTCGCGACTGGTTCGCCCTGCTCAACCACGGCCAGCGCGTAATCGCCGTCGGCAGCAGCGATTCGCACGACGTAAACGCCTACATCGTCGGGCAGGGGCGCACCTACATCGCCAGTTCCGCAAAAAGACCAGACAGAATCGACGTGGATGAGGCTTGCCGGAACCTGAAGGCCGGGCGCGCGCTCGTCAGCCTCGGCCTGGTGACGGAGATGTGGGTGGACGGTCGTTATGGCGTTGGGGACCTCGCGACCGGTATCGGGAGTGAAATGAAGGTGCGCGTGCGGGTCCGAGGGCCGCGCTGGATGTCCGCTGATCTCGTAGAGTTGTACGGCGACGGCAGGCTCATCGCTTCTCGTGCCATTGAATCTCCAGGCGACGAGACTACCAAAGCGGACCTGACTCTTACACTTCCGAAACCCGCCCAGGATATGTGGCTGGTCGCGATTGCCACCGGCCCCGGACTGACCGACACCGCCGCGCCCTACTGGCCACTGAGTCGGCCCTACCAGCCTACCCGCGCCGAATGGGAGCCCCGC
>JBBROJ010000187.1:0-6726 GCA_038229495.1 Chthonomonadales bacterium
ACGAACGAGAGATTGTCGTCACTCTCCTTTGCGGTATGCGTCAGGAACAGTTCCGTGCATATCGAATCGACCTCTCGCTCGCTCTTTGCCCCGCTCTCGACGCAGGCTCGGCACAAACGCTGAGTCAGGTACGGGTGTCCGCCCGTCCAGTAAAGGATGCGAGAGAGGAGCCTTTCCCCGTGCTCCCCGTGTTCCCCGTGGTCTAATCCCTTCGCAAGAGGCGCGGCCTCCTTCGGCGTGAAGTCTCGAAGCTCGATTCGCCGCCCTATGTTGAACGGCGAAACGCGCGTGTCCTGGATGAGGTCGGCCGGGGTCGCAGTACCCAGGAGGCAGAAAGTGATACGTCCTAGTTCAGTCCGGGTCGCGCGCCCTACATAACACTGGCGAATGGCTGCGAAGAACTCGTCGGTGGAGAATTGCAATGAGAGGGTGACGTCGATCTCGTCGACGAACACCACAATCTGTCCATTCTGCTCATTGAGGTGCGGCAGCGCCAGTTCGGTCAACGCCTCGAAGAAGCGCTGCATAGGGCCGATGCCCTGGGCAGCCTTGTCCTTCCAAAAGCTCAGGAATTCCGTCCGCAATCCAATATCTCGTCCCGCATCGGCTAGCAGTGCGGCATACCATTGCTCGGCCGTCAGATTCCTGCCGCCATACTTGGTTAAGTCGAGGAAGCACGTGCGCACCCCTTGCTCTCTCAGGCGCTCTCGGGTCCGGACGCAGAGAGAGGACTTTCCCATCTGCCTGCTGGTGAGCACGTAGCAGTACTCGCCCGCAAGTAGAGAGGACAGTAGGTCCCGGTCTGCCGCGCGCTCCACATACGAAGAAGCATCGGCGGGCAGGGTGCCGCCTGTTATGTAGAAAGACTGTGGGGCTATCACGTTTGTCATTTCGCGGGCGCACACTCCCTGTCTCAGAACCTTCAGCGCATCCAGCCGGCATGATAGAAGTTGGTTACAGAGGCTTGCTTCTCCTCCGCCCGGCGCGAGACGAATTTTTGCTGCGTGCATCCAACTTGCAACTTAACCAAGATTATCCCAGGTGATGCTTTAAATAGGTGCTGTACAGACGGCAGCGGAACCGAACTTCGCCACTATCTGCCTGCGTAATTATTCCCGCTGCCAGGAGCCGGTAGTAGGCGTCACTATCCCCGGTTGGGTGTCCAGCCAGAAGGCTGCGGACGAACTCTACGATATAAGGGAGCCGCGAAACCGAGACCAGAATGCGTTTCAAGTGGTCTCCGAACGGACCTTCGTCGCGATCCGCGTGCTCCTCCATGCTTGCGAAATCGTACTTTCCCGTTGCAAGTATATCGAGCGCCCGGCGTGTTAGGAACGGCTGCCCGCCAATAAGACCGTATAGCCGCTCAACCTCATCGTAGGTTCGCAATGGCCCTCCAGACCGACCGTTCAGATCCACCACTTGCTGAATATTGAAATCTTCCATCTCAAGGCGGCGGCCAACGTTGAACGGCGATTGATTCAGGTCTTGAATGAATAGATGCGCTTCCGTGGCATACGCGATGACAACGGTAAGATTGTTCCAGGGACCACCTGGCTCCGTTGAGCGCGAGTTGTGCCATGAGCGGACCAGCCCGAAGAAGTCGCTGGCAAACGGCGCGCCGAACAGCTTGTCCGCCTCATCCATGAACCAGACCAGCGGCTCTGGAGCGGAATCGATCAGCTCCCGGAGAAAGTTCTCCATATTCAGATTGCAGCCGAATATGGGGTCCCACTCGATCTCGAAGTCGTATTTGAACTTGAGTTGGCGGGCGAGCGTTGCGGCCAGCAGCCTGTAGAACACTTCGTCGGACGACATTTGGGTGGTATTGAACTTCTGGAAGTCCGTGACTCCGCAGCGCCAGCCCTGTTCCCGCGCCAGCTTCACCCCCTGCGCCTGCATAGAGGTCTTGCCCATCTGCCTTGCGCCCTTGATAAGCAGAATGGATTCCTGTCGCAGCAACGCCTGTCGAAACTCCTGGTCGCTCGCCCGTTCCACATAGAACGGCGAATCGGGCGGCACCGCGCCGCCAACGGGTTCCAGATGCACTTCCTGAGCCTGGGGCTTCAGCGGCTCATGAATCGCTGAAATGAGCTCCGCGACAAGCTTTTGGTCGTCCTCCGGCCCGTGCCACGCAAATTGATTTAATGGCTTGATTAACGCCGCGGTTACGCTGTCTTCAATCTCTTCACTCCCGATGCGAACGGGCAGCAGAATCGGCTTGCCTGTACGCGCGTACTGGTCGCTGGCCGTCTCGATTTCGAACTCCAGCATCTCGCTCTGCATCGCCTTGGGAGATACGATTGCAATGACCGCATCGGATTGGCGAATCGGCTCTTCGATCGCCGTGGCCCAATCGCGATTGATGCGCTGTTGATTATCGACGAACACCTCGTGCCCGTGGGCGCGCAGGCGCTCCTCCAGCGTATGGAGCACACTCTCGTCGGGTTGCAGGTTGGGCTTATAAAGAAGCGCGACTTTGCGCTGCGTGACGGAAACGACCGAGCCGGCGGCGGACCTGGCTTCCGGACCGGTCGCCGTCAGTCGGGACGGAGATTTCGCGTTGCCGTAGTCGCTGGAATAGAGGCTGAATAACTGGACCAGCTGCCCGTGCTTTGCCGCCCGTTCGCCGAGACGGTGGAGGAGCGGAACCCAATCGTCAAACTGCATGAGCCAGTTCGCATACTGCGCGGAAAGCAGAATATGTCCCGGATCGCCGAAGTCCATGACGCGCTGCGCTGTATTGATTCCCTCTCCGACCACATTCCCGCGGCCGGCGATGTCGAGCTGCTGCTGCACCAGTCCGCTGTGAATGCCCATGCGAACCGGCAGGCTCGATTCTACATTCAGCTTCCGGGCCACCTCTACGGCGCATCGCGCGGGGGCCAGCACGTCATTGTAGAACAGCAGCGCCATGCCGTCGCCGGTCGGCAGCGGGTGGACTGCCTCTCTCGATTGGGCCTCCATATAAGCGTCCGATGTCTGCACGCACTCATTCAAACTTTCGAGCATGCGGCTCTGACCGCCCGTGTTTTCACGTGAGTAACCGACGATGTCCAGGAATAGGACGTGTGCTATTTGAGTGGAACGTTGCTTATCGGCCATGAAGTTTTCATTCCCTATTGACGGTCTAGAGTCGTCCGTGCAGTTCGGACAGGTGCCGGTAGAACGATCCTCGCGCCGGCAATCAATGAGGTAAGCAGGTCGCGGTCTACCGCTTGCTCGACGTAGGAGGTGGCGTCGGCAGGAAGGGTACAGCCCGTGATGTAGAAAGTGAGTGATGAATCAGACGCATGAGATTGGTTCATAATTCACCCATGCCAGTTTGCAGCAGGCTGACAAGTTGTAGCAAACCCAGTGAAACGAGGGATTCGAGATATTCATCCACGGATTTTGGCGGCCTCTTCAATGACGCCCGGTGCTGACGAAGACCACGCAGAAACCGGACATGTTGTTGGTGGAACAGCGCCTGCAAGAACTCATGCGGCAGCATCGCCCGAATGCCGTAGGGCCGCAGGACGGCGGCCGGAAAGTCGGCTCGGTTGAAAGTCACGTTCACGCCTGCCCCCGACTCAATCGCCGCTGCAAGCACGTGTCGGTCGTTCTCATCCGGCAGCGTAACATTCGGTATCCGAGTCTCGTATCCGTAGACCAGGCAGTCCGGGTTAATCTGGTCCATCAACCTGCGCGTTCGCTCCAACTGCTTCGGGGTCAAGTCTGGACGATCCCTCAACACACCACGAATCCATTCGTTATGGATATCATTCGTCCAGCGCGGCTCGTAGGTGCGCGCGACAGCTAGCCACATCAGCGCGTCCCGCAAACCAGGCGGGTAGAGTACGCACGCATCCAGAACGGCGATCAACTATAGAGACCCTGCCGTTCTGTCTCCGCCATGAGTTCCAACATGGCCTTTTCTCCCCGTGCGATCTCTTTTTCCTCTCCCTGCCGATACTTGTGTAGGTCCGTATACCGAATTCGCCGGCGGTTGCCGACCTTGCGAAATGGTATCATCCCTTTTTCAAGCAACTCCTCGATGAGGAACGGCCGCGATACCATCAGGAAGTCTGCGGCCTGCTGGGTCGTCAGTTCCTGGCGCACAGGAGTCAGAGTAACGCCATTCCCCTGCCCAATTTCCTGTAGCGCGTCCAGGAGGAGACGGACGGCGGACAAGGGAAGCGAGACCTCCTTATCCTGATGGTTGGGGGTGCAAACCCGCAGAAGCACTCCGCTCGTTTCGGATAGCAGGGGCGCAAGGTTCTCGATTGATTCTCGCGCAAGACGTGTCTCCTGCTCAGTTGGCGGCACGGTCTGGGATAGCGTTTGCATTTTTTTACTCCCGAATTATTTGATCTATTCCAATTTTACCATTTATTCGAAGCAGTCGCAATATTCGAATCGTCGACGTATTGCATATAAGCATCAAGTGTGTTATGATGCGTTTATGCGAACTACTATTGATTTGCCGGACGAACTGCTGCGTCGCGCGAAATCGACTGCTGCCCTGAGAGGAGTAAAGCTCAAAGACCTCATTGCCTCGTTTATCGAGCAGGGGCTTGGCATCTCGTCATCGCCTCGCGTGGCGCGCGGTCATCTTCGTCCGCTGCCCGAGTTCGTGAAGCGGACGGGCCATCCCCTGCCCTCCCTGACAAACGCTCAGATTGAGGATATCCTGCTGCGTGGAGAGATAGAAACGCTTGACCACAATCGATCTTCCTGACGTCAACGTATGGATCGCCCTAAGTGCGCCGGACCATCAGCATCGCGGCAGGGCTGGACGCTACTGGCAGGAAGAGGCTGCAACGCAGGTGGCGTTCACCACTATTACGATGCTCGGCCTCGCCCGCGTCTGCAGCAACGCCCCCATCTTTGGCGGCCAGTCGCTCGACCCGGCAGATGCGTGGGCGATCTTCCATGGCTGGATGGGCTTCGACGAGATCGCCTATCTCTCCGAACCCGGCGAGTGCAGGCAGGCGCTCGACAAACTGCTGGCTGCAGGAATGGTTGCTCGCCGCACCTGGACCGATTCGTACCTGGCTGCCTTCGCAATGACGGCCGGTCTTCGCCTCGTCTCCTTCGACACCGACTTCCATCGCTACCGCGGGCTCAACTTCCTGCACCTCGCGCCGTGAATCTGCTCGATGGCGTGTACTCTGCGCGCTCGTGTTTTCGCGAGAGTAGCCGACGATTTCGAGGAAGAGGACGTGGGCTATTTCGGTGTTGGATTGTGGGGGTGGGGTCATGGGCGAATTGGGTTATTTGTCTATTGTTCTTTAGAGGTTTGGGGATTTCCTATGGGAAAACCCAGTTGTGGTGCTTCTTGGGATGCGTCGGGACGGCGCGCCGTTCCATTTGGCGTTTCCGCAGTTAGGTCGGCGTGGGAATAGCTGCAGCGCACGGCCCACGCTTTGATCGTCTCACCGCAGAATGGAAAGGTTCTCCCGTGGACGTTCAGCGCGCCACCGGTCCCGGCCCCGAGTCGCCAACCGCATCTGCCTGCCGTGGCGAGACGTTCCAGATCGTGAGACTGGACGGGGTGCCTCCAGGGGGCCACTCATAAGTGGCGATCCGGGAGCCATCGCGGGATATGAGCATGTTCGTCATGCCTCCGGACGAAGGCAGCGACATCAGCTGCCTGCCGGAAACGAGACTCCAGATGGTCATTCTGCCCAATGCGTTCGTCACCACGACGCGGCGACAGTCGGAGGATACAACATGTGAAAGGAAAACAAGCGAGCCGGGACCCGACGCAACCGTCTTGCCCGTCCGGATATCCAGTACGTCCAGATTCGAGGGTACGCCAATCATCTCGGATACGACTACCAACCTGGCAGCGTCACGCAGGACCGTGTCAATCGAGCTGTTGGGCCTGGTGAACAGAAGGTGACCGTCGACGGCATCGCGAACCGTAACGACACTGTATTTGCCTCCGGCGGGGTTGGCCGCCTCACTCACGAAAACGACGGCGCGCCCGGCAGGAGGCGCCTCGACTTGCCGGAAGGTTCCCTCAAACTCGTGCAGGAGCCTGCCAGTCGATACGTCGAAGGTCATGACGTGGTGGGGCAACAGGCCGGATTTGTCCGGCTTCCAGGATATCCCCACGAGAAGGCTGCCATCCGAGCTGAATCCCAGATGGCCGACCTGGTAACGGAATCCCGCCAAAGCGAAAATCTGCCGGCCGGTCGCCGCATCCCACACACGGGCCGTGCGGTCCACGCCGCCGGTCGCGATCAGGCGTCCATCCCGCGAAAATGCACCCCGCATGACGCGCCCCTTGTGTCCAGTCAGCGTGAGAAGAGCCCGGCCGGTGTGCGTGTCGAATACGATCGCACGGTCCGGATGACTGTTGCTGTTCGACTGGACCATCCGCGCGCCGTCGTACGAGAATGTGCCCATTGTGAGGGATTGGTCCATAAAGGCGTCCGTAGATTCGAATTCCGCCTGCGTGGCGCCCGTTTCGACGTTCAACAGACGATCGACATAGCCTTTACCTCGCCGCGCATGCACCAGGATCGCGCCGCCGTCCGGCGTAAATCCGTAGATGCGCTCGACCGCGGCGGCGATCTTCTTTCGCTCGGCTTCGGCGCTCAATTCATAGTACCGCACGGTCCCGGCCATGTCCGTGGTGAGGACCGATCGCCCATTCGGGGATAGTGCCGCATTGAGCGCAACGCCTCTAATGCTGCGGATTTCCTTGCCGGTTGCAGCGTTGCGAACGGAGGTGCC
>JBBROJ010000188.1:0-6704 GCA_038229495.1 Chthonomonadales bacterium
AGGCGTAAGGCGTGAGGCGTGAGGCGTGAGGCGTGAGTAGGAGGACAGCCGTGGCTCGTGTTGAACGGTTCGAAGATTTGATTGCATGGCAAAAGGCGCGAGAATTGGCAGGATCCGTATACGAGTTAACTCGTGCCGAACCTTGCTCGCGGGATTTTGGGTGGTGCGGGCAGATACAAAGAGCTGCCGTATCGGTAATGGCGAATTTTGCCGAGGGGATGGAGCGCACCGGCTCGGGTGAATTCCACCACTTCCTAACCATTGCGAAGGCTAGCTGCGCAGAAGTCAGGTCGCACCTCTATATTGGCAGCGACATTGGATATTTGCCAATCGATGTTTTTCATACGCTAATGGAACGAGCAGAAGAGACCGGGCGTGTCATTGGGGGACTTCGCGCCTCAGTAGCACGGGCAAGAATCGCGTAAAGGAATCTTTGTAATGAACACATCGCTCACGCCTCACGCCTCACGCCCCGCGCCCGTTCCCACGCCTCACGCCTCACGCCTTGCGCCTGACCGGCGAGTTGTGGTGGCGCGCGTGGCGGGTTTCTGTTTTGGAGTGCAGCGGGCGGTGGACAAGGTGATGGAAGCGCGCCGGGAGCGGTGGGGCAAGCTGACAAGCCTGGGCCCGATAGTTCACAATGCGCAGGTAACAGAACGACTGGCGGCGACTGGCGTTGAATCGGCGGCGGACCTCGGCGCTGTCCGCGAAGGAGCCGTCGTGCTCTCCGCGCATGGCGTGGCCCCCGAAACGCGGGCGCAAGCCGCCGCGCAGGGATTGGAGATTGTGGACGTAACCTGCCCGTTTGTAACCCGCGTGCATAAGACGTCCGCGATGCTGGTTGAGCAGGGCTACCAAGTGCTCGTTCTAGGAGACGCATGTCACACGGAAGTAAAAGGAATCGTTGGCGCGATTGAGGCGGCGGGCGGCAGTTATTGGGTGGTGCGCAACCTGGAGGAGCTTCGAGGCGTCGCGCTGGGCCGCCGCGTGGGAATCGTGACACAGACGACTCAGCGCCCGGAGGACTTCGGGCGAATTGTGGCGGAGGTGTCGAAGCGAGCTTTCGACGTGCGGGCGTTCAATACGATCTGCAATGCTACGGACGAGCTTCAAGAGGCGGCGGAAGAGCTGGCCCGGCAGGTGGAAGTGGTCCTCGTGGTGGGCGGCAGGCAGAGCGCAAACACGGCGAGGCTCCGCGAGATCTGCGAGGCGCAGGGAACCCCGGCCTTTCATGTGGAGACCGCCGAAGAAGTAGAAGACGCATGGCTCGAAGGGCGCGATGTGATTGGCGTTACGGGCGGCGCGTCCACCCCTGACTGGCTCATAGAATCGGTCGTCCGCCGCGTCAACGGCAGCGAGCTGCCGGCCACGTTCAAGATTCGTCACCCTGACGAGAAGATGATGGCGAAGTTCTTCGGCGATTCGCCAAATCTGGGCGGCCGGGAGCTGGAAGCCGAACACGCGCCATTCGATCGCGCTAGTTAGGGCTGAACGTCAGGAGGCGAATCGGATTCGGCATCGGCCGGTTGAATGGGGGAAGCTGCGCCTCGACGAAGGAAAACCGCACGGCTTCGCCTTCAAACGCCTCGAGGGGCGGATTGACCGGGGTATAGACTCTCCCGTTTTCATCCAGAATCGTCATTGCCGTCACGGGCAGCAAGTTGAACTTTACAGTGCCGGTGCGCGTGCGTTCAGAGTCTGTCACATTCGAGTCCCCCGCCACGCGCAAACCTTGACCTCCTCCACCACCTCCACATCCTGTCAGGCATATTGCCAACGTCGTTACCAGCAGGCACATCGGACAAAGCTTCATTCCGGCCTCCTTTGCAGCTGCGATTCACGGATTCAGGGATTCGGGCTTGTAACTACAAAGCCACTTGCAGAAAGCGTGCCAACATTCCCGCCCAGTCCCCGGAAATTGCAGCGGCGTAAGGTCGTGTCAATCCCGTTTGCCTTCGCTCGTTTGCGTGTGCTACAATAGAAAAATTCAGGGATGAGGGACGAGGAATGAGGAATGAGTACGATCTCGACCCTCATTCCTCGTCCCTCATCCCTGCTTGTGGGAGGTCCGGTTGAAGAAAAAAAGGCCCGAAAGCGCGCTGTTGGCACCGCTGACTTCATTACCTGAGAACACCGTGATGGCCCCGCCGCCCGTGCGAAAGAGTCTTCCTCTCGGTGCAACCGTACCCCTCGACCCACCCACGCGCGAGGAGATTGACCAGGAGGTCCAGGAATTGATGTCCCAATCGGGATCATTCGACGCGGATGTAGTCGTCATCGGCTCCGGTCCCGGCGGCTATGTCGCGTCTATCCGCGCCGCGCAGCTCGGAGGCCGCGTCGTCTGCATAGAAAAAGCGCCGTCCGAGTGGGGTGGCACCTGTCTCAACTGGGGGTGCATTCCTACCAAGACCATGATTGCGAGCGCCGAGCGCTATCAGCACGTGAAGCACGCGGACCGGCTCGGCATAACGATAGGCGGCGAGATCGGGTACGACTTCGCCAAGATCATGACCCGCAAGGATAAAATCGTATCCACTCTTCGCGGGGGTGTTGAGGCGCTGCTGAAGTCGAATCACGTTCGCAAAGTGGTCGGTACGGCCAGGATTGCCGGGCCCAACAGCGTCGAGATCACCGGGCCCGACGGCGCGAAAGAGACCATCACCACCAAGAACATTATTATCGCCACCGGCTCCGCGCCCATCATGCCGCCCATACCCGGCCTCGAGCGCCCCGCGTCCGACGAGCGCGGCAAGAGCAGCAACAGCGTTTGGACCAGCGATGAAGCGGTCCGGACCGACCGCGTGCCCAAGAGCCTCTTGATAATCGGAGGCGGGGTGGTGGGCTGCGAATTCGCCTACACCTTCAACGCCCTCGGCACGCAGGTGACCGTGGTCGAGTTTATGGAGGAGATTATCCCTCTGGCCGACGCGGAGATAGCCGCCGAGCTTCGCAAGTCGCTCACCAGGCAGGGAATCAAGTTCAACCTGGCGTCGAAAGTTACGAAGGTCGACAAGAAGAGCGGCGGCTATGCGGTAACGGTAGAGGGGGCGAAGCCCGGCGTTATCGAGTGCGAAGTGATTCTCGTCGGCGTTGGCCGTAAGCCGCTCCTGAGCGAGGTGGGACTGGAGGCCGTGGGCGTCGAGACGGATCGCCGCGGCGTCCTCTGCAATGAGAAGATGCAGACCAGGGTGCCGAGCATCTACGCCATCGGCGATGTAGTGGCGGGCGGCTTCGCTCTCGCCCACGTAGCCTCCCATCAGGGCGTGGTCGCTGCAGAGAACTGCCTGGGGCACGAATCGAAAATGGACTATCGCGCGGTCCCCAGCCCCATTTTTACCGAGCCGGAGATGGCGACTACCGGCCTCACCGAGAAGCAGGCGCGCGAGGAGGGTTTCGACGTGGTGGTGGGCAAGTTCCCGTTTCGCCCGCTCGGCAAGGCCATGGCTATCGATGAGCAGGACGGCATGGTCAAGATTGTGTCGGAGCGCAAGTATGGCGAGGTGCTCGGCGTCCACATTGTCGGTCCGCATGCTTCCGACCTGATTCACGAGGGCGTGGCGGCCATCAAGTTGGAATCGACTATCGAAGAGCTTGCGACAATGATTCACGCTCACCCCACGCTGGCCGAGGCCATTTTGGAGGCCGCTGAAGACGTGAAGGGCCAGGCGATCCACAAAATGAGATCATAGGAATCCACGAAGGGCCACGAAGGCACGCGAAGTAAGGTAAACACGAGAATCCACGAAGGGCCACGAAGGCACGCGAAGTAAGGTAAACACGAGAATCCACGAAGGGCCACGAAGGCACACGAAGAAAGACGATTCAATGCATTCTCTTAGTGTAATTTCGTGGCCCTTCGTGGACGGATTTTCTGGAGGACACGAATGAATAGGTTTGGTTTGTTTGCTGTGTCGTTTGCGCTCGTCCAGGCGGTTATTGCGCTGGCGGGGTGCGGGCCGAAGAAGGATGACGGCGGATCGTCGTCCCCCGGCGCGGGCAAAGGCGCGGACTCGGGCAAGGGTCTCAAAGTCGCGATGGTGACGGACACCGGCGGTATCGACGACCAGTCGTTCAACGCCGCGTCGTGGGCGGGACTGATACGGGCGCAGGCGGAGATCGGAATCGAGAAGCCGCGCTACCTCGCGAGCGTGGAGCAGGCGGACTATAAGACAAATCTATCCAGCCTTGCAGACCAAAAGAATGATCTTGTCTTCGCCGTTGGATACATGATGGAAGATGCGCTCAAGGATGTCGCGGCGGACCCGAAATATGCAAATACGAAGTTCGCAATTATAGATGGGAGCGCGCCGAACGGTCCCGACGGGAAGCCGCTTCCGAACTGCGTCTCCCTGAAATTTCGCGAGGAGGAGGGAAGCTTCCTGGCAGGCTATCTCGCCGCGCGCATGTCCAAGTCGGGTACCGTAGGGTTCATTGGCGGCAAAGTCGGCGCTTTAATTACGAAGTTCGAAGTGGGCTACTACGCGGGCGCGCGGACAGCGAATCCGCAGATTATCGTGATCGCCAAATATGTGGATAGTTGGACCGATAACAGCAAAGGGCAGCTCGTTGCCAATACCATGTTTGGACAGCATGCCGACATCATTTTCGCGGCCGCGGGCAAGAGCGGCCTGGGAGTTCTGGATGCGGTGAACGAAAAGGGCGCGGGCTACTACGCGATTGGCGTCGATTCGGACCAGGACCATATCCATCCCGGCAGGGTGCTTACCAGCATGATGAAGGGCGTGGACGCGGCGGTTTACGACACAGTAAAACAGTTGAAGGCGGGTCAATGGACGCCGGGCGAACACGTGCTGGGCATCAAGGAGGGCGGTATTCACCTCTCCCCGATGAAGTACACCAGGAAAGATGTGCCGGCGGACGTACTGGTGAAGCTGGACGAGATTTCGAAAATGATTGCGGACGGCAAGATCAAGGTCCCGTCCACCGAAGAGGAGCGCCAGAACTTCCAGCCGCCGAAGATTTAGAGGATCGGCTTTGGCGGCTTGAGGCGAAGAGGAGTTGCGAGGAGGGTGGACAATATGTCCGCCCTTTTTCTATTCCCGCCCCCGAAGCACGGCTGCCAGCCCGTCGGGGCCCACGCGCATCCCAAAGTAAAACGGGCCAAACTCGGCATATTTGGCGGTCACTTCATCGAAGCGCATTTCGTAGACGAGCTTCTTGATATCCAGGCTGTCCCTTGCCCACAAAGTCACCAGCCACTCCCAGTCGTCCAGCCCCGTGGAACCTGTTATCATCTGCTGAACGCGCCCATGGTATTTGCGGCCCGTCGCGCCGTGCTCTCGCATCATGCGGCGGCGCTCATCCATTTCGGCGGCGTACCAGTTGACCTGCTCGCCCCGGCGCTTATTCATGGGGTAGAAGCTGCCGTACGGCAGCTCATCGATTCCTGGAATTGGCGGCTTGAGGCGTCGCTGCGCAAAAGGCTGCTGCTTGATCGCGTCCGGGTCTTCCGAATCGCCGCCCCCACGCGCGTACGCTTCGTAGAGACTGAGCTCGGTTACGGAAAGGTATGAGTAAGGAGCGGTAGTAAAATCGGCCAGCCGCGTCCGGTTGAACGCGCGCTCCTGAGCGCCGAGCTGGTCGACCGTGGGACGGAGGTGAAGGAGCATGAAGTCGGCTTTATGCCCGACAATACTATAGAATGCGCTGCCGCCTTCGCCCGAATCGGAGTCTGCTTCCGCTCTTTCTGATGCTTCCACTGTTTCCGCCGTTTCCGCGGCTTCCGCTGTTTCCACCCGGCGAAGGTATTGGGCGGCTTCGTCGAGAATGGCCGCGCGCTCATGCGGCGGCGTCGCGTTCCAGCGCGCCCAGTCGATTCGCCTGAAATCGTGGAGAGCGTACCACCCTTCGAGCGTTCCCGGTACTTCCGCCAAGTCGATGTGTCCTTTTGCGAACCACGGGTTAAGTCCCCGTGGTTCGCAACTGTTGATGCAAAGTCGGCCCGCGCCGACTCCAGAGGAAGTTCTAGATTTACAAGTCTATGGGCCGACGGAGAGGGTGGTGATGGGGCCGTCGTGCGCGCTCACTCTCTTGATGCTGACAGGCTCTTTACCGGTCCAATAGTTGAGAGCGCGGTCCACGCCGCCGGTTACCAGGAGCTTGCCGTCGCGGCTCCACGCCAGACAGTTGATAATCTTATCGGGAGGCGATGACAGAATCTCGGAAATATTAGAGCCGTTGAGCCTCCAGATTCGGAGGCGGCCATCCTGTCCGGCGGTCGCCAGAGTCTCGCCGTCGATGTTCAGAGCGATGGCCGTGACCGCCCGACTATGCGCGCGGATTCGGGCCCGCACGCTTCCATCCGCGACGTTCCATACCAGCACATTACCGTCGGCCGCGCCCGATATAAGCGTTTGGCCGTCTTTGCCCCATACGAGTGAGGTTATAGGCTCGTCATGGCCGACAATGGTGCCGGCAGGAGTGCCGTCCGAATTCCATAGCTGGATGAGCCGGTCGGCTCCGCCCGAAGCAAGACGCTTACCCTGCGCATTCCACGCGAGCGCGCGGACGGAACCGTTGTGGGCTGAAATCGTCTTTAGAAGCTTGCCCGTGTTGGCGTTCCATAACTTCAGCTTGTTGTCCGCGCCGCCGCTCGCAAGTATCCGGCCATCGGGAGTCAATGCAACACTGAGGACCGGCTTGTCGTGGGCGTCGAGGCTCTGCTCGAGGGAGAGATCATCGGC
>JBBROJ010000189.1:0-6571 GCA_038229495.1 Chthonomonadales bacterium
CCTCTTCAATGTGCACCAGCGGATCGACCCCACCGCCGGGCCGGACAAGACGGGCGAGGACCATATCGACTGGGACATGTGGCTCGGTCACAAATGGGGCCTCGCGCCCAAGATTGCCTGGAATCCCGAGCACTTCTTCCGCTTCCGCAAATACTGGCCCTACAACGGCGGGGTCGCCACCGACCTTCTCTACCACCGCCTCGCGCCGCTGCTCATCGCCATCGCCGGGCCGAACGGGGCCTACCCCTCGCAGGTCAACGCTCTGGGCGGCCAGTACATTGAGAAGGATGGGCGCGACATCCCGGACACCTTCCTCCTCACCATCGCCTACCCGCAGGAGTTCAGCATCTTCCTGGTGAGCACCCTCACCAACGATTCGCAGCTTCCCACCCGCATCTACGGCAAGTACGGCACGCTGGATCTGGACGACCTGACCCTGCGCGCGAACGGCGACATGGCGGACGAGTTCAAGGAGGCGAACGGCGGCATGGCCGAATCGAAGCTGGTTCGCGGTGAGCGGCGCGATATGGAGGGGAACTTCATCGACGTGATTCGCAGCGGGAAGACGGGCGACCTGAACTGCAATGTCGAGCTGGGCGCGGCGACGATGGCCGCAATCAAGATGGGCGTCGAATCCTATCGCCAGCGCAAGACCATGGTCTGGAACCCCGAGAAGGAGAAGATGGAACATGCGTGAATCCATTTTAGATTTTGGATTTTGGATTTTGGATTTGGGGAGAGGTCATAGCTGCCGGTGGGTTCGGCAGGCGTTCATGTTTGTCGCGGCAATCGCAGCCTGCGGCGCTGCCTGCGCGTTGGCTCCCAAGGATAATGTTCTTACACCGCGAGAGAAGAGGGAAGGCTGGGTACTGCTCTTCGACGGAAAGGCGCTGGACGGCTGGATGACCAGCAGCCACACCGAGAGCATGAGGCCGGTGGAGGACGGGTGCATCAACCCTCACGGCGCGGGCGGCTACATGATGGTCCGCAAAGAGCAGTATTCGGATTTCATGCTCTCCGTGGACTACAAGATAAGCAAGGACTGCAACAGCGGGGTGTTCGTGCGCACGTTTCCGCTGGAACCCTATCCCGCCAAGGACGTGGGCTGGAACGGAATCGAGATTCAGATTCTCGACAACCCCGGCGCGGGCTACACGGATACCGGCGCGGTCTACGATCTTGCCAAGCCCACCCGACAGGCGCAGAAGCTGGTCGGAGATTGGAACCACATGATCGTGACCTGCAAGGGACAGGTGATTACGGTCGAGCTGAACGGCGAAAGAGTGAATCGCGTCGATCTGAATGATTTCAAGGAGCCGTACAAACGCCCAGACGGTTCCGCGCACAAGTTCGACCGCGCCATGAAGGATCAGCCGCACACCGGCTACATCGGCCTCCAGGACCACGGCTCCGACTGCTGGTTCAAGAACATCAAGATCAAGCCTATAAAACCGTGACGAACTGAGAAGCGATATGCGTGACCGAGACCCACTGGTAAGCTGTGTCATGCCCACACGGGACCGCGCCGAATATGCGAGGCAGGCGGTCCGGTACTTCCTGCGCCAGGACTATCCCGAGAAGGAGCTGATCATTGTCGATGACGGCGTTCAGCCGCTGGAGGGCTTTGAATCCGATTCGCGTATCCGGCACATCCGGCTGCCTTCAAGGGTCAGCATCGGAGCGAAGCGCAACCTCGGCTGCGAGCTTGCGCGGGGGGAGTTCGTCGCGCAGTGGGACGACGACGATTGGTACGGCCCTCGCCGCTTGAGCGAGCAGATCGCGCCGCTGGCAAACGGAGGGGCCGACATTACAGGCATGATCACCGGGCATATCGTGGAGTTGAATCGCTGGGCCTTCTGGTGCATAACTCCCGAAATACACCGCTTGATGTTTGCGTGGGACGTTCACGGAAGCACGCTCGCCTACCGGAGGAAACTCTGGAGCGACGGGACCCGCTATCCCAACATCTCCCTGGGAGAGGATGCCATGTTTTTGATAGCGTGCGTCAACGCTAAGGCGCGGCTGACGCGGGTGGAGGGGCTGGGCCACTTCATCTACGTGCGCCATGGAATGAACAGCTGGTCGTTTTCGTGCGGGCTGCACATCGATCCAAAAGGATGGATTCCCTCTGCGGAGCCCGTAGAGTTGAAGGAAGACCGCGATTTTTATTCGGGACGCGGCTTCCCCGTTCCCTCCCAGGCTGATTGCGACAACCCATCCTCCACGCGGCGCGGCCTGCCGCTCGTGTCCTGCGTTATGATCGCTTCCGGAAACCACCTGTTCGACGAGACGGCGATTGACTGCTTCCTGAATCAATCCTATCCGAATCGCGAGCTTCTTGTTCTAACGGGTGAATCCGAGGGATGCAAGGCGTCTCAGCGCGGCGAGTCGCCGATTCGGTATCTGCGCGCGCCGGAGGGGGGATCGCTAGGGGCAAAGTTGAATAGCGCGTGCGAACTGGCGGGCGGCGAAATCATTCTGCACTGGCATCCCTCGTGTGTCATGTCCGGCAAAACAATCGCCGCCGCCGTGGATGCGCTGCTCTCGATGGGGGCGGACATCTGCGGCACCCAGAGTTTGTATTATTACGATTCAAGCAACCAGGAATCGTGGGAGTACAAGTACCCGGCCGGGTTCCGCCCGATGCTTGCGAGGGAGACGCTCGGATACACCCGGCCGTACTGGCAGAAACATCCCTTTGAGGACAGCGATGACGCGCCGGAATCGTTTGTAGTGGCAGGTAATTTCAAGATCATCGCTCCCATTCCCGACACGCGGGGCATAGTTTCGCTCGCCCCACCAGGCTGTTCAGAATCACGGGCCGGCGAGTTAGATCGACGGCCCGTGAGTCGGGAGTTTCTTCAAGCGCGCATCAAGAAGCTCTCTCTCTCTATTTTTCCATCGCGTTGAACGGTGTCCCTACAGCCGATAACAGAAATCTCCCGCGGTGTTGAGTATGAAATTGAATTCGTTATTCGCCACGCGGACGAGGCTGCCGACCGAGGCGGAGCAGTTGTAATACCCGTCGGGACAGGATGCCTGATAAACAGCTCTGAATCGGGAGAGCTGCGGCTTGGAGAGCTGCACGAAATTTACCTTCGGCGTTCCTCCGTCAATTTCTGTTCCGGGCACAACCTCCACGACATACTTTTGCGGGTCGTCGGCGTTGGCTCTAGCGTAAGCGTCCAGCGCGCCCGCGAAGCTCTGAGGGTTACGTATGATGGCGCTGAACAATGCCGCGCTCTTGCTCACGGCAATGGGAAAGTGCACGTAGCCTATGCCGTCCTTCGGTCGGAGAGTAACGATCACCTGATTGCCGGGGGGAATAGTAATCTGCCTGCCCTCGGTCACAAGCGTGCCTCCCGCGGGCAGGTTTACATCGGTACCGTCCGGCATGACTATGTAGCTGCCCTGCGGCATCCACCCATCGACGCTGTAGTTGTCGGGCGGCGCCGTGTCCAGGTCGATGATGTCGGCGATTACGACGGTGGAGATGTTTTTGGCCACGACCACCATGCTCGTCCCGGCAGGCAGGGTTTCCGGTACCTCTTCAGGATAGAGGAAGATCGCCGTTATCGTTTCGCCGAGTGGAAGCGAGGCGTGCAGTGGCGCGCCACGGGCATCCGACAGGCTTTCCACATACTGATGTGGGTTGGTCAGCAGCTCTTCCAGGTCCTCCCATTCGCTGTACGCAGTCCAGAACTTGTCGTGGTCCATCGGCGCGGCCTGCGACATCTGTGCATAAATCATCCCTTCCACTCCTTTTTTACCCTGGCTGGCAATTAGCCGTCAATTAACTGAGAGAGTTCGCTGAATTGTCTATCAGCAACTGCGCAGTCAACTCGTCCAGCGTCCGAGTCGACAGTTCTTGCAGCAGCAGCCCTACGCTATCTTCGCCGTGCGTCTGAAATCGCTCGAGATTCTCCTTTGCCTGCCGGCTTCGCCGCGAGTCGACGACTGCCACGGCGCGGCAGGCCGCCGTAAAGGCCGTTGCGGCCCCTGTGTGATTGCCCCGTGCTTCGTAGACCAAACCCAGAAGCTCGACGGAGCGGCTGAGCGCGAACATCCGGCTGCCTTCCGACGCCGCGCGAACCGCGCTCCGCAATACATCCTCGGCAGTGATCAACTCATCCAGATAGCGGTACACTCTGCCGAGCTTGATGCAGATAAAGATCAACCAGTCGATGTCTTCCACGTCCGGCAGCATCCGGCGGGACTGATCGGCCTGACTCCGAGCTTCGCCGCGATCGTTCTGAGCCATTGAGATTTCGGCCAGCGCGGCCTGTGCGGCGCACGCATAGAGCGGGATTCCCTCGCCGTGCGAGAGCTCCATGGCTCTTGCAAGCAGGATGCGGGCCTTTTCATAGACCTCTACGTCGCACGCCATGTTCGCCAGGTCGAACAGCGTGCTCGCCGCGCCATCGATGTCCCCAATGGTCAATGAGAGGACGACTCTATCCTCCCATACGCGCCACGCCTCCTTCCGGTCGCCGCGCCTCATTGCGAGCGCCCCCCGCAGTCCGAGCAGGCCTGCGGCAATGTCGGAGCGGCCCAGCCTCTGCGATGCCGGCTCGGCCGCCGTCGCGAGAATCTCGAAGTCCGACAGGAGGCCCGCCTCGGAGTACGTGCGGGCCAAACACTCAGCGAAGGCTATCACGAGGTCGTCCAACCCCTCGTCGATGCTGAACCTGATGGCCGCGCGCACGTTTCCAGTCTCTTGCCAGAGAGTGTCCGTACCCTCCTTCCACTTGCCGTCATGGATGAGGGCATGAACCTTGCGGGCAAGGCTCGCATAGTGGCCGGCATGCCTGCGGCGGCAGGCCGCCATATCGCCGGAGCTGCTCGATCCTGTAGGGCCACTCATTTTGTCCAGATACTCGCGCACCGTGTCGAGCAGCTTGTACCGCGACCGCTCGCCCATGATCTGCGCTTTGAGCAGCGAGTTGTCCCTCAATTGTGAGAGGCCCTGAAGCAGCGGCAGAGTAGGCGCGCTCGAGCAGACCTGTCGCGCGTCTTCGAGATAGAAGCCGCCTACGAACACGCTCAGCTCGCACAGCAGCGACTGCTCCTCCAAAGAAAGCAGGCGAAACGAATCGGTTATGACCTGCTGCAAGCCTTCGTGCCGCGTTTCTACCACGACGGCGGGCCGCACCAGCACGTCGAACCGGCTTGCCTTCAGCTCCGAATGCAGGTCCGCAATACTCAGATAGCGCAATTGAGAGGCGGCGAGAATCAACGCAAGCGGCAGGCCTTCGAGAAGAGCGCATATCTCTTGTACCGACTTCTTGTTTCGCGCCCCTATGGCGAAGTCCGGCGCTACGTGGGTCGCAGCCTCGGCGAATAGCGACATGCTCTCGCTTGCCTGCCTGCGTCCCGAAACCGCGTCTCCAAACTGCATCGGTTGAAGCTCGTACTCAAACTCGCGCGGCAGCCGCAGCACCTTCCTGGTCGTAATGAGAAAGCGTACGCCGGGGGCAAAGCGCAGAATGGAATCCAGGAGGTCTGCATTACCGGCCAGCCGCTCGAAACAGTCCAGGACGAGAAGCAGTTTCCTGTCCACCAGGAAGCCTTTCAAGCCTTCCAGCGGAGTCTCGTGAGCCGTATCGACCGAGATTACGCTGCAAATGGCCGGAACGATCTCATCTCGCTGCGAAAGCGCCTCCATCTCCACCAGCCATACGCCGTCTGGGAAGTCTTCGACCATCTGCGCTGCGCTGTGCTTCGCCAGCCGGGTCTTTCCCAGTCCCCCGATTCCTGAGATTGTGACCAACTGCGCGTGATTGTCGCGAAACAGGCGAAGGACATGCGCCACCTCGGCCTCGCGACCAATGAAGTGCCGCTCCTCGACCGGGAAGTTGTGAAAGCCGTCCGGCAGCGCGCGAGGAGCCGCTTTCGACAATCGCAGCCCCGTTACGTCGAGCCGGAATAATGGTTCCGGAACCAGGAGGTCCTTGAGGCGAAAGGAGCCGAGCGATCTGCACGACAGGCCGTGCTCCACGGTGATGGCGTGCTTCACCAGCGCATGCGTCGCCTCCGAAATAAGAATCTGCGCGCCGTTCGCGGCGTCCATGATACGATTGGCTCGCCAGCTCAACGGCCAGGTCAGCTCCCCGTCGACAATCCGCTTCTCGTCCGTATGCAGCCCCATGCGGACACTCAAGCGGGGAAGTTCCGGCGGCCAGGAATCGGTGAGCAAAAGGGCCTGGATATCTCGCGCGCACAACACAGCGGACATCGGATTCGCGAACGAGATCATGAATCCGTCTCCGGTTTGCTTATGCAGGTCGCTGCCATGCGCCTCTCCAGCGTCGCGCGAAGTTCGATGCATATGTGCAATGGCGAGGCCATACGGCTCACCCAGGGTCTGGTGTCCCTGCGTGCTCTTCACAACGTCTGCGAAGAGAAGCGTGGCTATGCTCTCGCCTGACTGCGACATGAATCGCTCCGTTACGGGCGGCTTTTCAGCCGCGATAAGAGATTGTATAGAAACCTCCACCAACCCCCTCCTTGGTAAGGAGGGGGCTTACTGGGCGCAGGTATGAACGTTCGCCCAGGTAGGTGTCTCCCATCC
>JBBROJ010000190.1:0-6532 GCA_038229495.1 Chthonomonadales bacterium
GAGGCGTTGCTTTTGGTTGGTGGTTGCGTTAGAATGGACGCGCATGCGGTGGTCTCCTTTTTGTCTTGGTGGACACCAAGAAGACTACCGTATGCACTCCTCTTCTTCAACCCCCGTTCATAATGTCATGAGATTCAACACCTACTGGCTCATAACCGTGGCGGCTGCCTCCACCTCGGTTGTGAACGCCTAGCTAAGGCGTGGCGCGTCCGACCCGGCACGCGGCGTTCTGTTCGACCTATTTCCCCGTCCGCTGCTGTTCGAGGCGGATCCCGCATAACTGTAGTACCCATAATGCGTCCGGCCTTTGCCGACCCGGTTGAGGAAGAAGGCCATTGCCTTGGGGTCCGCGGCGCTCAAATCCTCGATCGTATCGCGTACCAGTCGCTCGTCCACATTACCCACGCCGATCACATGCAGGATGCAGTCCGCATGCGGCGCGAGCAGCAGCGCGTCGGCCACGACCGTACAGGCAGGCGTATCCACAATGATGATGTCCGCCTCTTGACGCAGGTCGCGAAGCATCTCGGTCATTCGCATCGCCGAGATAAGTTCCGTTGGGTTGCGCGAAGGCGCGCCGCTGTGCAGAAGCAGCAGATTTTCCGTATCGGAAGCGACCAGCGTTTCGTCCAGGGTCATCTGACCCGCCAGGACTTCCGCGAGGCCATGCGGCTCGTCCGTGCCAAATTGAAGATTCTGCGTGGGCCGCCTCATGTCCGCATCCACAAGTACAACCGTCTTGCCGGAGCGGGCCATTGACCGCGCCAGGTTGGCGGCGGTGGTGGACTTGCCTTCACCGGGTATCGTGCTGGTTATGAGGATGACCTGATGCTGCGAAAGATCGTCCTGCCCGGAGCCTCTCAAAGCAAGCGAGAGGTTGGCTCTGGCCAAGCTGTAGGCTTCGTCCAGCGGTGTATTTGCCTGGCCCTGAATCAAGCCGGCAACCTGCCCGCGCGTCATCCTGGGCAGGGCTCCGACAATGGGGCCGGGAACGATTCTCCGAATACCTTCGACCGTGCGTAAACGCCGGTCCGACTGCTCCAGCAGCATCACCGCGGAAAAGGCGAGAAGGATCCCAACTCCCGCGCCGAGCAGCATATCCTTGAGGTGGTTGGGCAGGAATGCTTTTTCCGGAGCGTAGCCAAACTGAGCAACCTGCACGTTGCCGCTCGCCATATCGCGATTGACGCGCACCACGTTGAGCGCGGACTGCAGCGAGCTGTACAGCCCGCGAGCCGTCGCTGTCTCCTGGAAAAGCCGGGCGTAATTGCTGCTGACGAGCGGAATGCCCGCGATAAGATTCTTTGCCTGGTCGCGCGTCCTGACCGCCGTGGCAAGCTTTGCTTGCTGAAGCTGAAGATCGAGCTTGGCGTTCTTGAGCTCTTCTTCTTGATAAGCCTGGGACGCAAGCGTCGGGCGCTTGTCATCAACGGCCGTGCGGGCGACTTTTGTCAGCCGGTCACGTGTATCTTTTATCTTGGTGTCGAGCGCCACGATGTCGGGGTGACGGTCACTGAATCGCTGCTTGAGCTCATTGCGCTTCGTTTCCAGGTCGTTTAGCTCAACGGCCAACGCATTGACCACAGAATCGTTGCGCCCGCTTGCTCCGAGCTGAGCGATGGTGGCGTTTGCGTTGTTCAGGTTGCGTTTCAGGGTTTGAAGATGGGTCTCGTGTGTCGCGATTGCTTGTCTTAGCTCGTCAACTTCCGTCTCGCTTTTTTGCGCCCTGCCTAGCAGCTCGGCCTGCTGTGCGGGTATGTCCACCATGTGGCGGCTCCGCTTAAAATCCAACTCTTTGCGCTCTGCGTCCGCGAGCTGTTTGGCTGCGCGCTTGAGTCGCTCTTCCAGGCTGCTCTGGGTTTCGAGGAAGTTTTGCTGAGAGACCTCCTTCTTCCACTGCACGAACGCCTTGCTGATTGCATCGACCAGTTCAATTCCCCTCAGCCTGCTATCCGCCTCGACCGAAACATCAATGAGGTTGGTCTCTTTGGGGGAGGAGACTGTCAGCGATTTTTGAAGCTGCTCGGCGCTGGTATCGATTGGCTCCGGCGACTGCCCTTTGGAAAGCGCGTCGTTCTTCATCCAATCGATGGTGCGGCGCGCCATTGCGTAGCTTTGAAGCATAGCGACCTGGGTGTCGACGGAGTCGACCATCGGTCCCTGAACCGGCCCCTGGAACGTGCCTGTCACGATTGGCGCGGCGCGTTGGATGAGAAGAAGCTGCGCGGTTGATTTCCAGCGCTTGGGCGCATATTTTGTAACGTAGGCCGCGGTTCCGAGCGATGTGGCAAGTATCAATGCTATGACCCAGAGCCTGCGCCACAGGATGGCCAGCACATCTTGAATCGAAACGTGAGACGCGACTTGCGATGGGCCGTCGCCGAGATAGAGAGATTCCATTAAGCGTTAAACCTTATTACCAAACTGTGACTACAAACGTAAGCTGCTGCTCCGACCCTTTGCGAGGCGCAGAAGCGGCACGAATTGTGGCTGGACGGCCTGCTGCCAATCGTCGTACGAAAGGGCAATTTCGAGTAAGGAGCATAGCGGGCCGCAAGTCGGTCATGTATGCGGTTGCCTGAATCTAGATGCGCGAACTGCCGAAGTTGTGCACTAATGGGCGCCGCGGGCCAAGATAACGGCGGGAATGGTCCTGGCTATGATTCTTACATCCCCCCAGAATGACATAGTATCGATGTACATGAGATCCAGCTCAACCCAGCGCTCAAAGGCGATACCGCTGCGACCGCCGACCTGCCAGAGACAGGTCAGGCCCGGCTTCACGGCCAGGCGACCCAGTTGCCGGTCTGTATATTCTTCCACCTCTGAAGGTACGGGAGGGCGGGGGCCAACGATGCTCATTTCGCCGCGGAGCACGTTGTAGAGCTGCGGCAATTCGTCGAGGCTGAATTTGCGCAGCCACCTGCCGATGGGGGTAATTCGCGGGTCGTTCTTAATCTTGAATACGGGCCCGGACACCTCATTCAGATGGCATAGCTGGTCCTTGTGGCATTCGGCATCGACGCACATGGAGCGAAGCTTGTAGCAGTTAAAGGCGCGGCCACCGATTCCAACTCTTTTCTGTTTGAAGATGGCGGGCCCCCGTGACGTTAATCTGACCATTAGCGCAAGAAAGAGAATAAATGGCCCGCCGGCGATTAGACCAATCAGGGCAAATATTACATCCAGTGCGCGCTTGGCCCGGGCAAAAGGGATCGTTTTGATGTAGATTGTGCAGTGTTGAGAGACAGTCGAAGGGGTATGAGACGGATTCGCTAAGATTGAAGGAGCGAATGGCGGCGTCTCAACGGAGAATCTGCGCAGCAGCGTCTGCCGCACTTCTGAATGGCTTGCCGTAGCGCTTTCATTAGTTCTTGACGCAGAATGCGGGGAGGCAGGGACATCTCTAATTTCTGCAATCGCCAAGGCGTGTTTCCTCCCATTGCGGCATATCGCGCTACCGGCTGCGCAACCGCTGTCAAGTAGAAAGTGCTGGAGCGACGCACTTTGTGCAGCGCCGTCGATAGGCGGGACCGCGCTTTTCGGGCGCCGGATATCTATCGGGGCAAACAGAAGAAGGGTCCGCTTGCATTGCAAGCGGACCCTTTTCCCAGGTCTTTTCGAAGCGGTTCAGGCAAACGCTTTGTGGCGAGCCTTTCGGAGGCTCATCATCGACATGATGCCACCGAGCATTAGCAGGGTGCCCATCTGGTAGAAGGCCGGCTCGGGGATGAGATGGCTCCAGCCGTCTATATAGACGCGTCCGGTCTTTGTCACGCCATTTCCATAGCTTGCCAGAACGTCTAAGCCGAGATACGCATGTGTGTTGGGCTTTTGCGTCCAGCTGGTGAAATTGAACTCGCCGTAATGGGCGGTTGGCCCCAGGAAGTCCGCGGTGCCGGCAAACAGCCCACCTCGGCCGGTTGGCGTCTCATCCCTATAGCCAAAATAGGTTTTGTCGGTATACAGAGATTGGGGCTGCCACGCCGGCAATGAGCCGGTAATGTTTTGATCCAATGCATTGAACAGTTTGGCGCCACCTGAAACCGGTCCGGCGACAGTGAATTGGTTCGAATCATAAAGGTAGACAGCGCCTATTTCCTCTATCCTGATTACTTGTCCGTAGGAGCCGAGGTTGCTGCCAGCGTCCTTGATCATGAGCCAGGCCGGTGGCGCGTTTGTATTGAATCCGATTTGATAATAGCCATGCCCATTCCCGTTCATCCATGTACTCACGTCAAAATTCTGGCCATCCGTAGCCATATTGGCGAATGTGCCTGCCGCGCCGGTTGCGCTATACAAGAATCGAAAGCCAAGCCCCGCTCCCGATACCTTAAAGGAGGTGCCGCTTTGGCCGTGCGCCGCAATCACGCTAACGAGGGTGAGCGCGAGCATGAATGGCAGCATGGATATTCGGAATACTCGTGTGCGTGTCATGAATTCTCCTGGGTGAGCCTTGGATTGGGAGTACCCGGGTCAAGATAAAATTCAGAAAATAGGATAACGAACAGGGTGGCAGGCAAATTTAACTGCCTGCTCTTTATCTATATGCACGACTGCCGCGCGCCGTGCATATAGATGGGAACAAAATTTTTGTCATCGTGATATTACTTGAAGTTAGTGATTGCATAATGCGTGCCAATATGGCGAAATTTGGAAAATTGTGGTTTAGGCATAAAAACAATTGCTGATTCCCAGCGCGCCTTAAGCGCGGGACACCGCGGCTTTGGCAGCGCCGCCGAAATGCTATGCCGGCTGACGGCAGGGAGCTCCTGCACACTGGCGGCTTTCCCGGTATATAGCGAGTGTCTACACGGACGTCGACGTGCGCGTCGGATGAGAGCTTTCTTGCCGGAGCGAGGAAAGGTCGCCGAGCGGCGCAAAGTGCAACACTGGATGCCGAAATATTGTGTCCAGGCCCAGGAGGCGGTATTGAGACTAGTTACGATTATGCAGTTTTGGCTGGACGTCAAGGAAGAGAATGGGGCCACGCCGGAGAGCATCTGGCAGGGATGCCTGGACGCGTCCGGAGAGAATCCGAGCCTTCAGGATGTGGCCCACGAAACCGCGGTCCGGCTTATGGGAATACCGGGAGTGATTAAAACGCAGGTTATTGTCGCATCGGCAGAGCCGATAACAGGGACCCTGTGCGCCACGTTTGACCAGCAAAGAGTCGATGAAGAGCGGCTGCTGGAACGCACAAGAGGATGATTTTTCAGGTTTACGGGGATAGGTTTGGGGAGAATTAACCGCCCGCTTCGCTAGAGAACGCGGAGAACGTCAAGAACAATTAACCCAGGTTTCAGTTGGGTCGGGCGTATAGTGCGCGGTAAACGCGATGTACGGAGGGCAGAATTTGATTTGCGCATTATACGCCCGGACGGAGGGCGAGTGAAGTAAACGCGATGTGCGGACGGACGATAATCGAGATGTGCGGAGGGCGAGCGAGGTAAACGCGATGTACGTGCGGACGGAGGACGAGTGAATGAATTCAGTCGCTGGAGGGCCTGCGGCCAATCGTCCTGCCGGACGAAACGGATATTTGTGCAAGAGGACTAGTATGCGGCCAGCGATCTTCCGACTTCCGACTTCCGACTTCCGTCTTCCTCCTCAGTGTCCGAGCAGGAAGAAGAGAACCAGCCCGAATCCGACGGCGGAGAAGAGCAGGGCGCACGCTATCTGCGCCGCAAGCCGCAGGGGTCGGCTCCCGGAGCTGGTTTCATGGGTGTAGATGCGCCTGCGATGGGGCTCCCGATTCGCGTATGAAAACTCCATCTCGTGCACGTGAACGCCGACGGTCCCTCCGTCCAGCGCTTCTTCACTATTAGGGGCCGCGCGGCGCTGAAGCGTCATCGCGTGAAGGGTTTGGGCGCGCGCCACGGTGCCGGCGAGATGGCGGGCATGGTCTCGCTCGGTGTCTACGGCGGCCCGCAGATCCGCGAGATATGAAGCGGGAACCACGACTGATTCCTCTGCCGCGCCGCTCATACCGTTGCCGCCGCCCTGGCCATCCGTTGGCTCATACAGCCGGCCTGGCGTGGCCCGAGCATCGCCATTCCTCGATGCGCTCCTCGCAGCTACGATGACGGTTTCGGAATTTCCCTCAGTATTTAACTGCGCCACGAATCCATGGTTCGCATTTGCAGCCGGGTCTTTCGCCGCGTCCGTATCCCCGACATAGGTTTGCCACTGAGCAAGCCGGCCCCTGAGCCTGGCCGCCTGCTCGACGTCCCCGTGTTTATCTCTCCTCGGCATACATGCTTCCTTGCAATTTTGAGGCGGATTTATGGCTATAATTTAGCGATTGTGTATTGGATATCCTGCTATGTGTAATATGTAAGGAGAAGGGGTATTTGTGCAAAAGCGGGCGATTTTAGGAGGAGAATTTACCGCGGAGAACGCAGAGAAAGGCGAGGAAAATTTACCGCGGAGAACGCAGAGAACGCAGAGAGAGGCGAGGATATTTAACCACGAATGAACACAGTTGAACACGAATAACCGCTGAAGAGCTTTTGACGTTCCCCGTGCTCCC
>JBBROJ010000191.1:0-6313 GCA_038229495.1 Chthonomonadales bacterium
CCCGGCCAGGGCATTAAGCGGCGCTGGGCGCTGGAGAAAGCGGGTCCGTTCGACGCTCAGACTGCTCCCGTCGATGACTGGGATATGTGGGTTAGGCTTACGATTCTTGGCAGCCTTGCCTGGGTAGACCGCGTAGTGCTCAACTACAGGCTGCATGGCAGCAACGTCTCCAACGATGGCGGCAAGCTGGAGCAGGCCGACCTTGCGATGCGCCGCAAATTTGCCCGCTGGCCGCAGCTCGACCCGGAGCAGCGTCGATTGGTACATCTTGGTTATCGATTTGCGAAACGAGACGTTATGCAACTTCGCCTGCGGTGGGCAGCTCAATATCTTGCCCAGGGTAAGCTCGTTCAGGCGGCCAAGCAGCTTCGACATGCGGCAAGCGATTTCGTACAAATTATGAAAGGTCTCCCCACTTGAAAGTCTCCATCATCACTCCGGCCTACAACGCAGCGGCCTATCTCGCAGAGACGCTTCGAAGCGTACAGGCGCAGACAATGACCGATTGGGAGCTTGTCGTTGTCAATGACGGCTCCACGGACGACACCGCCGCCATTGCGCAGGAGTTTGCAGCCGCCGACGCGCGAATCCGCGTATTGAGCCGGACGAATGGCGGAGTCGCCGCCGCGCGCAATACGGGCATAAGCGCAATCAGCGCGGACGCGCCCTATGTGGCATTTATCGATTCGGACGACGTGTGGCAGCCGGACGCGCTGGAGGTCCTTAGGACGGCGCTGGAATCGGCGCCCGGCGCTACGGCCGTTTCCGGCCTGACCACGTGCATGGACCAGCAGGGCCGCCCCACCCGAATCGGGCAGCTCGAGGCGCACCAACGCAGCAGGCGCGGTGTCAAGAATGGCCGGTTGGTGGATTGGCCTGATGGCGCGCCGATAACCTTTGCCGTCCTGGCATTCTGGAACTATATTATCACTCCCGGCCAGGTTCTAATTCGGCGCAGCGCGCTCGACGCGGCGGGGCTGTTCGATACGAAGGTCATCCCCGCGGAAGACTACGACATGTGGCTCCGGCTTGCCCAACGGGGAGATATCGCCGTCGTGGATAGAGTGGTCATTGCATGGCGGTCTCACAGCGCCAACGCTTCCAGCCAAACCAGGCGAATGGCGCTCGCGACTCTCGCCGTGAGACGCAAGCATATGCGCTCACGGGAGTTTCCGCCGGAGACGCGGCGGGTAGCGGCCCAGGGGTGCAGATACGATAGCCTGGTCAAGCTGAGCTTCGCCGCGGCAAGCCTCCTGCGCGGAAGAGTGGAGGAGGCGGGCAGGGAGCTTGCCCGCGCCGGAGTCGGCTATGCGCGATACCTGCGCGCCCGCTATGCGTGAGCCGGCTCAGGTGACACGAAACAGTTATCGAATCGCCTGTAACCCTGGTGAATCGCACTCGCCCTCAGAAAGTGTTGAAAAAGCCGGTGACGTGCCTGCGCTCGGCCCCCCAACCCCCAATCCTGGGGGAGACAGAGAGGCCAGGCGGGCATAGACTCCCCCAGGATTGGGGGTTGGGGGCTGTTTTTCAACTCGCACCCAGTTTTGCTCCCCCTCCCGTTTCGGGAGGGGGCCGTAGTAACTGTCTTGCAGGCTTCGCTCGGCCAATAAATTCCAGAAAGATGTCGGCGAAACCGAAAGTATTTCATGGCAACAGAAATTCAGCCGGCGGCGTCTGCCGACGCTTCGCCGCCGCATGCGGGGAGCCGGGTCCACAAAAACGCATCGATATACATGGTGTCGCAGCTGCTTAGCTGGCTGGTCACCTTTGTAACCCTCTCCATCATTCCCCGCGCGCTGGGCGAAAAGGGAATCGGGCAGCTCAGCATAGCCTCCACGGCAATCTCCATACCCGCTGCCTTCCTTCTATTCGGCATCGACACTTATCTCGTCAAGGAGATTGGCCGGGACCCGCGCCAGGCGGAACACCTTCTGCGCGCCATGATTGGACTGCGGACCGCGCTGCTGATTCCTGCCGCAATCCTGGCCATGGCCGCGATGGCGCTATATGGCGGGGACCATGCAACATGGAAGCTCGCGCTGCTTATGATTCCTGCCATGTGGGCGGGGATGGCAATCATCGGGCCAACTCGTTCCGCGCTCAGCGGCTTCGAGGACGCGCGTTCGGTTGGGGCGGCCGATCTGGTTGCGCCGGTGGTAACCCTGCTCATGCTGCCACTGCCGCTTCACTTCGGGGCGATCGGGGCGGTCTACTCCTTGCTGATTGGCACGGCGGCCGGCGCCTATGTTCAGTTGCGCTGGGTTCGGCGGCGCGTGAGAATTCGCCCCGTCATCGACCTGCCGTTGTGGGGAAAGATCATTCGCGGCGGGATGGGATTTTTCGTAAACAACTATATCCAGGTGCTTTACGGCGCGGCGACCGTTCTGCTGCTGAAGCGGTTTGCGGGAGACGAAAGCGTGGGGGTTATGTCCCAGGCCGGCAAGCTGACGGGCACCTTCATGTTTGTACCCACGGCGCTGGCAGCGGCGATGCTGCCCTCCATATCCCGGATGGCGGACACCAATCCGGAGCGCTTGCAGAGAATCAAGGCGCGTTTCATGTCGCTGCTGATGACCCTGAGCTTTCCACTGGCCACGAGCCTCTTTCTGCTCGCGGGCCCCATCTGCCGCCTCCTCTATGGCACCGTTAAATTTACAAACCTCCCGCCTGTTCTAATGGTCGCCGCCGTCACGCTCATCCCGCTGTACTTCGTCACCACGATGTACCAATTTCTCGTGGCGCAGAACCAGGCACGCGTCTGGACCTACTTTATGCTGGGTTCCGTAGCCATCAACGTGGGCGGTTGCATCCTGCTTATTCCGTGGTCGCTTCGTGCCTATCATAATGGAGCTCTGGGCGCGTCTATGGCAATTCTCGCGGCGGAAACCGCCAGCACCATCTGTGCGTTTGTGATTCTCCGCGTAAACCCGTTCAACACGGAATCGCTCGGAAGAACGCTACGAGGCGTCGTGGCGTCTGCTATAATGGGCGTGGCGATGCGCGCCCTCCTCGTGTTCCTACAAAACGCCGGCTTGGGCAATGGCACGCTGGCAAGCGCGTTTCAGGTTTTCGTACCGGGCGCCGCCGGGTTCCTCCTATTCTCCGCCCTGGGGTGGTATATGCGCATTCTCGCTCCCGAAGAGCAGCATAAGCTGGGCGAGATGGTTCAACGCAGGCTGCGGAGAACATAGCGGCCCAGAAACCGGCGTCCACAGTTATCCAGATATACATAGATACAGAGATACACAATTTACGGGGATTCACTCGTTGGGAGGCAGCATGACAGAGTTGGAAGGGGTCGTCATAACGCCCTTGAAAAAATACAAAGACGATCGCGGCTGGCTCACGGAGCTGTATCGCGACGACGAGCTGCCGAAAGGATTTGAGCCCGCGATGGGTTACCTCTCCGTAACGCATCAGGGCGTGGGGCGCGGTCCGCATGAACACCGGGACCAGACGGACGGATTCGCGTTTCTGTCCGGCACGTTTCGCCTTACGCTGTGGGAGAACCGGCCCGGCAAAGGACAGCGCAAAGAGGTCTTCGAGGTGGGTGAATCCAACCCGATGTTCGTCACAGTGCCGCCGGGCGTCGTGCATGCGTATGAGAACATTGGCGTCGCGGACGCGTTCGTCCTGAACTTCCCAGACAGGCTCTACGCGGGCTGGGGCAAAAAGGAGCCGGTGGACGAGATTCGGCACGAAGATATCGATTCGGAGTTCAAGCTTTGAGCCGCACGCTGCTCGTGACCGGCGGGGCCGGATTTATCGGGGCGAACTTCGTCCACTACTGGCTCGCCACGAAGCCCGACGATAGGGTCGTCGTCCTGGATGCACTCACCTATGCCGGCAACCCGGACAACCTCGCCCCGGTGTGGGATAACCGCCTCTTTCGGTTCTACTGCGGCCGAATCGAGGATCCGACCGTTGTAAACGGAATTTTTCGCGTCGAGAAGATTACGCACGCGCTCAACTTCGCGGCTGAATCGCATAACGACCGTTCCATGCTGGACCCTACCGGGCTGATAGCCACGAACGTAACCGGAGTGAGCGTGCTGCTGGAGGCGGTCAAGCGGTGGGGCGCGGAACGGTTTCTCCATGTCTCCACCGACGAAGTCTATGGGGAGATCGGCAGCGGCGCGTTCAACGAGACGGACCCGCTGGAACCGCGCCAGCCGTACTCCGCGGGTAAAGCAGGCGGCGAGATGCAGGTGCGCGCTCACCGCATTGCGTATGGGGCTCCGGCGGTCGTCACGCGCGGCTCCAACACGTACGGACCCTATCAATTTCCGGAGAAAATTCTCCCCTTCTTCATTACGCGGGCGCTTCAGCACAAGAAGCTTCCCGTATACGGCGAGGGCAACCAGGTCCGTGACTGGATATTCGTTCGAGACCACTGCTCCGGAATCGGCACCGTTTTGGAAGCGGGCAAGCTGGGGGAGGCATACAACGTGGGCGGCGGCAACGAGCGGACCAACATCGAAGTAACAAAAAAAGTCCTCGCATTGCTCGATAGGCCCGAATCATTGATCAAGCACATCGAGGATCCCCGTGGCGAGGCCCACGACAAGCGCTATGCCCTCAACAGCGAAAAGCTGCACGGGCTTGGCTGGCGGCCGGAGCGGGATTTCGACCAGGCGTTGGAGGAGACCGTGCGCTGGTACGTCGAGAACGAATCGTGGTGGCGGCCCATTACCGAATCGGACGACTACAAGACTTACATAGCGCGATACTACGGGCCAACGCTCGGCGCGGATTTGTAGGAGCGCGTATGGGAACCTCCCCCAACCCCCTCCTTGGTAAGGAGGGGGCTTGACCGGGCGAACGTATGAGCGCCTGCCCAGACTCCCCTGTCTCCTGACGAAGAGACAAGCGATATGACCAACAAGATTTTGTCCCGTGAGGAGCTTGAGACGACGCTCAACCGGCATCGTGAGAGCGGCGAGCGCATCGTCTTTACCAACGGCTGTTTCGACATCCTGCACGTCGGCCATGCGCGCTATCTAGCTCAGGCCCGCGCTCTCGGCGACCTGCTCGTTGTCGGGCTGAACAGCGATTTCTCCGTGCGCGGTTTGAAGGGGCCAGGCCGTCCGCTCGTTCCAGAAGCCGAGAGAGCGGAGATGCTCGCGCATCTCGAATCCATCGATTATATCTGCCTATTCGACGAATCTCGCCCGGACAGCCTTCTCGAGATCGTCAAGCCCCGCATTCATGCTAAAGGCGGCGACTACCGCGTTGAGGACCTTCCCGAAGCTAATGTCGTGCGCCGCAACGGGGGCGAAGTCATCCTCCTGCCGCTTGTAGAGGGCCGATCCACGACCAGCATCATCTCGCGAGTGCTCGAAGCGTACGCCGAATCCTCATCCGGCGCAACCTCCGGCGGCCATTTCTGACTGGCACGCAAACACCTCGCCGCAGGCTTTCAAAGACCCGCAACCATCAAAAACCCGTAAAAAGATAAAACCGATCCCCTTGCCGACTCATCCCCTGTTATGATAGACTTCACCCGTAAACAATACTATATGCCATCCTTATTAGCAGCCAAACGAGCTGTAGGTATTATCCATGGGAGATCACACGCATGCTACTCGATCCCGCGATTCATTCCCATATTCAAACCGCGCGCGCCGCTCTCCAGCGCAAGCACCATTGGGTGGCTGTACCGGCCCTCCAGGCAGTAGTCGATGCCGAGCCAAACCACGTTGAAGCCTACGAGTTGATGGGTATCGCGCAGACGTTCGCCGACAATCCCACCGCCGCCCGGCAAGCGTTCATTCAGGCGACCCGGCGCGACCCGCAGCGCGTTTCGGCGCACTTCAACTTCGCTCTCTTCCTGTTCAACCTGAATGATTTAGATGAGGCGGTGGAGGAGGTGATAGCGACGCTCTACCTTTCGCCGGCGCACACGGGCGCGCTTGCGCTAGAAAAGCAGCTTCAGGAGAAGATCAAGTTTCGCGACCATACCGCGGACGAAGGGTTCGCTCTGGTGGGTTCGCGCCCGCCCGATACAGGCAGCCTTTCCGCACTGCGGAATCTTCAATGTCCCACCTGCGGGGGCCTGAATCTTGTCTCTGCCAAGGTATGCAAAAAATGTAACAGCTTCATTCCCGAAATGCCCCACATCATCCCTGTAGAGTAGACCTCTTGCATAAGCGGTTTTCGTCCGGCAGGACGTTTAGGTGCGCCTCGCAGCGCACGTTGCTAGCGGGTTCAAATCCCGCCGGGAGAACCTGTGCACAAGTTGCGCTCCCGTAGGAGAAGACAGCCGGACGCCGCGAGGCCATCCGGTGAAGGGTCGTATCCAAACATTAGCCCG
>JBBROJ010000192.1:0-6150 GCA_038229495.1 Chthonomonadales bacterium
CCTTACGAAGGGGAGAGGGGCCGGGGGTGAGGGGTTTTTATACCGCTTTTAACTTGGTAAAGGGTCTGGGAGTATAACCGTACGGATAGAACTGTATACACAAATGATACCAAATGGCGCGCAAAATAGGGAAATCTGGTGAGCGAGCACCCCGCCATGTGTGTTCGACACCGGGACGGCATAGTCTTGCATTGCCGAAACGATTTACTTTTGCGAGGCTACAAAGCTCGTATCCGGTTGTTCTTCGGATTGTGCTCGACTTCCGCCAGGTTCAACGCCTCCATCACCGGCGGCACGTACATTCCGAAGCGGCCGCGAAGACCCTTCTTCAGACCATACCAGCCGCCTACCGGATTGCCGGCGGCCCGGCCCCACGCTTCAACAGTTCCCTCGGCGGCGGGCTTCTGCTCGTCCGCGCTGCCCAGCGGCATCCAGTCGCCGCGAGCCTTGAGCATTGCGTGCAGGTCGTCCAGGCAGCGCAGATGGTAGCGAAGCTCCGTCTTGCCGACCTGTATCACGAGGGCGGGCGGAACGAGCGATTCGTCTCGGTATGCCTGAAACTCCGAACCTCCGCTCGGAGTCTTCAACAGCCACGGATTCTCTCGCGTACCTGCGTTACCCGCATTAGCTCCCGCCATATCCTCGCTCCTTTTATTTGTAGGTAGAGTTGTCGTTTCCAGGCTTCAAAATCGCGCGGAGCCGACGGAATCCATAAACGCTGTCAGCTTCGATTTGTCGAGATGGCCGTCCGTTCGTATGCCGGAGCAGACGTCCAAGGCGAAGGGAGCGACCGCGCGGATGGCTTCGGCGGCGTTGTCCGCGTTCAAGCCGCCCGCAAGGTAGACCGGAATATTCACGGCAACGCGAATCCGGCGGCTTAAGGACCAGTCGTGAACTCGACCGGTGCCGCCAAGCTCTTTCACCGGCAGAACCGGATTCCCCGAATCGAGCAGGAGCGCATCGACGTGAGGAGCAGCGTCTACGGCGTCCGCAATGGATTCGACGCCTCTCACGTGAATCACCTGCACAATCTTGATTCCGGTGAGAGCGGATCGAAGCTCGGAATAGCAGGTTGCGGGCACGCTGTCGCAGAGCTGGAGCGTGTTCGCGCCGGTCCGGCGCTGCTGCGAAATGAGGGTCGCGGAATCTCTCGCGCAGGTCAGCAGGAAGGTCGCGACGCCGGGTGGTACCTGCCGCACAATCTCCGCGATGGTCTCCTCGTCGATTATTCCGGGGCCGCTTGGCATTGCCGACACGAGGCCCAGAGCGGACGCGCCGCAGCGAATCGCCAGCCTGGCCTCTTCCACGCTCGCAATGCAACAGACCTTGACGCGAAGGCAATTCATCGGCATACGCGGCTCAACCTTCAAGGCTGCCGGCGCGTGTCGATAGCCATCTTGACCGCCGTGCTGCTGTTGCAGAGGTCCTTCAGCACGGCAGGCAGATCGGCCAGCAGGGCGCGGCCCTGAATCAATGTCTGCGGGGATACATCGCCGTTCGCTATCAGCCTCAACGCCGTGCGGACCGCCTGTGGAGTGTGATGGAACGTCCCCTTGAGAGTCAACTCGTCGTAGTGAATCCGGCCGGTATCGACGCGCGCGATGGTGTCCTTGGGGCAGCCGCCGAAGAGATTGATGGTAGAGGCTTTGCGGCCCATCTGAATCGCCAGCTCCCACGTCTCCGGAAGCCCCACGCACTCGATAACCTTGTCCGGTCCTCGTCCTCCCTCGGTGTGCTTTCGAACCGCGCCAACGATGTCCTCCTCGCAATCCGATCTCAGCAGTACATCCGCGCCCATCTCCAGGGCGACCTCCAACCGAGCGGGGCGCCGGCCAATTGCAATTACCTTCGCGCCGGCCAGCTTGCAGAGCCGCACGAACATCAGACCGATCTGCCCGACGCCCAGGACCGCAACCGTATCGCCCGGCTGAATCCCCGTCTCCTCCATTCCGCGCACCACGCAGGCCAGCGGCTCCACGAGCGCGGCCTCCTCGAACGAAACGTGGTCCGGTATGGGGAGCAGATTCACGCGCACAAGCCGCTCCGGCAGAGTGATATACTCCGCGTACGCGCCATTCACAAAGAGCAGGTCCTCGCACAACTCGGGCCGCAGGCGCAAACAGTAGAAGCACTCGCCGCACGCCGCGGAGTTTGCCGCCACGACCCGCATTCCCGGATGCCAATCCGTGACGCCTTCGCCTACCGCGTCGATCTCGCCGGCATATTCATGCCCGAACACGGCGGGGGGAACGATCATTTTGGCGTGGTAGCCGCGCCTGAAGACCTTCAAGTCCGTCCCGCACGTCAGCGCCGCACCGACCTTTACACGGACCTCTCCCGGTCCCACGCCCGGAATCGGCATGTCGTGGACGCGAACGTCCTCTTTGCCGTACAAAACAGCCGCCGACATCTGCCCCCGCTCGTTGCCAACTCTGTTGCTGCTCACAGATTCACCATAACCTTGAGGGAGTTTTCGCGAAGCCCGGAGGCTGCCGGTTTCATGGATGCCACGTCGATAGCGGCACGGATATGCTCGAGTGGAAAACGGTGGGTCACGAGATCGCTCACGTTGATTGCGCGGGAGAATATCAGTTCTGCGCTTCGTCGCTGTAAGCCTATGTCGGAGCTATAGCTGCCGACGAGGTCTTTTTCAAGCATGCAGATTGCACCCGCGTCCACTGCCAGCATGTCATTGAGACGAGTCTGCGCAAATAGGAGAACCTTTCCCCCGTCTCTCACGGCATCAAAAGCCTGCCCGACCACTGCGGTGTGCGCGACCGCGATGACCGCGATGTCGGCGCCGCGCCCGTTAGTTCTGGCCTTCATCTCGCTCTTCAGATCGATGCCCGCCGGGTCGAAGACATCCGCCGCGCCGAACCTGACGGACTGCTCGCGCCGGAACTCCAGCGGGTCGGTCGCGTATACGGTCGTGCCTTGCAGCTTCAATATCTGCGTGAACAGCAGCCCGATCTGCCCCTGTCCGATGACCAGCGCTGTCTTTTCCGGCCCCGCGCCCACCTTCAAAACGCCCTTCAAAACTGTGTTCACTGGCTCGACAAACGTGGCCTCTTCCCAGCCAGCGTCGTCCGGTATCCGCTCCATGCCGCGCTGAACCACGAACTCCATCACGCGGATGTAGTCGGCATAGCCTCCGCCGGCAGGCTCGAAACCTGCGGTGGTTCCGGTCTTGAGGTAGAGAGGGCAGCGGGAATACTCCTTGATTCGGCAGTAGTAGCAGCTCATGCAGGGAACGTGGTGCATGACGGCCACCCTGTCCCCGACCTTCCAGCCCTGCGCGCCCTCGCCGAGCGCGGCAATCGTGCCGGCCATCTCGTGACCGTATATGCGCGGCGCGGACTGAAGCCCATAGTGAATCTTCTTGAGGTCTGTGCCGCAGACGCCGCAGGCGGCGATCTTGACCAAAGCCTCTCCGGGGCCGATTGCGGGCACCGGCACCTCCTCGACTCGCACGTCGTCCACGCCACGGTAGACAGCCGCGCGCATTGTTGCCGGAATCGATTCGATGATCAACGGGTTATGGAGTCCTTATGGAAATACGGGAAACCAAACATAGGCTGAACCCTATGACTTTCGGGCCATTGGCCATCCTCCCGCCTTCGCGGGCGCTAGGACCTCACGGTTATTGCGACGACGAAGGTCGGTGCTTGGCCGAAGGCCGGACAGCGGCAGAGTTCAGCCTGCCGTGCGAACAATCCCGTACCCGAAATCCTGGCTTGTTTGCCCGGCCATTATAATCGCGGGGCTTCTAAAAGTCAATCTCAGATGAGGGTGAAGGGGGTGGGGGCCGCCTACAATTTGAGCGGCCCGGCATTGCTTGCGGCCGAGCGGAGCGTCAGATTGTCCGGTAACTACCAGAGTCGGCGTAGGCCGTAACTGTCCAATGTGGAATCCATGCTTATGAGGGCCATCGATTGCTGGAGGCTTTGCGCGACGCGGAGCCGGGCGAAGTATTCATTGGATATACGGTCGAGGCCGGTGAAGGTTCCCGCCGACTCGGCAGCGTCATGCCATCTGTCCATTTAAGAGAGGTCAGGGGATTGCAGGCAGTTCGACTTTCGCAACTTGCCCCGGCATGATTGTGTCAAGCGCAGAAAGGGCGAACGGCATCAACGGCACAAGATCGGCCATACGATTGCTTGCAGTATCGAGGATAAGGACACCGATTTGTCTGTCGGCAAAGTTCTGCTGATAAGGAAGATTCTGATCGATAGTCACCAGCACTGCATAACCATCAGCTTCGGCGGCGGAGAGCAGAGCGCCGTTCTTGAATGCAGACCACCAGCGTTCATAAGCTGTATGAACTACATGACCTGCGAAATGGCTTCGAAGCGGACGCGGCACACAGTGATCCAGGAGGATCTTCAACTGCCATCGTTCTCCGGCAGGAGCTGTTCTTTGCCCAGCCGCAGAGCGCCAAGAGTCTGTTCTTTGGTGACGCCTGGAAACGCGTCCAGGAAATCGTTGACGCCATCGCCGGCTTCGAGGTAGTCGAAGAGCGCCTTAATGGGAACCCGTGTGCCGGTAAAGCAGGGCGCGCCGCTCAATCGCTCGGGGTCCTGCCAGACAACCAGGTCCCTGAGGGAATGAGTGTCGGCGCGGCTTGTAGTTTGCGTGGGCGCGGGCATGGTTTGGTAATCCTCGACCTCAAGCCTGTTTCTAACCTCGAACTCTGCGTACACGAATTATACCATGCATGAATGTGAAGGGAGTAGCTGCCAGCCGCGGGTCAGCATCGATAAACCACAAGAACGCATGCGTGTCCAGAAGCAGGTTCATTCCCTATACTCTTTTAGGTCTTCAAGCGGCTCGTCGAAGTCGGGAGCCATACTGAACATTCCCTTGCCGCTTCCTCGGTGCGCGTGAGGCTTCAATGTCTGGATGGTCTCGTTCGGGAGGGAATCCACCGGAACGAGTCGCGCGACCGGCATGTCGTCCTGTGTAAGAACGATCTCTTCTCCCTCGCGGGCGGCCTGCAAGAGCCGCGCAAGCTGCGTTCCAGCCTCGTCAAGAGTAACCTGTGTCATCGTTCTTCTCCCTCGCCGATTCAGGGCAGCGCCAGTATTCGTTTCAGAGCGCTGTCCACCCGGCCCATTGTCGCCTCATCCAGTTCGCCCATCAGCCCATTCAGGCGTTCAAGGCTGACAGTCATCAACTGTTCGCAAAGCACGTAGGAGCGATTCTTCAGGCCACTCGCTTCCGATGGCTCGACTGCGACATGAACAGGAACGTCATGGGCGGATGTGGTGATTGCCGCGACAATCGTATTCATGTATCGCTGGCTGCGGTTGAAGGGGTCGCACTGAATGATGAGGCCTGGCCGCCTGCCCCGCTGTTCGGACCCGCGTCCGGGTTCCCAGTTCAGCCAGTATATCTGCCCCCGCCGCAACGTCAGCGGATTGGCCGGTTCCTCCGGGTCAGCCATTGTCGAACTCGACACGTAACGCTGCCTCCGCCTGCGCAGCAAACGCGTATTCCACGTTGCACTCGTCGGGGAACTGCCCGAGAAGCTCCGCAGCTTCGAACAGCTCTCGGTCCTCTTCTACTTTGATTCGCAGTGCAAGGCTCTCCTGTATCAGGCTGTTCAGGCTCTGGCTGCGCCTGCGGGCAAGATTGGCGGCCGCCTGGTAGACGTCAGGCCGAAGCCGAAGCGTGAGCGGCTTCAGGTCAGCGGTATCGAGCATAGGTATCTCCTCTCGGTTGCATTAATTAATGATACCATATTATGGTACTGCTCCCGTCAGAAGTTGATATGAATCGGTCCGCGCATCGAAAACGCCGGGCCTCTCTCTTCCAAGAGTAGCCCGGCATGTCTTGCGGCCCTACAATACCGTCAGCAGTTCTACTGCGCCGGCGAGCCATTGAATGAATTCACTCGCTGTCTCAGGCGCTCGGACCAGTGGCGCGCCCGAGAACTCTGGGCCTGCGGCTAACGAGCGAGTGAATGAATTCACTCGCTGGGGGGCCTGCGGCCGATCGTCCTGCCGGACGAAAGAGCGCTTATGCAAGTGGTCTACTATCGTCAACAGTTCCACTGTGATACGCGAATCCTAACCAGCTTTGCGCAGGAACGCAATTGCCTCCATCGCGCGCGCCTCTGCATAACAGTGGGCGGCTAGTCGAACGTCCTCG
>JBBROJ010000193.1:0-6116 GCA_038229495.1 Chthonomonadales bacterium
GCCCGCCCCCCGGCCCCCAATTCTGGGGGAGTCAGCCCCCCGGTTCGCCCCCCGGCCCCCAATTCTGGGGGAGATTGCCCCCCAGTTCGCCCCCCGGCCCCCCAAGTCTGGGGGCCGGGCGGAGGCTCATCACTGGTTTTTTCAACAGTGTCTTAGCGCTTCCTCGCTCGATCGCAAGGGCCGTGAAACGGTACCGCCTGCTTGCCTTTTGAAATGGCCTATGTTATAATGGTTTACAGTCTTCTCGCGCCATGCCAGAGAGTGGGGTCACGCCCGCTCTTTTGTGTTATAGTTAGGATACGCGTGCTTAGCGCGTATCCGAGAAGCGACATGCGCGGCCGCCCCTGTGGGCGGCTTCGGTTTCGTAAGGTGAGCGCGAAACTGGTTGCGCTTCTGAATCGGGACTGCGCCAAATAGCGGCTGATAGGCTTGAAATCCTTGCCGTCGTAGTCATAACGCAGTCATAAAACGGAATTTTATAGCGGTTTGGGAGAAAAGGTGTTATGAACGGAGACTTCCTCGAAGCATTGCAGGCGATTGCCAAGGAGAGGGACATTTCGGCCGATTCCTTGCTTGAAACGGTTGAGTCCGCCCTCGTAACTGCCTATAAGAAAAACTTCGCTGCCCAGGGGGAGATCAAGGTTCGTATCAACTCCACCAAGGCGTCATTCCAGGTCTTCTGCCTGAAGACGGTTACCGAGGAAGAGGAGCCCGCTCCCGACCAGATTACGCTGGATGAAGCGCGCAAGCACGACCCTGACGCTGTCGTGGGCGAGACCATCGAGATTGAGGTTACGCCCGGAACTGTGGGGCGAATCGACGCGCAGACCGCCAAGCAGGTGTTGGTGCAGAAGATTCGGGAGACCGAGCGCGAGAAGGTTTTCGAGGAGTATAACGAGCGAGTAGGAGAGGTGGTAACGGGGACCGTCTCTCGCCGCGAGTATAAGAACATATTCATAAATTTGGGCAAGATCGAGGCCGTGCTACCTCCGCAGGAGCAGGTAGAGACCGAACCTTACCGGTTCAACGACCGCCTGAAGCTCTATATGCTGGAGGTGCGCCGTACCCCGAAAGGGCCGCAGGTTATTGTCTCTCGCACCCACCCGAGTCTGATTCGACGCCTCTTCGAGTTGGAAGTGCCGGAAATTGCAGACGGAGTGGTCTCCATAAAGTCCGTAGCCCGCGAGCCGGGAGCGCGCTCGAAAATCGCCGTCTACTCGCGCGATGAAAAGGTGGACCCTGTTGGGAGCTGTGTCGGGCACCGCGGAAGCCGGGTCCAGGCGGTAGTCAACGAGCTTTACGACGAGAAGATTGACATTGTGCGGTGGTCCGCGGATCACGGGCAGTTTATCGCGGAGGCGCTGTCGCCGGCCAAAGCGGTAAAGGTGACCGTGAATGAAGAAGCCAAGAGCGCGTTCGTCATCGTTCCAGACAATATGCTCTCGCTCGCCATTGGTAAATCCGGCCAAAACGTGCGGCTGGCAGCGCGCCTGACCGGCTGGCGTATCGACATTCGCAGCGAAGCGCAGGTGGCGAAGGCGACCCTTATCGCGGCTACGACTCCGGACGGCGAGCCCGATCCGGATCACGACGCGATGATAGAGATGCCGGGCGAAGGGATCGCGGCGACGGAAGAGCCGATTGCCGCGACTACTCCCGCCCTCCCCGCACCTGCGGCTCTAATAGTGCCTGCTAAACATGCCGAACCGGCGATGCCCGTCTCGCAGCTTTCGGAGGATGAGGCGGACGATAGTCTCCCGATGATTGAGCTCCCGGACTTTGCGTTCGACGATTCCGATAAAGCTGCGCAGCCGGAGGAATCGCACGTCTGACGTGCTGAGCGCTGAGCGCTGAGAACGTCAAGAACCCGGCGCAACGCGGTTAGAGACACGGCGCAACGCGGTTAGAGACACGGCGCAACGCGGTTAGAGACACGGCGCAACGCGGAGGTTGCTCCCTACTTGGCACTCAGCATTTACTATGCGCCCTAAGCACACACCTATCCGAACTTGCGTTGCCTGCCGCACGAGCGGCGACAAGCGGGGTCTTCTACGTGTCGTCCGGTTGCCGGACGGCACGGTCGCTTTCGACCCAACCGGGAAATCGAACGGCCGCGGCGCGTACGTGTGCGCCAGCGAGAAGTGCATCGCGCTTGCAAAGAAGCAGAAAAAACTCGACCGCAGCTTGAAAGCCACGGTCGAGCCTGCCGTATTCGATTTGCTCCTTGCCCATGCGCTGCCCGTTCCGGTTCCCGGCGAATCCAGCCCCGCGTTTTAGCGCGCTCCCTCGCTTTTATTTATCGCCGCAATCACCCGCTTGAACAGCTCGTCGCCGCTCCCCTGATGCCATCGCCACACGACGACGAGATCGTGCTCTGGGTCCACCCAGATTGTATTGGAGCCGTGGCCGACGGCTGCAAAGCTCGTCCGGGGTGCGCCCGGCCATTGATTTCCCTTTGTGTTGAGCCACCAGAGATAGCCGTAGTCCGGCCCGATCCTGCCGGGAGTAGTTGCGGCCCTGACCCACGACTCCGAGATGAGCTGCCGGTTGCGCCACCGCCCTTTTCGGAGGAACAGACAACCGAATCGCGCTTCGTCCCGGGCGCTGATCCAGAGACCGCCGCCCCACCGCGAACCTCCGCTCACCGACTTTACACGCCTGCCGTCCATCTCTGCGTTCGAGTTGTCGTAGCCGTGCCACTGCCACGTGCTCGATGCTCCAATCGGGTCCATTACATCGCTTTTGAGCACATCGGGTAGGGGAGTTTTCCAGACTCTGAGCAGAGAATGCGCGAGGCGATTCACGCGAACGTCGTTGTACTCCCAGAGTGCTCCCGGCTCCTGAATCGCGCGTATTGGCCGGCGACCCTCGCCAAATTCGGTCTCGCCGATAAAATCGGACGACTTGCCCCACATGCTTCCCTGCCACTCGCTAGTCTGCTGGACATGCTGCTCCCATGTAACCTGCAAGTTGTGCGGCGTGTCGTATCCGCCATCGTGGACGTATTCCGCGACGGTGTCGTGAACGCTCTTGACACGGCCTCGGTCGATAGCAAGTCCGAGGAGGGTGGAGAGGAAGCTCTTGGCGGCGCTGTAGGTAGGTTCTACGCGATTGGTGTCGCCCCATTCGGCCACGATATATCCGTGACGAAGGATGATGCCGTTCGTGCCGGCACGCTCTTTGGGAAGGGGACCGAGCTGCCGTCCAAAGGTTTGAACCTGCGTGGAAAAGTCGCGGGGAACAGTGGATTCGTGGGTCTGGGCGAATGCTACGGCGTCTTGCAGGCGCGGCGCATCCATTCCAACTTCGGCGGGGCGCTTATGCTGCCAGCGGTCTCCGGGCTCAGGAAAGTAGACCTCGTCGGCGCAAGCTGGACGACAAGAGGCGAGGAAAAGCAGGACGGCGCAAGTTAATCGGGCGGGTAGGTTCGAGCTTCGCATGCCGCATATTATTGCACACGAGGCCTCTCAGTGTTCATCGTCGTCGTGGCGTGAGCTTGTCTCGCGCTCACCGGCGGGCTGCTGAGCCTCAAGTCTCTTGTACTCGCGTCTGGCTGTACGAAGTTCGGCGACGAGACGGTCGCGCCGCGCGTATTCCCAGGTGACAGTTCCTATCGAGACGACGATTGCCATGATCGGGAGAATCGGGGAGAGAGTCCGGGCGCGCTTGGAAGTCACGAGGTCGCTCCTCCGTTCGTATTCGCTGTTGCGGAGGTCTTCTGAATTCGTTCCAGAGATTCGCGCGCGTGGGATAGTGCGTGGTAGAGACCGTTGCAGTCCCGCCCGACTCGCATCGTCCACGCCATGCCTCCAAATAGGATAGCCAGCGAGAGGAAGAGCGACGCGACGAATCGGCGTCCCTCCCGTGTTTTGGTCAACTCACCCACTCCCTCGTAGCGCCATGCCCACATCGATAGGATCTCCCAAATGAATGTGCCGAACCGTAATATCTCCTATAAGTATTCTGGCTTTTGGCACGAAAAACAGGAGCGCAAATTGCGCTTTCTTGACCTGTGTGGATGGAGGCAAGCAGGATTGGGAAGGACGTCGAGATACCGCAGCCATTTATGCTTCGATTCGCGCTCGAACGTTGCAAAAACTATTTCGGCCTCTTCCGATTGCATTGGGGCATAGACAGCGCCTGCCAACGGGCCGTCGATGTTCGGTGCGCCTTCGATAGACCGAATCTCGCCGGACTCTTCGTTATCGCGAATATTCATTACAACTAATAAGGACCGAGTTGCTTCTAATCAATAAAGTTTCAAACGTTCAATACGATAAGACGTCCCTGTAGTATTATCAGTTCTAATGATCCGCCCGTGCGATTGTGCATAAGCGGAGGCTGGTAGACAATGAAGTCATTCATTCCCATTTTTCTACCCTTAAGGAGCATCCAATGAAAAGAAGAATCGGCTTTACGTTGATCGAATTGCTCGTCGTGATAGCAATTATCGCAATTCTTGCGGCAATCCTATTCCCGGTCTTTGCTCAGGCACGAGAGAAAGCTCGCCAAGCGAGCTGCGGCTCAAATTACAAACAGACCAGTCTCGGAATCCTTCAGTATGTTCAGGATTATGATGAGACATTTCCGCTGGGCGCAGTGAAGAGCGGAGCTAACTGGGTCTCGCCGCCGAACCCCAACATTCTAACGTCGCCACCCGACTTGCGCCCGCCTGCTACCGTCGCTCGAATGGTATTATGGGCGAACGCTGTGCAGCCCTATATGAAGAACTACCAAGTGTACGAGTGTCCCTCCGCATTGCCGTTTGTGTTTAACACCGCTGCAACGTCCGGAGCGCCGCCTAAGATACACCATACTTTTAACGGTTTGCTCAGCCAGTATTCTCTGGCGGGAATCACCTCGCCGGCGGATCTTATTCTAGTATGGTCCGGTCATCTCAAGACCGGTTATTCGGGCTATGCGGACGCAAATCCGCAATTAGAATGCCCGGACGGAACTTCAAACTGCATTTATGTGCCTCGCGGTGCAGCGTGCGTCGCAGGTAATGGCGGAAAAGGGCGAATCGTATTGTGGAGCGGATCCCCTGACTCGACGTATACAGAATGGGTACACGGATCGGGTGATAACCGCGCGCTCGCAGATGGCCACATTAAATGGTATCCCCTGTCCGGTGACGGAAACAATGATCCATTCGCTTCTACAAACCCAAAGAACGGCAGCATCCTGACCTCCACCGGCGGGTACAGCACGTGGTGGAACGGATGTCACCCGTGGTTGTTCCGACCGGAGATTTCACCTTAGGTTTCACCTTAGATTCCACCTTAGCCTAGTCAAATGCCACTACTCAGAAAGGCGTCGAGCATGTTAAATCACGGACGGCAGACTGCGGCAGGGCTTGCGGCGCTTGTAACGCTAGTCGTTATAGCGTCTGGATGCGGAAAGAGCGGGACTGAAAATACGCCTGTGCCAGGAGCGCCGTCGGCAGAATCGAAGGGGGCGACATCTGGAGGGCAGGGTGGCGCACAAGGGTTCCAAGCCAAACCCGCGAATACTAACCTGTAGCAGATGTTTTACTTATTGTCGATACGTACAAAAATTGTGGAACCTCGCGCCTTATTGGCACGAGGTTCTGTTTTTATCTTCGTTTCGACTTGCGTTCCTCCCATTCAAACAGATAGAATCAAGGAGCTCGGGCGAACAGGTCCGGCAATCCCGTTCGACGTTGCGCTACGGCCATTGGAATCTAACAATATGAACCAACTCGATAGCAGCCTGCTTCAACTCATAACTGAGACGGCGACCAACCTTCCGGCCGACGTGCGGCGCGCCATCGCGGGCGCATCCGGCAAGGAGCGGGCTGGAACGCAGTCAATAACATTGCAGGCGCTGCATATCATCAATAAGAATATCGATATGGCGAAGGACAACGTATTGCCCATCTGCCAGGATACGGGAATGCCCACCTTCCTTGTCCACGCGCCGGTTGGGGTGAATCAGCTTGTGCTCAAGGAGGCGATCAAGTGCGCTGTGATGGAGGCGACGCGACTCGGCAAGCTGCGCCCCAACTCCGTGGACAGCATTACAGGAAAGAATTCCGGCCTAAATCTCGGTCCCGGCACGCCGGTCATCCACTTCGAGCAGTGGGAGCAGGATAA
>JBBROJ010000194.1:0-6114 GCA_038229495.1 Chthonomonadales bacterium
AGTTCGCGGACCCGGCGGGCGGGTTCTTCGATACTCCGAAGGACCATGAAACGCTGATTGTCCGCACGCACAACGTTTTCGATAACGCTCTGCCTTCCGCCAACGCGGTTGCGGGGCGGGCGCTCCTTCGTCTTGCCAGACTGAAGAATGACACGTCCTACCTGCTGGCTGGAGGCGGCGCGCTGAAGGCCGGGGGTTCCGCGGCCACCCGCGCTCCGACAGGCGCGGAGACCATGACGCTCGTCACGCTCCAGTACCTCGACACGGTGAATACAAGCGCGGCGGATGCGCCGCCATCAAAAGTAGTCAAAGGTCCCGTAACGGTATATGGAATCATGCGCAAGACGCCGGGAGGAGCCAGCCTCACCATTACAGTGCAAGTGAAGGAGGGTTGGCACATTAACGCTGTCAAGCCGCTCGACCCCGCGCTTATCCCAACGAGCATCCGGGTCACAGTACCCTCGGGTTTGACCGCCGGCGCTATACGCTATCCGCAGGCGAGAACCGTCAAACTCGGATTCAGCGCCGAGCCCGTGAGCGTGTATACCGGCGCGGTCCGAATCGAGTTGCCCGTCGCCGGCCGGCAGCCGGCAGCCGGCAGCCCTGATTTCGCCACGATTCGCGTGCGTTTCCAGGCATGCGACGATCGCGCCTGCCTTGCGCCGGAAACCGCCGTAGTCGCCGTGGCGATACCTCGGTGAAGCGGCATCCATTCTATCTCATTTCCGTCTCAATCCCATTCACGAGTGGGCTTTGCTTGACAGAAGAAACGCGCCTGTCATATAATCATTTAACCCCGGATAGCTGTGCTCGTTATATTAGATCACTGTATGATCTCACAGTATGAGCGTAGCATCCTCATCCTCAACCGAGAGTAGGCGAAAATATGGCGAGCGTCACGCTCAAGGACCTCACGAAGGAGTTCAAAGAGGTCATCGCGGTCAATAAGGTCAACCTCGAAATTCGAGACAAGGAGTTCCTTGTACTCGTAGGACCTTCCGGCTGCGGCAAAACCACCGCGCTGCGGATGATCGCCGGGCTGGAAGAGGCCACTGGCGGCGAGATTCTTATCGGCGACCGCGTGGTAAACGACGTATCTCCCAAAGACCGCGATATCGCTATGGTCTTCCAGAACTATGCGCTCTACCCACATATGAGCGTCTACGACAACATGAGCTTTGGCCTCCGGCTCAAGCGGACTCCCACTGGCAGCATATGGCCTTTCAACTCAAAGCGGACCTTTAACAAAGCAGAGATCGACCATCGCGTGAAAGACGCGGCGAATTTGCTCGGTCTGGAGAAATTGCTCCAAAGGAAGCCCAAGCAGCTCTCCGGCGGTCAGCGCCAGCGCGTCGCCCTTGGGCGCGCTATTGTGCGAGAGCCGAAGGTCTTCCTGATGGATGAGCCGCTCTCCAATCTCGACGCCAAGCTGCGCGTTCAAACTCGCGCCGAGCTGAAGAAGCTGCATCGCCGACTGGGAATCACCACCGTCTACGTCACGCACGACCAGGTGGAAGCCATGACCATGGGCGACCGAATCGTGGTCATGAATCAGGGTCTGGTCCAGCAGTGCGACACACCGCTTTCGCTCTATCATAACCCCGCGAACATGTTCGTGGCGGGCTTTATTGGCTCCCCGGCCATGAACCTACTGCCGATTGCGGTTTCGGCGTACGGCGATAAGCTCTGGGCGGACGGGGGCTCCTTCAAGGTCGAGCTTCCAGCGGAACAGATCGGTAAAGCGCAGGCGTATATCGGTAAGGAGTGCATCTTCGGAATCCGCCCGGAGGACATCTACGACCGAAACCTGGAGGGGTTGGTGAAGCCTGCGGCGGGCAACACCGTGACGGTCGGCGTAGATGTAATGGAGCCGCTCGGAGACGACGTCGAGATGCACCTGACCACCGGGAGCGAGCTGCTCATCGCCAAGCTGGACAGCAAGACTCAGGCCAAAGTCGGCGAATCGCTGGACGTGGTCTTCGATATGAGCCGGACCCACCTCTTCGACAAAGAGACTGAGCTGGCTATCTACTGATAAGGGAAACATATGTATCGAATCGTAACATTCACCCGCCGCGCCTTCTTATTCGCGGCGGCCATCGCTCCGTTTGCTGCAGTCTCCTCTATGGCCCAAGCGGAGGAGAAGGCCGCTTCGCCGGTATACGTGAAGCTCTCCACATCCATGGGAGACATTATCCTGGAGTTGAACAAGGCCAAGGCCGCAATCAGCGCCGATAATTTCCTCAAGTATGTGGACAAGAAGTTCTACAACGGCCTCATCTTCCACCGAGTGATCGAGACCTTCATGATTCAGGGCGGCGGCTTCACGCCAAACATGGAACAGAAGCGGACCGATGCGCCCATCAAGAACGAATGGCAGAACGGCCTGAAGAACGCTCGCGGCACCATCGCCATGGCGCGAACATCGGATCCCGATTCCGCAACCAGCCAGTTCTTCATCAATGTGAAGGACAACGACGCCCTTGATGAGCCGCGCGGCGGTGCAGCCTATGCGGTTTTCGGCAAAGTCGTGGAAGGCTTGGACGTTGTGGACAAGATAAAAAAGGTCAAGACGACGACCAAACCGCCCCACGGCGACGTGCCCGAGGAACCGGTCGTCATTAAGAGCGCAAAGCGCCTCACGGATGCGGAGGTCAAGGCTCTAAAAGAGCGCCTCAAGAAGAGCGAAAAGAAGTAGCGCTCTTTGTAGGAGCATCTCTAAAAGCGCGGCGCAACGAAATTCAAAGACCCGGCGTTACGCATCTCAAAAGCGCGGCGCAACGCGGGGGTTGCTCCCTACCTGCGAGCGCAACGCTGCGGGTAGGCGGGCAGGAGTAATATGGACAATCAACCCATAATTCTGGATGCGGATGGGAATCTAGCGGAATATATAGAGCGCGCTGCCTCCAACGGCGAGCGATTCACATTGATTCAGGGTGGACGCCCGGTAGCTGAAATCCGGCCGATCTCCAAGACCCGTCGGTTTCGGGAATTACCGGCGCTACTGGCATCGCTTCCGGAACTGTCGCCGTCGGATTCCGAAATGTTAAATCGCGATCTTGCTTCCTATCGTGATGAACTGTCTCACGCTGACGTTCCTGATCGATGGACGTCTTAATCCATTCCAAAGCATTCTGCTTTGGCGACCCGCTGCAATTTAGTGGCGGGTCGAATTTTTGACCTCGCGGGAATCCCTCCATGAATAGATTTCACCGTGCTGCCGTGCTCTCAATATTTTCGATCGCCGCGCTTGCCGCCGGATTCGCTTGGGCGCGCGGGCTGGCCGGCGGCGGCTCGTATATATGGATCGAGGGCGAGAAGCCAACGCGCTCCACCATGACGCGGCACCCCTGGTGGTACGACAAGGTGAGGAAGGACCAACTCTCCGGCGGCGACTTTCTGAGCAACTGGAGCGACAAGCTGCCGGGCGAGGCGGAATACGCGTTCAGCGCGCCGGAGGCGGCGGAGTATGAGTTCTGGGTGCGCGCCAACCCCGTGGGAACGCGCCTCTCCTATCGGCTGAACGGCGGCGAGTGGGCGCTCATCGATTTGGAGAAGAATAAGATCGGCAGCGCCAACATCGCGGAAGACGGCAAGATCGACCTGAGGTTCATCGCCTGGTCCAAAGTGGGCCGCGTACCGCTGCGAAAGGGCGCGAATACTGTCGCTTTCCGCATGGACAGCAAGAACAATAACCACGGCAGTCTGGACTGCTTTGTGTTCTCGCGCCAACCGTTACAACCGCGCGGCATCCTGAAGCCGGACCAGGCCGGACAGGCGGCGAACGGCACGGGCGGCGACAAAGGCTGGTTTGCGTTCGCGCCGAAGACCGATACCTATGAATCCGACAGCTCCATCGACCTGCGTGGCTTGAATGAGAAGCAGGCGGGAGACGGCGGATTCATCGGCGTAAAGGGGTCGCAGTTTATCCATTCCAAGACGGGCGAACCGGTGCGATTCTGGGCCGTGAACGGTCCTCCCGGCGACCTGAAGGACCGGGAATCGCTGCATCGCGCCGCGCGGATGCTCGCCAAGTACGGCGTGAACATGGTGCGGATTCACGGTGGGTATTTCGACGAGAAGGGCGACGTGAACCCCACTGCGGTCCAGCACGCAATCGACGTGGTGGAATCGATGAAGCCGGAGGGAATCTACAGCCACTTCTCCATCTACTTTCCACTCTGGATTCAGCCCAAAGCCGATAACGCCTACCTAAAGGGCTACGACGGAACGATGCATCCGTTCGCCGCCCTCTACTTCGATCCCACGTTTCAGAAGCAGTACCGCGAATGGTGGAAAGCGCTTCTGCTGACGCCGGATAAGATCTCCGGGAAACGGCTCATCGACGAACCGGCTGTCTCCAGCCTAGAGATCATCAACGAGGATTCCTACTTCTTCTGGACCTTCAGCGACGGTAATATCCCCGACCCAGAGATGCGGATTCTAGAGACGCAGTTTGGAACGTGGCTCAAGAAGCGGTACGGGTCTCTCGACGCGGCGATTCAGAAGTGGGGAGGCCAGAAAATTCCGCGCGACAACCCGGCGGAGGGGCGCATGGGATTCCGTCCGCTCTGGAATATTTCCCACGAAAAGTTGCAGCGGGATAAGGACGCGGCGCGATTCCTGCTGGAAAGCCAGCGCGGATTCTACAAGCAGACGGTCGAATTCCTGCGCGGCCTCGGGTTCAAGGGCGTCATCACCTGCTCCAACTGGGCTACCGCCAGCCCGGAGATTTTCGGACCGCTGGAGAAGTACAGCTATACCGCCGGAGACTTCATCGACCGGCACGGGTATTTCGACACGGCGGTGAAGGGCGAATCTTCGGAATGGTCGCTCCGCGACGGCCATAGCTACGCGGACCGCAGCGCGCTCCGTTTCGATGCGCCGGAGTCGGGCAAACCGAAGCTGTTCGTGCACCCCGGCATGGACCCCAGTTACGACAACAAGCCGTCGATGATCTCCGAGACGACGTGGAACCGCCCGAACAGGTATCGCACGGAGGCGCCGCTCTATCTGGCTGCCTATGGCGCGCTTCAGGACAGTGACTGCATCGTCCATTTTGCGCTGGACGGTGTAAACTGGTCGGTGAAGCCGGGCTACTTCATGCAGCCGTGGACCCTCGCCACCCCGACACAGATGGGCCAGTTCCCGGCGGCGGCGCTCATCTACCGGAAGGGCTTGATTGCTCCCGGAGACATGCTTGTGGACGTCAATCTGGGCGTGCGGGACCTCCTGGACCTCAAGGGCACTCCCCTGCCGCAGGACGCCGCGTTCGACGAGCTGCGGTTGAAGGACGTGCCGCAGGGTAGCGCCATGACAAGCGGGGGAATCATCGATCCTCTGGTCCACTACGCAGGGCGGACCAACGTCAACTTCACGGAATCGGGCGGATCCACTAAAATCGCCAGGCTCTCCAACTTCATCGACCATGCGGCGCAGACCGTGACCAGCACGACCGGTCAGCTAAAGCTCGACTATGGCAAGGGAACCCTGGCCATCAACGCGCCAGCCGCGCAGGGGATCTGCGGAGCGCTCGACACGGTAGGAACTGCCGAACTGGAGGACGTTTCTTTTTCCTCCAACCTCGATCTCGGCAGCATCGTCGCGGTGAGCATGGATGGCAAGCCGCTCGCGACCTCCTCCTCGATTCTCTTGCAGGTGATGTCGGAGGAGAAGCCGACCGGTTACAAAACGGAACCGGCGCGCGAGGGACGCAAGCGAATCGTGAGCATCGGGCAGGACCCGTGGCTGGTGAAGGAGATGCAGGGGACGGTGCGATTCAAGCGCGCAGACGCCGCCCAGCTTAAGGTAACCGTCCTCGATCTGAACGGCTACCCTGCGAGTGAAGCAGGCTCGGCAGGGAGCATCACGCTCCGCCCGAACGTGGTCTACTACCACGTTCACAGGTGAGCCGTTCCCTCGGATTGAACGCGCAATGGTTGAAAGTGCCCACGCGTGTAAGACGCGTGACGTACCACGCGTGTAAAACGCGTGCCGTACCACGCGTGTAAAACGCATGCCGTACCACGCGTGTAAAACGCATGCCGTACCACGCGTGTAAAACGCATGCCGTACCACGCGTGTAAAACGCATGCCGTACCACGCGTGTAAAAC
>JBBROJ010000195.1:0-6073 GCA_038229495.1 Chthonomonadales bacterium
AATCCCGCAACACTTCCTGCAAGCGTTCGTGTCCGGCCATCCGGCGAGACGACTCGGATGCGGCAGTTTCTGCTATCTGCAACGAAAATATCGCCCGACGAATCGATGGCAAGACCGGCCGGCCCGTCAAATCGCGCATCTCGGCCGATTCCGTCTGTGTTGCCGGGGGCGGGATATCCGGCAAGCGTATCGACATTGGCTGTTACAAGTCCCTTCAGGATTAGAACGGAGGGCATGGGGCCGCCAGAACTCATGGCGCGAGGTCCGCTATTGACACGCGTTTTTGCAATCAGACCGTGCCACCAATAGTATTGCACGACGGCAAGGACCAGAATGATAGCGACCGCGGCGACAGTGGGGTTTACCTGCCGATTGGATGTCTTAGAAAGTGACATGTAAGCGTATGCTCAATTCAGGCGCGGAACTTCTTTGCCCGGATTATTCGTGAATCCCACGTAGGGAGCAACCTCCGCCGCATATCGTAGCGCCGCTCTCCACATGAATAATCCGGGTTATGTTCTCGGTACTACAAACAGGTGTTGAGACTTGGATGGGCCGCCGGTTCGCTGCAATAATATATCACGCTCGCCGACCGCGACTGGCTGGTAGCCTTCGGGAAGCGCCAGATTGTGGGCCAATCTATCGTTCGAGCCAACAGGCCACACTGACGAGCGCGCTATACCATCAACATAATAAGCATCCGTACCTATTACGTATAGATCGCCGTTTGCCGGCAGCCAATCGGCTATCGTAGTTACCTTTTTGCCCGGTACCAGCGAACGGACGCTGGATACAGTTCCCGTGTTTGTGCTGTCCTGGCTGGGCGCTACCCAGAACAGCGTTCCATCCCTATTCAGGAGAGGCTCACTCATCCCTTCCTGACCTACAACCCGCTGCCACTTTCCGTCCGCAAGCGCGACCTCATAGATTGCTGTCGCTGCCGTTCCTCGACGCCTGGCAGCCACGTATGCAAGGTTGTCGTGTACGCCGAGAAGGCTTCCATTTGACTCAAAAAGCGTGGCTACTACCTTTGGAGGGCCCTGACCATTCGATGTCATTACACTCAGTATAGGCCCGAGGGCGGGGATACAGAGGCCATTGCGAAGCAAGCCGGCGTGGGATGAGGCCCAAAGGACGCGTTCTCCGTCTATGCAGGGGCGGCCAACGGTGTCCGTGCCAGTCCAAACCGCGCTCTTTTGGCCGGCGGCGGGACCCGACATGATGGTCCACTGTTTGCCGTCGCGAGCGGCCCATGCCATCTTGCCATTCTTTACGTCGAATCCCGCGATTTCGTCGGCCGTCGCAATCTCTTCAGACCCCGACCGGCTCATACGGAACAGCCGTGCCCTGCCGGAACGTGGACGCTCGATCCAATACCAGTAATCGCCCTCCTGCACTGCGCTCAGCGGCGTATCGGCGGCCGGCCCGAGAGCAGTGGGCGAGGATTTACGAAGGGCGCGCGCAGCAGCGTATGCGCCGACTCCAAGGACAATCAACACGATGAAGGCGGCCGTCATTCGATTGACGCGAAAAATGGACAAGCGAATCACCTACTGTGCGGGATAGCGCAGTTGAGGGCGAAGATTCACCCTGTTCAGTGGGAAAAGATGGGCCGGAATATCACTACATGCCGGACAGACGAACCGTGGTACACGTGACATCTTCGACCGTACCGACATACCGGGCCTTTGAAAATTATAGACGGCGGGCCGGTCATTTCGCAACAGGCGCCGGAATAAATGAAAACGTTATTCCGGACGATCCTTCGATTCAGTTATCGAATTGCGTTTGAAATAAGCTCTTCCGCGTAGGCAGAGGACATCTTTGCTCGTTCAACAGCCGTGTAAAATCCTTCCGCGTCCCGGTACTCGTTGAGGATTGCCATCCAGTTACCTTTTTTTAGAAACGCTTCGCGCGCCGCCTTGCGCACCTCACCCCACTCCCGCCTCGCTGCGTCACGCTGTCCCTGATCCCTGTCATCCTGAGCCTGTGCCTGCTGGGCCGCCTCATTTGCAAGCCGAATTTTATCTGCTCTCTTCACCAATATCTCCCCTGGTATTTATCCTGTGGCCCGCATATTCCTTTATGTCGTCATGTATGCCGTCATGCCGGATCTGCCATTGACAGTTGTCATATCGGAATCTCTACGGCTAAACTAGTTCTATTGTACCCGCACGATGGTCCGTGCAATGGCAAGCACGAGAGGACGCAAGTCTGGGAGTCAATCTGTGAGTTCATTCAGTATGGCAGAGATCGAACGCGTTTACAGGCGAGGATGGACCTGGCGGTTGAGGGAGATGTCATAACATAGCAGGCGGAAAGCTGAATCGGCAGCGATGAAAAAACGGGGCAGAGTCGACCCAGAGCCCTGCCCCGAAGAAAGGAGAGATTCGCAATGACTCACGAACCCACCTGAACAGACAATCGCAACCGCTACCCGCAGTGGTTCCCGAATCCTATGAATTTCGTACTTTTTTTGGTAGAATCACTAGCGAGATGAATATGACAAAGACATCGATAACGGTCGCCGCCCCCACCGCAGCGTTCACCACGCTTGGATGCAAAGTGAACCAGTACGAAACCCAGCGGATTCTCGACTCGTTTGAGGAGCGCGGCTTTGGTATTACGGAATTCACGGCCCCGGCAGACATCTATGTGATCAATACCTGCTCTGTAACGCAGGCGGCCGAGCGGAAATCGCGCCAGATGGTCCGCCGCCTGGCACGCCAGAATCCGGACGCAATCGTGGTCATGACCGGCTGCTACGGCGAGATGGCGAAGATCAAGGGCGAAATCGTTGAGGAGGCGGCGCTGGTCGTTCCCAATCACGACAAGCTCAACACGCTCGACCACCTGTTCCGCGCCTTCCCTCATTTCGGCGAACTCCTCGCCCAACGGCCCAGGGTTCCCGCAAGCGCCACTGGACCGAGCGAGCGGGACGGCCCAACGACCCGACGACCCGCGGGCCGGACGCGCGCTACGATAAAGGTGCAGGACGGCTGTAACGTCTTCTGCTCCTTCTGCTCGATACCCTATACGCGCAAAGTGATGGGGTCCCGGCCCTACCACGAGATTATCGAAGAAGTGGAGCGCAAGGCGGATCAGGGCTTTCGCGAGATTGTTATCACCGGTGTCCTGGTGGGCGCATACGGCCCTGGCACCGGGTCCGGCGGCCCGGACCTTGCAGGTCTTCTCCGCCGGCTGACCAGGGTCTCCGGCATTGAGCGCGTACGCCTCTCATCTATCGAGCCAACGCAGGTAACGGATTCACTGCTTCACGCCTTCGCCGACGAGCCAAAGCTCTGCAATCACCTGCATATTCCGTTGCAAAGCGGCGACACACGCATATTGGCCGCCATGAATCGCCCGTACGATCAAGACTTTTACCTGCGCCGATGCGAAGCGGCCTACCGCCTGCTGCCCGATCTCGCGGTGACGAGCGACGTCATGGTGGGATTTCCAGGAGAGGACCGAGCGGCGTTCGAAAGCACTCTTCAAGTGGCACGCGCGGTCGGATTCGCGCGCGCGCACATCTTCCGCTACTCGCCCCGCCCGGGAACGCCGGCCGAATCCATGCCTGATGCGGTTCCGGAGGAGGAGAAGGAGGCGCGCAGCCACGAACTTGCCCGGGTCTGCGGCGAAACCCAGCAGCGCTACATAGCCCGGTATCTGGGCAGATCGCTCAAGGTGCTGGTGGAAGGCAAGACCAAGGAAGACGGTCTGCTCTCCGGGTACACCGAGAACTACATCAAGGCGCTTTTTACGGGCGGCTCGCACCTTGTCGGCACGGTCACGCCCGTTCAGCTTCAGGAGCCGACGACCGACGGCGCGCGAGGCGAGGCGATGGATTCATTCCAGCCGGAAGCAGACATCATCCCGCTGACGCTGGTTACGGGTACGCTTGCGCGCCATACGTGAGAGTGCAGAGTTCACAAGCCGGATACCGGGAAATGAATTTCCCGGCTGTAAAACGAAAGCCACCGTCGTGGCTTGAGCGACCACATAGTCCGCATAGTCTGTCTCTAATCCGGGGCGGACTTTGTTTCGCAGCCCGGACATTTATGTCCGGGAATTCAACTCGATTCATCTCTATCCGACGAAGGAGACACCGTTGACACGATCCGCGTTCCCGCTCGTCCCCCGCCGCATGCTGCTGTTGGCGCTGGCAGGCTCGGTATTAGCCTCAGTTCCCGTCGCCGCCGCTCGGCAGGACCCCGATCAGATCCAACGAATTCCCCAAAATTCCATGCCGATGGAGGACAGGCGGAGCCGCCCCGTGAAGCCGCCGACCGGCGAGAAGAATGTGACAATGCTCTTCAGCGGAAAGGCTGCCGACCTCGCCACGCACTGGATCGGCCGCAATGGGCAGCCTGTCCGGTGGCCTGTCGCGAACGGAGCAATGACGTCGCGCGGCGGAGATATCCGAACCAAGGACACCTACCGGGACTTCCGCCTTCACGTGGAGTTCAAGGTTCCCTATATGCCGGAGGGCAAGGGACAGGGACGCGGGAACTCCGGCGTCTACGTGCAGGGCCGCTATGAGATTCAAGTGCTCGACTCCTATGGCGTGCCGCATCCCGGAAAGGGTGAATGCGGCGCGGTATACAACATCAAAGCCCCGCTAGTCAACGCGACCAAGCCGCCCCTCCAATGGCAGACCTACGACATGTTCTATCGCGCGCCCCGTGGCGACGAGGCCACCGGCAAGGTCACCGAGCCCGGCAGCCTCACCATCCTTCAGAACGGCATCATAATCCACGCCGGCACGCAGATCGACAAGGTGACGGGCGGCGCGATAGACAACAACCTTCTCGCGCCGGGACCGATTCTGCTTCAGGATCATGGCAACGCGATGCAGTACCGCAACATCTGGATCGCCCCGCTGCCGGAGAAGACGCCCGACTATTACGAAAGCCCCGAGCCGCGCAAGGGATAGAAATCGGTTGGCTATGCTACAGAGATCCGGTGGGAAGGGGGAGTCCCCTTCCCACTCTGCGTCAACCGCCTGCTCGACCGAAATGCAGAAGCGCCTCGATTCGTTTGTCAACCACCTCGCTGTCGAGCGGCAGCTTAGCCGCAATACGGTTGAAGCCTACCAGAGTGATCTCGAAAAATTCTTAAGCTTTTCGGAAGAACGTGGCAGAACGATAGAATCATTAACAGAAGCCGATGTTATCGGCTTCATGGAATGCCAGAAGCGCGACGGTCAATCGGACAGCAGCATTGCGCGCAGGGTATCAGCCATCCGCATGTTCGCGCGATTCCTGTGCGCTGAGTCGGTTCGCCCGGACGATTTTACCGAGGCTGTCGAAAGCCGCCGCGTACCCAAACACCTGCCGCAGGCGCTTTCCCCGCCAAAGGTTAAGCGCCTGGTGACTATTGCCTCGCGCTCCGATGGCGCGGGACGGGATCACCGAACCAGAACAGACCGCCTGCGGGACCGCGCCGTGCTGGAGCTTCTCTACGCCAGCGGCCTTCGCGTCTCCGAGCTAACCGGCCTCAAGATCGCCGACATCAATATGGACAGCGGCTTCGTAACCTGCGTGGGCAAGGGAAACAAAGAACGAATGGTCCCCGTCGGCCAGGCTGCGCGGACATGGATCGCCGCGTATCTCGAAGAGCGCAATCGCAAGCCGGGACCCCTGCGCAGCAGCCTGCACCTATTCACCGGAGCTGCGGGCGCTCCAATAACGCGACAAACCGTCTGGCATATGATTCGACGCCAGGCGCGACGCGCGGGAATCACCGACCATATCACGCCGCACACGCTGCGCCACTCGTTTGCAACGCACCTCTTGGGCGGCGGCGCGGACCTACGCGCCATTCAGGAGATGCTCGGCCACGCCAGCATTACCACGACGCAGATATACACGCACGTCGACCGCGAACACCTCAAGCGCGTCTACCTCGCCGCCCACCCGAGAGCTTAGCCTTGTAGAAACAGGGATTAGACATTTTGAACAGGTTGACCATGATAGGACCGGGGACTTGATAACGTTTATACTGTTCATAATGGCTAAACGCCTTTGACTTCTGGCTCACACTCTACGGCTAAATCAACATGAAATTCAAT
>JBBROJ010000196.1:0-6003 GCA_038229495.1 Chthonomonadales bacterium
CGACCCTTCACCGGATGGCCTCGCGGCGTCCGGCTGTCTTCTCCTACGGGAGCGCAACTTGTGCACAGGTTCTCCCGGCGGGATTTGAACCCGCTAGCAACGTGCGCTGCGAGGCGCACCCAATCGTCCTCACGGACGAAAAAGCGCTTATGCAAGCTGCCTATTGAATTCACAAGCAGCTCGAAAGGATTCTCAAGGATGCGCCGAATCTGGCCGGCCCTCTTACTTCTGACGGTCAATGCAGTTAATCCTAACCGCGCGTGCGCACAGAGCGGCGCTGCGGAACAGCCGTTTCGATTCGTCCATATTACGGATACGCATATTACGGCGACCGGCAATATTGAGCCTCTCAAGCACCTCATTACAGAGCTGAACGCGCTCTCGCCGCAGCCCACGTTCGTCATCGATACCGGCGACGTGACCGAGGCCGGACGAACTGAAGAGTACGCGCGGTTCATCGAAGGGACTTCCGGGCTAACAATCCCCTTCTACTGCGCGCCGGGTAACCACGACGTACGCTGGGGGCCGCTGGGCAAGGAAGGCTTCACGAACAAGTTCAAAAAGCTCACCCAAAGCTTCGACAAGAACGGCGTCCACTTTGTCATGCTGGACAGCACCATCCTGTTGGAGCATTGGGGGCACTTCGACACCGCGCAGCTCAAGTGGCTGGAATCGGACCTCAAGAAGCTTAAGAAGGACGCGCCAGTCATGCTCTTCTTTCATCACTGGGTGGGCCGCGAAAACCCCACGGTGGACAACGAAGAGACCCTGCTCCGAACTATCGCGCCGTATAACGTGATCGCAATGTTCGTCGGCCATGGCCATTCGGACATCCATTGGAAGGTGAACGGAATCGACTGTTTCATGGCGCGCGGCCTCTACCAGGGCAGCTACAACCTCGTGGAGGTCGGCCCTGCCGCGATTCAGGTCCTGCGCGTCCGCAAAGAAGATAAAGCCGCCGGAATAGAGCCGCCGATCGTCGCGACCTTCCCCCGAGAGCGGGGGAAGCGCAAGCAGGTGGCCTTTGCGTGGGACGACCCCAACCTGCCGCTGCTGGCGCGCCGCCGCCCTCTCGCGGAGCTTCGTATCGGCAAGGAGGGCGCGCACGATGACCGCGTGAAGGCCGCCTACATGCTGAACGGCGCCGCGGCTGTTTCAATGGAGCGGGACGAGAGGGATAAAGCTTCGGTGAGCTTTCGCGCGCAATTCAACACGAAAGGACTGCCGATGGGCTCGAATCTGCTCCGATTCCTCTTGATCGACCCCTCCGGGGAGGCCTACCGCCGTGATGAATCCTTTGTCTACGAGCAGCTCGAAGGGCAGCCGAAACGCGTATGGGACGACCCCTACCGCTGCGACGATACGATTCAAGGAAGCCCCACGCTTGCCGGCGATACGCTCTATGTCCCCTGTTTCGACGGCAAGGTATACGCGCTCGACACAAAAAATGGAAAACGCCGCTGGGTCGCAGCCACCAAGGGCGCTCTCTTTTCGTCACCGCTAATCGACAATGGCACGGTCTACGTCGGCTCGATGGACCACGGATTCTACGCTTTCGACGCGCAAACCGGCCATCAGAGATGGCGCTATGACGCGGAGTCCCCATTGTTCGCAACGGCGGCGGTCTTGAACGGGATCGTCTGCTTTGGCGGCAATAAGAAAATATTTGGGGTAGACACGGCAACGGGCAAGGAGCGATGGACGCAGGAGGCGGGTGGCATGTTTCAGTCCCGTGCCGCTGCTTCGAGCGTGTCGGACGGCGTGTTCTACCTGGGCGGATGGGACAACACGCTGTACGCTCTCAACGCGCAGACCGGGATCCCGAAGTGGAAAGCGCAGATGGGCCGGGCGCAGGCGGGCAAAGGGGCTGTATCGTTCTACTATTCGCCCGCCATTGCTTCGCCGACCGTAGCGGAGGGAAAGGTATTTGTCTGCACGAACGACGGCATGCTGCACGCGGTGAACGCGCGGACCGGCAACGACGACTGGGCGATTCACGCTCCACAGGGCGGCGACACATTCGGCTACTCGTCACCGCTCTACACGGACGGAGTGATATACTGCGGCGGGCTCGGGAAGAACGGCGACTGCTACGCGGTAAATGCGAAGGACGGCTCGATTCTCTGGCGCTGTTCCACGGGCGCGGAGAACTACGATTCTTCTGCCTCGCTTGCGGGGAACCGGATCGTCATCGGGTCGGTGCGGGGCGCTCTGTCATGGATTGATCTGAAGTCGGGAAAGCTGCTCTATCAGTACAATATCGACCCCGGCTACTGTTTTTCGACCCCGGCGGGGAATGCATACGTAACCTATATTTCGAGCATGAATAACCTGGTGTATGCGCTTTCCGTGCCGAAGTAGAAACATCACGCCTTCGGCGTGGAGCTCTGCGCGCGTACGACAGTACGGGCGAATAAATCGCGGTGAGAGTTGGGTGCAACGATCAATAGTTCCACTGCGATTTATTCGCCCTTACGCAACGAATGCGCCTCTGTTTCTTACCCACAATGCCGCCAACGGCGGTCGGATGCTCAGAATGACGGCCCGGACGTCGCGCATGGATGCGCCAACATGCGCAGGAGTTACCAGGGACAGGTAGCGTAGTCCTTCAGGAACTGGCCGAATATCGGTTCTTCGTCGCTGTTGATCCCCTGCGCAACCGGATGGTAGATGCGCGCCATGCCGTCGATGATGTCCAGCGGCGGAAAGAAGCCGCGCTCGTCCTGCTTGCGCGTTCGCTTGGGGGCGGGATTTTCATCGGTAACCCAGCCCGTATCCACGCTGTTCATGTAGATTCCGTCCTTCGCATAGTCATCCCCGGACGTCCGCGTCATCATGTTGAGCGCCGCCTTCGCCATATTCGTGTGCGGGTGAAAGACCGTTTTGTGACGGCGGAACTGCCCCTCCATGGCCGAGACGTTCACGATGAACCGCCGCGCGAATGGCGACCGCATCATCAGCGGCTTGAGGCGGCTGTTTAGAACGAACGGGGCGACCGAGTTTACCAGCTGAACCTCCAGCATCTCCGAAGCGCCCACCTCGTCGAGCCGAAGCAGCCAGCTATTGATGTCGCGCGAATCCGCTCTCTCCTCGTTGTCGTGGAGTGAATCGTGCGGCAAAATGTCCAGGAAAGTTGGAGGCATTCGGTCTGTGGCCGGTAAGAGCGCGGAGCCGTCCATGATAGCGAGAGACGAGGGGGCGTCACTGCGGACCATGCGCCGCGCTTCGAGCGAGAGCCTTTCCGCGGGATTCTGTTCCAGCGCGACTATCTCCGAGTAGAATCCAGGCGGCCTGCGAATTGTCTGCGCCGCGTTGTGGATCAGGATGTCGATGGCCGGTTCCGTCTCCACTAAGTGGCGCGCGAACTCCTCGACGACCGGAATATTCCGAAGGTCGAGACCGCAAAGCTGGATGCGATGCCGCCAATCTGCCGCATCGGCTTCCGCGTCGAATCGGCTTGCAGCGGCATGAGGAAACCGCGTGGTGACAATCACCTTCGCGCCATCGCGCAGCAGCCGCAGGACGGTTTGAAAGCCAATCTTCACGCGGCCGCCGGTCACGAGAGCGGTGCGCCCGGTGAGATCGGCGCTCAGGCTGCGCATGCGGTAGTTGAATCCCGCGCACTCCGGGCAGAGCAGGTGGTAGAAGAAGTGGACCTCGGTATACTCGGCCTTACAGATGTAGCAGCATTCCGGCTTGTTCAATGTTCGCGTCGGAGGAGGGAAGGACGGCGGCAGCGCGGGTACTTCCGCCGCGGGGATGGCGTCGCGCTGAATCTGTACCATCGCAGTGTCTCCCAATACCGCGCGGTCCTCCGTCTGTCGGCGGTTCCGCTCCATCCGGAGGTCGTACCGCTTGCACTCCCGGTAAACCTTCGATATAAGGCTGTTGAATCGCTTTTCACGGCGGATGGCCCCATTGGAGTCGGCAACGCGCTGCAATACGTCGAGGCAGATTTTCATCTCCTCGGGCGGGATTTCCATAACTAGTTGACCCTATTTCTGAATTTCTGAGATGCGACGGGCGAGGGCGAATGACAGATAAGTATACCAAACGCGCGCGAATTCCTATGTGCCAAGATTGAGCGTGACATAGGGAATCGATAGCGCGCTGTAGAACAGAGGATTGACGCCGCCCGTTCGCCAAAATCTCTCAAACGCCTCGTATTGGAGGATAGCCCGGCCATGATTCCACGTCCCGATTCCCTATGCGTCCTGCTGACCGCTGCATTTCTCGTCTTCGTCGTGCCGTGTTTCGCGCAGGCGGACGACATCCGCGATCTCAAGCTGAAGGATTGGCAGCCGCGCTCGATGATGGTTACAAAGGAGACGCGCGTCGATAAGCCGGCGTTTCCCGTCGTGGACATCCACAACCACCTCGGCTCCGGCGGCGCTGACCACTTCACTCCCGACCGTGTTAACCACATTCTAGCCGAGCTGGATGCCGCCGGAATCCGCACCGTGATCAACCTCGACGGGACGTGGGGAGACCGCCTTAAGCAGACGATTCAGGCGCTCGACAAGAGCCATCCGGGCCGATTCTACACGTTCGCGAACATCAACTTCGATGGCATCGACGAGCCCGGCTGGAGCGGTCGGGAGGTGAAACTGCTCGAAGCGGGGTTCAAGGCGGGAGCGCGCGGGCTGAAGTTCTATAAGCAGTTTGGCCTCGGCTTCCGGTACCGGGACGGGCGGCTCGTTCAGGTAGACGATTCGAAGCTAAATCCTATCTGGGACATGTGCGCGAAATACCATAAGCCCGTGCTCATACATACCGCCGACCCGGCCGCTTTCTGGACGCCGCTCGACAAATATAACGAGCGCTGGCACGAGCTGAACGAGAATCCGGGGTGGCTCTTCGGGGGCGGAAAGTATCCGCCTCGTGAAGCGCTGCTCGCACAGCTGGAGCGGGTTATCGCAACGCACTCGAAGACGACCTTCATCAGCACGCACTTCGGGAACAACGCGGAAGACATCGGCGCGGTCGCGCGGCAACTCGACAAGTACCCGAACATGCTCGTGGACATTGACGCTCGCATCTCGGAGCTTGGGCGGCAGCCCTACGCGGCGCGCAGATTTTTTCTGAAGTACCAGGACCGCGTTATGTTCGGCACGGATACCTACCCGGACCGCGAGGCATATCGAATCTATTATCGTTTCCTGGAGACGGACGACGAGTATTTCGACTGCGCGAAGAGCCACCATCTACAGGGCGTCTGGCGAATCTACGGAGTCTTTTTGCCCAAAGACGTGCTTGCCAAAATCTATTATCAGAACGCGGACAGGCTGTTTGGCGAGCAGAAGATGGTCCGGAGCGCGGCACGATGATGCGCATTAGTCTCTTCGCGGCGGCGATCGCCGGATGCGCCGGCCTGTCCATGACCGGGAGCAACGGAATGGAGAGGGGAATGAATCTGGTGCGGTCCGTGGAGTGCCGGCGGGCCTCCGGTCCCATCAAGCTGGACGGCATTCTGGACGAGCCGGCATGGAAGAGCGCGCAGATGGTCTCCGAATTCGTCAGCAAAGGCCGCCCGCCAAAGACCAGGACTTCGGTCCGCTTCCTCTGGGACGACAAATACCTCTATTTCGCCGCCGAGATGGAGGATCATGATCTCTACGCGGACATTACGACCCGCAACGGCATGATCTGGAACAACGACGTCATCGAGCTGTTCCTGAAGCCCTCGGAGAGGAGCCTTGGCTACTACGAATTCCAATCCAGCGCCAACAACACGCCGCTGGAGCTCTACTTCCCGTCGCGTGGGGCCGGCGGCTATCAGCGGTTCGCGCCCATTACCCGGCTCGGCCTGGAGACCGCCGTAAAGCTGGACGGCACGCTGAACCACTGGGAGGACGACGACAAAGGGTGGGCAGCGGAGTGGCGGATACCCTGGAGCGCTTTCAAGGTGGCGGGCGGTCGTCCCAGGCCCGGCGACGTCTGGCGATTTGCCGCATGCCGCTACGACTACTCCAAGGACTTCGAGCAGCCCGAGCTCTCTTCCAC
>JBBROJ010000197.1:0-5953 GCA_038229495.1 Chthonomonadales bacterium
AGGGGAGCGGGATTCCGCCACCATCATCAAAAAACATTTTCATTACACTATTTGAGTCTAAACCAGCCGAAAGACGCTGTGTTCACGCTCAAAATGCCGGACGCAGGACCAACTTGACCGGCTTAACTGTCAAATTCGGGTCATAATGGCTAATCTGTCTATTCGTCGTTGATGGCTTATCTGCCTTTCGGGCCGTCCGCGGCGAGTGCGCGGGAGAGGTTGCGGCCTTCGCAGCCGCTCGGCTGGTTTGTACGGAGCAGGAAGGAGAGCGAGGGCGCGATGTCAAGGGTGGAGACTCGCTCCGTATAGATCCCGGACCGTACGCCGAAACCCTGAATCAACAGCGGGACCCGCGTGTCGTAGGCGTAGGGTTCGGCGTGAGTCTCTCCCTTTACGGAGTTGCGCGGATACCAGAAGGGCTGGCTGACGACAGTTATATCTCCTGAAAGGAGGGGGTGGAAGCCGAGGGTTACATGCTTTGCAATATCGGTGCGCGGCATGGTCCCTTGCAAGACGTTGGTTCGGGTGTAGCCGGCATAGATGCCCTCCACCGATTCTACAGCGCGCGCGGCGACCTCTTCGACCTTCGCAGGGTCGATTCCCTTCGCCTTGATGGTATCACGGTTAAGCCAGAGGTACGGTTCCAGGTATTCGAGGACCCAGTCGCCCTGCCCGTACGCGGCATCCAGCGCCGCCTCGGCCGCCTTTGCGACAGAATCGGAGGTCCAGTTGCCGCCTCGAATGCCGGAATCGCGCATGGCCGCGCCGATGGGCGGCGCGCCGTGGTCGGCGGTGATGACGATCGTAACGTTTGCCAGGCCGCCAGGAATCATCGTGTTGAGATCGTTGAAGAAGCGCGATATCAGCCTGTCGGTCTGTACGGTTACGTCGAGAACTTCGGGACTGTCGGGGCCGTATGCGTGACCGATGTAGTCGTTCGAGGAGAGGTTGATCGCCAGGATGTCGGGGTATTCGTCCTGCCCTAGCTTCTCTTCGCGAATCAGCCGCTCCGCGCTGTTGATGACGAACTCATTCGCGAAGGGCGTGGTGGCGAAGGCGTTGTAGTATTTCGCGTTCGGCGCGGTCTGCCCTGCCGCCAGCGCATGCGGAAAGTCCGTACCGAGTCCTGCCCGGTCGTCGGAATACTTGCCGGTCGGAGTCCAGGCGCGCTTGAGCGCTGTCGCGGAGACGGTCGGGGTCCAGGTCTTGCTGAAGTATGTGTCCGGCAGCTTCTGGCTATTGAGGTCCTGCACCCAGGCGGGAAGCGTGCCGTCCTTGCGGTAGTATCGGCTTGTTATCCAGCGTCCCGTATTCTGGTCGAACCAGTAGACGCCGTCCGCGAGGTGGCCGGCCATGAGGACGGCGGCGCGATCCTTGAGGGCGATGCCGAAAACCTTGCTCTGCCCGCCGGTCGCCATTTTCAACTCGTCGCCGACGGTGGTGACGCGCAGGTGGTCGGGCGAGATTCCGATCAGCTTCGCGTCGCTGCCGACGATAGGGCTCTTGTCGTCCTGCACGCAGTATACGTCGTGCTTCAGGTCCCGATCATACCAGTCGTTGGCGACGATTCCGCTTTTGTAGGGCGGCGCGCCGGTGAAGTGGATGCTGTGGCCCGGCCCGGTTGCGAGCGGTATGTGGTCGTGGTGCGCGTCGGGATACCACGCGCCGCGGTCCATGAACCAGTTGAATCCGCCGACCTTGCCGCCGGAGGTTGCGGGTAGAAAGAGGTCTTCGAACCGGGTCAAGTAATCGGCGCGAAACTGGTCGATGGAGATAAGCACGACGAGCCGGGGCTTCTCGTTTCGCTGTGCCATCGTGGGAGACGCGAGCGTGCAGATTACGAGAGCGGCGAGGGCAAGGATCGATAGGAGACGCTTCGTCATGGAGCATCCTTTCAAATATCAAAGCTCGGGTGCGGGCGGACTATTGAGCCATTATGAACATTATGAACGGAACAGGGGCGCATTGAACCACGAAGACACGAAGAGCACGAGGAACGTCAACGGCGGATTGGACCACCAAGACGCCAAGACACCAAGAAAGGCGCACCAAGAAAGCCGATGAATCGCGATTCTGGCCTTTTCCTTTGGTCCCCGTGTCCCCCGTGGTTTATATTTCATTGAAGGTCGCTAATGGAGAGTAGTCCGTCGGGGTGGCTCCCCAAAACACATTCTCAGAAACAGCTGCCGGTGCCGGGGAAGCAGCCTTGGAACTGTCTTATTACATTCGTGGTCAGTGCGTGTCCTGGGGTTACCGTTCCGACTTCCGGAATCTGGGCGGTACCGGACGAGAGATCGAGGGTGACACCCAGCGACGTTCGTACAGGAGTAGGCATGGAACCGACCTGTTCGCCGGTGTTGAGGACGATCCAGCCTGCCCATCGCAATACACCGCCATGAATATATTTGTAGAGGTAGTAGCCTCCGGCTCCCTGCGCCGGCGGCGCTGAAAAGGTGAGGTCTGGAGCTCCCGGCAGCGTTACGCTGCCGGTGGCAGCGGATGATGTTATATGGGCGTTCAAGTGGGCAATTCCGCTTAGCGATTCCAGGTCAACCGTATCGCCACTCTGCTTCCCCTTGAACCACTCTGCGATGGTGAGATGGCCGTCCGGAGTACCGTCGCACATGTAAGCTCTGAGGTCGGTACCGTTGGTCACGATGCTTATGAATGCAGTGGAGTTTGCGGCCCGGCCCACGAAGCTGCCCGGCGTTCCCGAACTATCCCCACCGCTGCCACAGCTCGCAAGAATCAGAGAGAAAATTGGCAGGGCGATGGCGGCTGCCATCCGACGGCGGGCGGAACTAACCATAATCGAACGCAAAATGACCTCTTTTCTCTTTAGTGATGCGACCGATGAGCGTACCGGTTGAACGTATTTGTTGGCAAGATTCTCTAAACAAGCGGTGAACTCCTTTTCGCGCAAAGGCAAAAGGCGCTTAAACTCACCAACAATGCAACTTCTACGGAACAAGGACGCTTTTGGGAATGGCGAGGCTGTCCATCGTCTTGAACGCCTCCAGCCAATTGTCGAGTGGGAAGACCTGGCGAATCGCGGACGGTCGGACCGCGCCGCTTGCGTAGAGGCCGAGCACGCGCTCCCAGGTTCTCCAGGTGTGGCTGAACGCCCCCTGGAGACGCGCCGCCTTCTGGACGAGAGGGTCGAGGGAGAAGCCGACCGGCTGCGGTCCCCAGCCCACTTTTGTAATCTGGCCCATGGGCCGAACCAACTCCAGCGACTGCCTGAGCGTGGCGGAAACGCCGACGCAGTCCACAATGAGATGCGCGCCGAATCCGTCGCCGTGAGCGCGGGCCGCAGCAACCACATCCTCGTCCTCCACGACCAGCGTTCGAGTCGCGCCGAGGTCGCTGGCAATCTGCATGCGGCTCGAATCGCGTTTCATGCCGACCATCCATAGTTCGCCGGGCGAGCCCAGCTTGGCCATCTGGAGCGCCATGAGGCCGATGGGGCCGGGACCGATGACGATTACGAAATCGCCCGGCTGAATGTGCGAAAGCTCCAGAACGGCGTTGGCGGCCACGCAGCCCGGCTCGGTAAGAGCGGCGTCCTCGAACGGCACGCTGTCGGGAATGCGGTGGAGGCAGCGCGCGGGCACCCGAACGTAGTCCGCCATCGCTCCATCCAGCCCATAGCCAAATCCGAGCCGGTTCGGGCAGACGTTATAGTGGCCGGACCGGCAGTAGACGCAGACGCCGCAAATGGAGGCCGCCGTCTCGCTGACGACGCGGTCGCCCTCTTTGAATCCCTTTACCGCGCTGCCTACCGCCGCAATCTCGCCTCCGAACTCGTGCCCGAGCGTGACCGGATAGTTCACCTTCCAGCCGTGGGTGTTGTGCCACTGATGGAGGTCCGAGCCGCAGACGCCGACGCCGCGAACGCGCAGCAGTACGTCGTCGGGACCGGGATCAGGAGTTTTCTTCTCTTGCAGCTCGACGCGATAGGGTGCCTGCTCGATATTGACGATGGCGCGCATGAATTAGCCTCCAGGGATTTTTAGCCATTATTAACATTATGAACGAAATCAGAACTTCTGCTCACCTTCCTCATACTGTTCATAACGTTCATAATGGCTGATTTTGGCGTTCTATGCCATTTCAGTCGATTGTCAAACGGCGTAATGGAAGGTGAGTTACCGGCTAAACGATTGTCAATGCGGCGGCCTGCTGTTGCCCGGACCATGCGCTTCAAACTGGTATAATAGAACTCGTAGTTAAACTTCCCAGACGATTCCAAAGGCTACTCTGAATCACCTCGCAATCATTCGACCGCAACGGAGCCATTTCTACATGTATAAAGGACTGGTATGCACAAGGTAATGGATATCAACGATCCACTCGACCAGTCTGATGTAAAAGATCAGATGTCAATGGCATATGATGCGGCAGTTACGTTCACTCCCCCTCCATCAGCAGTAATTAAAGAAGCCACCGGGCCGGACAATCATCGCCAGATTCTGCATCTAAAGTATTGCGGCAGATTCAGTGAGCGGTTCGATCTCGGCGCATCCTGTACCTACGTACCGAACAAGCGAACGCCAATATATCGATGGTTCAAATACAAAGAGGGTTTTTCAAAGGGTCTTGTTGATAGAATCCTCCGAGAGCATTGGAGGCTATCTCAGGGTTCGGTAATCTTTGATCCGTTTGTCGGGGCCGGTACAACTCTTTTAGCCGCTCAGCAACTCGGCTACCGATCACTCGGAACTGAGATTATGCCGATTTCGGTTTTCGTAACCGAGGCTAAATTGTGTGCCAGTTATGATCGCATCGCCCTTACAGGAGTTGTACGCAAGATACTGGATACGCCCTACACTCCAGCTCAACGAAAACTACCGGATGTTAAGATCATTCGCCTTGCCTTCGATGAAGCCACCCAAGATGAATTGATCTTCTTTAGGGAGACAATTGCCAAGCTTGACGACGAGCCGCAGGCAACGCGAAATTTCCTTATGCTTGGGCTTCTGTCGATACTAGAGGATGTGAGCTCAACGTCTAAGGATGGTCAGTTCCTACGCCTCGTGAACAAGGAATGTCCACCAATCAGAGTGGCGCTAGAAAAGCGCTATATGGAAATGTTAAGCGACCTTATGGTGGAAGAGGAATTGATTCGCGACACTACTGAATTCTTTCCTGCTTCCGTATATCAGGCTGACGCACGAGCATTGCCTTTTGGCGCTGAATTCGACGCGTCCGTCGATGCTGTGATAACGTCGCCGCCGTATCTCAATCGCTACGATTACTCTCGAACTTATGCTCTGGAACTATTGTTTTTGTTTGCGGATGATTTTGAGACGCTTAAGAAGGTTCGCCATAGCCTGCTAAGATCTCACATCGAATCACGGCCCGCGCCGACTAATAATGTCAACCTGCCAGCTTTGGATGAGATACTGAACAACTTGAGCACTAAGTCGCTGAATAACGTTCGTATCCCGATCATGATCAAAGGTTATTTTGAGGATATGTTCCTGGTAATATCTGAGCTATTCAGGATGTGCAAGCGAGGGGCGCGTGTTGCGCTCGTGGTTGCCAACGCTAGGTTTGGAGGCGAGTTGACTCCCGTAGACCTTATTTTGTCAGAGCTTGCCGAAAGCGTTGGTTTCGTTACTGACGCCATCTGGATCACGCGATACAAGGGAAATAGCAGCCAACAAATGGGACGTTATGGCCGGGTTCCAGTGCGAGAGAGCATTGTATTCTGGAGGAAGCCTTGAGCCAGCGATCTGACGAGTTGTTGCTCGAGGCTCAACGGACAGATTACGGCCTGCGGTCTACGTTTTTCTACAGAAAACTTAATGAGCTAGGAGCCTGTCTTAGAAATAAACGTCGGAATTGTCTGCCTATTCGCCTGCCCCGTTAATTGGCTGTGTTCCCGGCGCGTCGAGTGTGGAGTACTCGGCGCTGATGGCAAATATAGCCTGACGATGCCCACTTCCGA
>JBBROJ010000198.1:0-5831 GCA_038229495.1 Chthonomonadales bacterium
AGGCGATTCGATAATTGTTTCGTGTCACCTCAGTCTCTTACGAAACGACGATGCAATTACGTCGAGTGGCAATGGGGCCGTCGTTTGGTGAGAAATACCTATCATGGTTTCGAAGCGATACAGGAAGTCTGTAGAACGACCGCTCACGAAGCGCGAGATTCGTTCGTTCTTCGTACGCTGCGCGCTGATGTGCGCGGCTATAGCACTGGTCTACTGGGTGGGCTGGCGGTCGCCCTGGGCGCGCGCCGACCTGCGTGTCGAGGTGAACACCCCGGATGCGGTGAAAGTCTTTGCAACGGCCCCGGTCGTACCAGTGCCTGTCGTGCTTCAAACCGATCCGACGAAGCCTGAACCTTCTTCAAGAGCAGAACTTAACAAGGAAGAGGTTTTGCGGGAGAAGCGTACGCATGCCGGCACAACTCGCCGCGAACATGCTGAAGGCGCTGAGCAACCGACGAAAGACTGAGGCGGCGCGGGAGACACGTCCGGATGAAGCTGGAAGCGTTGCATGGACTTTCGCATCAATTCCAGTGGATGATCGTACTCATCTTACCGGCGGGCTTGTTCGCCCTGTTTGCGCGCAACAGGCGATTTGTACGGGCCGCCGCATCGGTAAGTGCAGCGCTGGCGGCCATTGGGTTCAGCTCGATTCTGCTCGACGCATTTAGCTCGGCGAAAATCTCCGCAGATCGGAGTACATGCAATCATCAACTCCGGGCGATGGGTATGGCTGTCAACATGTATCTATCTGACAACGATGTAACTATGCCGCCGGCAAGCCGTTGGACCGCCGCCATCGACAGCCGTTTGAAGTGGGAGTCGCCGGACGAGGGTTTCAATTGCCGTTCAGCTAACACTCCGTTCAGCTATGCATTCAACGCGACCCTCGATCGGAAGTCCATGATGGGCGTCATAGAACAGGCAGAGCTTATCTTGGCATTTGATGCGGCTGTGAATACGTTGGACGCTGCCGGTGACTCGCGAATCCTTGAGCGGCGACATAGTGGTGGTGCTAATGTGGTGTTTTGCGATGGACATACGAAATGGGTAAACCCGCACAGCGAGAAGTTACTGCGATGGAACCCATAACAAGGGCTTTCACTGGAGCTATGAACAAATGAAGGTTGGAATGATAGGTCTGCCGGAAGTGGGCAAGACCGCGCTGTTCAACGCGTTGACGCGGCAGAACGCGGCCATTAACACGTTTGGCGGCCAGACGAACGAGGTCCATCTTGGCACAGTTCCCGTGCCGGACGCGCGGTTCGATTTCGCGGTCGAAGTCTGCCACCCCAAGAAGCAGACTCCCGCGACCGTGGATATAACGGACGGCGGGGCGCGCGTGCAACTGGACGAAGGCGGCGCGGCCGGCGGCGCGGCGGGGAAGAAGGAGAAATTCGGCACCGACTTTTTCGCCGGCGTACGCAACATGGATGCGCTCGTTCTCGTGCTGCGGGCATTCAAGAGTTCTACACTGCCGGAACCTCCGGGTGGAATCGATGCAGGACGCGACGCCAACAAGATCGCGGAAGAGCTGCTGCTCGCCGACCTGACGATCATTGAAGGAAGGTTGGAGAGGCTCGAAAAGAACCGGCTGATGAAGCGCACAACCCCCGCCGAGGCCGTCGAGCAGCAGACGCTGACCAGGATCAAGGAACACCTCGAATCGCTCCAGCCTGTCCGCACGCTCGAAATGACGGAGGACGAGCAGCGGTCGGTCCGCAGCTTTGCGTTCGTCAGCGGGAAGCCGCTCATACTGGTCGCGAACATTGGCGAGGACGATCTAGGCGGGCCGGAGAATGGTTCAAACGATTCATTCGTGACTGCCGGGCTTCGCATATACGCGAAAGAGAACGGCCTGGAACTGGTGGAGTTGTGCGCGAAGATTGAGATGGAGGTCTCCCAGATGGAGCCGGACGAGGAGCGGGAGTTCCTGGCGGCGATGGGAATTGAGGAGCCTGCCCGCGACAAGCTGGTCCGCGCCGCCTACTCCGCCCTGGGGTATATCAGCTTCTTCACGGTGGGCGAGGACGAGGTGCGCGCCTGGACGATTCGCAAGGGCACCAACGCTGTGGGCGCTGCCGAGAAGATTCACACGGACATCGCGCGCACCTTCATTCGCGCCGAAACCATGGCGTTCAGCGAATTTCAGGCGGCGGGCGATTGGGATTCGGCGAAGGCGGCGGGCAAGATGCGGCTGGAGGGCAAGGAGTACGTCGTCAAGGACGGCGACATCCTGCACATCCGCAATTCCAGAGGATAGATCACTTTAACCACCAAGACACCAAGACACCAAGAAGAACACCAAGAAGACCTGGATTCTCTAGGTGAGCCTCTTGGTGACTTTGTGCCTTGGTGGTTAATTCTCCGTGGTCAATTCTCTGTTTCGTTCAGGTTGAGGATGGCTTCCGTGAAGTCCTCGTTCGTGAGGAGCTTCTCTTCGGCGGGAGCGGAATCGAGAGCGTCCGCAATTCGGATGAGGGCCTGCAATCCTGCTTCATTGACCACCGCCCTGAGATCCGCCCCGCTGTAGCCCGCCGTTCGGGCCGCGAGGTTCTCCATGCTTACGTCCTCGGCTATCCTGGCGCCCTTCGTGAAGAGACCTAGAAGCTGGATGCGCGCGTCGAGGTCCGGGAGTGGAATCTCGATTTCGCGGGACAGGCGACCGCCGCGGCGCACGGCCGGGTCGAGCATATCGGGCCGGTTGGTGGCGCCGACGATGAAGACGCGGTTGTTGGGGGTCATGCCGTCCATCTCCTGAAGGAACTGATTCACCACCTTGTCGGAGTGGATGGCAACGCCGCCCTGCCGCGCGGGCAGGAGCGCGTCGATCTCGTCGATGAAGATGATGGAGGGCGCATTGGAGCGTGCTCGGGCAAACAGGTCGCGCACGCGCTGCTCCGATACCCCCACGAACATCTGGTTGATGTCGGCGGGAGTGATGGAGAAGAACCGGCACTTTGCTTCGGAGGCGAGGACGCGCGCAATCGTAGTCTTGCCTGTTCCGGGCGCGCCTTTTAGCAGGATTCCGGTGGGCGACTCGACCCCGAGCTCTTTCGCCATGGCAGGCTTCTCCAGCATGATCTGCATCTGCCGGAGCTCGCGCTTGGTTTTTGGGGCGAGCACCAGATCGTTCCAGGTAAGTTCGCCCGCCGATTCGACGCGAGGCGCATACTCTCCGGGCACCCGGTTCTCTTCCGCAATCGCCTGTACGAGGGTCGCGTATTTTGAGTTGTCGGGCTTGAGCGTGGCCGCCTTCTTTGCGACTGTGGCCGCTTCGTCCTTATAGCCCAGTCCCTTAAGCGCCTGGGCAAGCAGGTAGTGCGATTCTGCGTGCTGCGCGTCGCGGGCGATGGCTTCGCGGAGCCAATGGGCACAGTCTTGCAGCAGTTTTTTATGGTGCTTGAATTTGTTGCCGCGGTCACGGGCGAACGAATCAAATCCGAGCGCATGCGCCGCGCCGCCCATGATCAGGTCGCCGGTGGTCGGCTTCACTTCCTCCGACCGTCTCCACAGCGCCCAGCCCAGCCGGTATCGCGCTTCCACGCTCATGGAATCATAGCTGACGGCGCGGCGGAACGCCTCGACAGCGCCCCTCCAGTCATGGCTGCCGGCGCGCGCCATGCCCCGCTCCATCGCGTCCCGCAAAAGTTCTCTCTCGTTCATGCCTCTGCGCTTACTCCCATTCGCTTCCACTACGGTTTTAACAGACGCACGGTTGCGCGTTTGCGTGTTTGCGTGATCTTTCTATTATAGCGCACGGCGGCGGCTGGAGGACGGAGAAGGGAGGAGGGGAAGAAGGGAAGAAGGGAGGAGGCTGCGCCAATATAGTTTATGGCTTCTGCGCTTTTTGTTCAGCTTGTCCGGCCGAAACGGAACAACGCGGGGCCGCGCGGCGTCGTTGTTAGTGCGCAGGTAGATGCCTGCTGCCGGAATTAGCGGAAACGCGGTTCCTGAATCTGCAATCGTTGGTTTCCGCCGCCAACAGTTGGAAGATACTCTACTGACTACCATTCGATTGACGGCGTATCGCAGGGCGTGAGGCTACTCCATTGAGTTCAGCAATGCTCGCCCACGTGTCAGCCCGTCGAATCGAAGGAGCGAAAACCATGAATAGACGATTAATTTCAAGCATGTCCTCCGGCTTTGGGCTGGCCGCATGCCTTTATGCCGGAGCGGCCAACGCGGATCGCATCAATGTCCGCGTGAATGGCGACCCCGTGCGCTTCGAAGGAGCGCAGCCTCGACAGATGAATGGCCGCGTGCTGGTTCCCCTCCGCGGCGTCCTTGAGAAGATGGGCGCGAACGTGGATTGGATCGCAAGCAACCAGACGGTGGTCGCGACTATGGGCGATACGGAGTTGAATCTCCCCATTGGCAGCCGGACCGCAACCGTGAATGGCCGTGATGTCCGGCTGGATGTCCCTGCCATGACCATAGCCGGGTCCACCATGGTCCCGCTGAGATTTGTGAGCGAGGCGCTTGGAGCGGACGTGCGCTGGTCGGACGCTACGCAGACTGTAGCCATTGAAACGAGTGGCAGTGGGGGCATTGCCGCCTATCGCGGCGCGCGAGGCGCAGTCAACAACAATAACAATCGCGATATCAACAATCGTGATATCGCGTCTAACACCAATCGCAACTCATCTGGGCGTAATTATCGCAAGTCCAGCAGCGTAACGCTGCCGGTTGGGACAGTTATCCCAGTAACATTGGATGAAGCCCTTGCCAGCAACGAGGCTCGCGCGGGCGATCCGGTTAAAGCGACGCTGCAGAGTGGACGCGATGACGCCGGCCTGCCCGTCGGTACGAAGATCGAAGGCGTTGTTCGCGAAGCGGTGCCGGCACGAAACGGGAAGCCGGGCGTGCTGGACATCGACTTTACGCGCGTCGTCTATCCCAACGGCGGCACGAGAAGCATTGCGTCCAGCCTCATCTCGATGGACAACAAGGCAATATCGAGAGATTCGTCGGGACGCCTTGAAGCAAAGAGCGGAAATGCAAACAACGAGCGGCTTAAATGGGTCGGTATTGGGGCTGGGGCGGGTCTTTTGATCAGTACGCTGACCAAGGGAAACGTGCTAGTTGATACCCTGCTCGGCGCAGGCGCGGGATACCTGTATGATCAGGTTCAGCGCAAGGGCGCGGGAAACGTCAATCTGAAAGCGGGAACCCAAATCGGCGTCCGCCTCGACAAGCAGATGGCGTTCAACCCGGATCGCATCGACAACTCGCGGTAAGCCGCTTCCGCTTGATAGAATCAGGCCATCCCGATGCCCCGGCATCGGGATGGCCTGTTTATGCTTCAGAAGACCCGTCGATTCATCCATGACTCATAATCTTCGTGATGCTTCTCGATTCTCGCGTGGTGCTGGCCGCGAGAGAATGCCGGCTTGAATCGCGCGGAGCCGGACTATATTATCCTTGCGGTGCAACCCCGGACGCATGAAGTTTCAATTCCACAATGGTGCGATTAAAGGGATAGGAAAATGGATACCCTGACCCTGACGGAAGAGTTTCAATTCCACAATGGTGCGATTAAAGGCCAGACGTATCCGCTTGCCTCCTTCGCGGCCCGCTCTTGTTTCAATTCCACAATGGTGCGATTAAAGGTTGACCCTATTGGCAAGGCTCCGTCGCTGCTTCGTGGTTTCAATTCCACAATGGTGCGATTAAAGGCCGCAAAAGCAACTGTAGCCGAACAAAAGCGTGTCGGTTTCAATTCCACAATGGTGCGATTAAAGGCCATGAGGGCGGGTAGAATTAGTGTAGCCCCCTGTCGTTTCAATTCCACAATGGTGCGATTAAAGGTTCGAGACTATGACACAACCGTG
>JBBROJ010000199.1:0-5750 GCA_038229495.1 Chthonomonadales bacterium
CGGCAGGACGATTGGCCGCAGGCCCTCCAGCGAGGTCACTTCAGTGCCTAGCTCGCCGCCGGCAGGACGATTGGCCGCAGGCCCTCCAGCGAGGTCACTTCAGTGCCTCGCTCGCCAACGGTTATGAATCAGGCGCTAGTTGGTTTAACATTGAAATATCCGGGGCATCGCCCATTAAATTGATGAGATGCGGGGAGCGATTGATGAGAGTGGCGATAGTGCACGATTTTCTGATGCAGATGGGCGGGGGAGAGAAGGTCGTAGAAGTTCTGCACGACATGTTTCCCGACGCGCCCATCTATACCTCCGCATACGACGCCGATACAATGCCGGCTTACTACCGGACCTGGGATATTCGGACGAGCTTCATGCAGAAAATGCCTGTGAAGCGCATAACCCACCGCCTGGCGCTTCTCCTTTACCCTCTCGCCTTCGAATCCTTTGAGCTGAGCGAATACGACCTCGTAATAAGCTCCTCTTCCGCCTTCGCCAAGGGCGCGATTACCCAGCCGAACACGGTGCACATATGCTACACCCACACGCCGATGCGATATGCTTGGTCGCCGCGGAGTTACATGAAGAACGAGAATGCCTCCCGCATGCTCCGTCTCCTCCTCGCTCCAGGGCTGCACTATCTACGGCTGTGGGACGCTGTTGCATCGAGTCGCGTGGACCACTACGTAGCCAATTCCAGCACCGTTGCGGGACGCATCAAGAAGTTCTACGGGCGTAATAGCGCCGTCATATTTCCACCCGTAGACACAGAGCGCTTTCAGATATCTGACGAGGTCGGAGACTATTACATCATCGCCTCCAGGTTTGTGCCCTACAAACGGTTGGACCTTGCCGTGGACGCTTTTACACGGCTGGGCATACCGCTCAAAGTAGTCGGAGACGGCCGTCAGCGCAAGGCGCTCGAGGCCCGCGCCGGCAAGAACGTCGAGTTCCTGGGAAGAGTGGACGACGTCGCGCTATCCGAGTTGATGGCCCGCGCCAAAGGATATGTGATGCCCGGCGAAGAGGACTTCGGAATCGCTCCTGTCGAGGCGAACGCCTGCGGCCGCCCCGTAATTGCCTACGCTGCCGGCGGCGCTCTGGACACGCAGGTAGACGGCGTTACGGGCGTGCTCTTCCATGAGCAGACCGTCGAAAGTCTCTGCGCCGCGGTGCGCCGCGCGGATGAGATGGAGTTCGACCCACTGGTCATTCGAGCGCATGCGGTGAAATTCGACACCGAGGTGTTTCGGCAATCCATGTGCAGATTGATTGCCGGCGAGGTTGCGCTGACCAAGCGGATCATGCCGGCGTTTGGATCGCACAATGGCCATGCCGAGATGAATGGCGAACTGGAGACGAACGGTATGGGGCATCTAACTGGAGCGGCGGCCGGTCTCGCAGGGCGATACGAGGGAGCTCACAGGCATGGGCACCATGGAGTAGAGGCGGAGTGAGCATACAGGAGATAAGCAATATCGCCGACACCGCTCGCCACATGCCGCCCCTGGTTGACGATAGTGAGAGCGCGGGGCAGGCAGATACCGGGATCGGGCCGTCTATTCCGGCAAGTCCGGGGTTCCTGGCTGAGGTCCGCGAGATATTTGCTGATACGCTGTTGTGGTCGTGGACGCTCAAACTGTTCGCCCTGGGAGTCGTGCTGCTCTATCTGCCTGTTATAGCGGAAACCGGCGCCGTCTGGATTAAGCAGGATGCGCATGCGCACGGTATTTTCATTCTTCCGCTGGCCTGCTTTCTTCTCTGGGTGCTTCGCGACGATATCCGCGGAGCGGCGCGGCGGCCTACCGCGTGGGGGCTGCTGCCGCTTGCAGTCGGGATTTTCCTGGAGACGGCCAGCTATCTTCTTCGCCTCAAATTCTTCCCCATGCTTTCGCTCCTGCCTGTGCTTGCCGGCGGCATTCTGCTGTTTCGCGGCCATGCCATGTGGAAAGCGGTCTCGTTCCCAGTGCTGTTTCTCGCCTTTGCCGCGCCGCTGCCGGACGCCATATTGATGCCGGCCAGCGCGCACGTCCAGCACGCAAGTACGACCGGGGCAGTTATAACGATGCGGACGCTCGGTTATCCGCTGATTCAAACCGGTAATCGGATCGACACGCCTCAAGTATCGGTAGAGGTAGCGGAGGTCTGCAGCGGGTTCAAGAAGCTCACGGCGATGGTAGCGTTCGCCCTGTTGTACGGGTTCCTGTTCACCGCAAATCCGTGGATGCGCGCGCTCCTGGTTCTTTCCGCCTACCCTATCTCCCTTATTGCGAACGTGATTCGAATCTGCGCGCTGATTGCAATAGGCTCGGCCGGCGGAACACACGCCCTGGAAGCCGCGCATGATTGGGCGGAGATTGGAGTTTTGGTGGTCGCATTCGTAATGTTCACTCTCTTCGGGAAAGCACTGGGATGCAGAACAATAAGATTTCAGCAGTTGGCGGGCTAGTCATCGTACTCGTGGCGCTTGTGGCGAACCATGCAATCGGGCGGATCGGCGGGTCCGAGCTGCATAGGGTACCTGTCTGGGATTTCCCGCGCGCCGTTGGCGGCTGGCATGCGGGAGCGGACCTCCCCGTGGATCCACGCGTGCAGAAGATACTGCCGACCGCTCGAATCGTGGACCGCGTGTATTCCGACAACGCCTCCCGGCAGATCAGTTTAACGCTGCTCACCGCGACCGAATACCAGGACTTCCACGACCCTAACATGTGCTTTCCTGCACAGGGCTGGGAGCTGAGCCCCGTGCACGAGGTCAAGTTGGGCGATCTGCGCGCCTACTCGATGTCGGCGAAACGGGACAATGAAAAGCTGGCGGTGCTCTATTTCTGGACAGGCGGGGTGATTCCAGAGGGGCAGTGGGGCCGGGTCCAGCTCGGGCGGCTCATGACCATCCGCAACCGCCTCACCAACGAGCAAGGCCAGCCGGTCTTCGTGCGCCTGGTCACAGGGGCTGGAACAGATAGTGATAAGTTGCTCACGGACTTCGCGGCGCAGGTCCTTCCGCCGCTGAATCAGCTTGCGCGCGCATCCCATTGATACTGCCGGGAATCATCCAATCAAGCCGATAATGTACACATGCGCTGCACGTTTAGAGCGCGCGCTGCACATATAATTTGTAAGATATAATACGTTGCTGCGCCGCTGCGGACGGTTTCGCGGCGGCGTGTTGATGAGAAGACCACCCAGGCAATTAAATCAGTAATCGAGCTATTAAGCATATGAACGCAGTAGCAGACCCGCCACAGACCCAGGAATCCTACGAACTGATAGACCCGCCCCCTGATATAAAGGGTACCACCGGCACTTCGGCGAACGCGTCCTCACCAAGAATAGCTCGAAACGCCGTGATGGGCTACATCGCGACTGCTGTAGGTATGGCGACCGGCTTTGTGGCAACCCCCTTACTCCTCAAGTATCTCGGCCCTGCCCAATTTGGGCTCTGGGCGCTATTGGGCGGCATGATTGGTTATGTCGGACTACTGGAGATCGGCATCAGCAATGCAACCGCAAAGCGAGTGGCCGAGTGTCTGGCTATTGGTGACCGACGGCGCCTCCAGCAAGTCCTCGGTACCGCTTCGTGCCTTTACGTCGTAGTTTCGTTACTCGTGTTGGTTGCGACATGCCTTCTCACGCTTACTCTTGACCGCGTCTTGCATCTCCCAGCTAACAGTCTGGGAATTGCGCGTGTATGTATGGTGATTCTAGGTCTCAACCAATCCATCGTCTTCTTGTTCAACATCCAATCTGCAATTCTCTTTGGAGCGGGCAGACTCGATCTTATAAGCATCGCTTCGACGGCGATCGCCACCGCCGCAACTGGGGCTCAGGTGTGGTTAGTCTTCCAAGGCTTCGGCATCCGCGGCATGGCGGTCTGCGCGATAGCGAATACAATTGCCACGGGCCTTCTTGCCCGCTACCTTATCCGCAGACGATTGCCAGAAATTAGAGGAGGCATGCGGCATGCGAACCTTGCTGTGGCGAAGGAATTGCTCAGTTACGGTTCCAGAAACGCCGCAATTGCGCTCGGCGGCGGCCTCGCCTTTGGTTCCGATGTTATCATCATCGGATTAATGCTGCCTATCTCGAACGTAGCCTATTATGTAGTAGCGAGCAAGTTGATTAACCTCGTACGAGTGGTAGCAGCGAAGCCTATCGACGTATTGATGCCGGCTTTCGCACACTCGCACGCCATTGGAGATAAACAGCGCCAATTTCGGCTGTTCACAGAGAGTACGTGTATTGCGCTTGGACTTTCGCTCCCGTTGATCATCGTCCTGTGCACTTTCGGAGACAAGATCATTCGCGCGTGGGTTGGGAGCGGGTACGGAACCAGCTACCCGGTTCTCGTCGTGCTGGCTCTCGTGCTAATGGTGCAGTTGCCAGGCCATGCGGTTCTGTCGTTTATTACGGGCACAGAGCGAAACCGATTCTTCTTGAGGATCATTCTATTCGCGGTTCCGGCGAACGTCGTTCTAAGCGTCATCCTTACGCGCAGCTTGGGACCGATTGGCGTAGCGCTCGGGTCCTTGGTGGCAGTATCTATAACAGACGCGCTCGTGATGCCAATTCACATTAGCCATCAACTGGGCTATACGTACCGGGAGTATCTCAGGAGAACGTGGCAGTTACTTGCCATTCCAGGATGCATCGGTTGCCTCATGGCGGTTGCCCTTAGAGGGCTGACGTGGTCATCAAACTTGGGCATCACAATTCTTAGCATCACCGTGACGACTTTCTCGGTTTGGATTGTGTTCGCCTCTGTGAGCCTTGGTCGGCAACGCTTCCGGAAATATTGCCACCTCGTGCGCGCAGCCGTATCGATGTAAATCGCGACAAGTCCCTATGGTCGCCGCGGTACGCCGCAGTCCTGAAGAGTTACATGCTGCTTCTAGTAATGCTCTCTACCTGGGTTAGATCTGCAACGTTCCACCGGCTAGGTTTGTTGGCCGGATTCGACTGGATCGGTGGCCCAGCCATCGAGATTTCCCAGGAGCCGCCGGTTGGAAGGGGCCAAGACAGATCGGCCGCATCGCTGTCGTCCGGCTGCAAAGGCACCACGGCCTACGTGCGCTCCGGCGACTTGGCGATCTCGCATTGGGACTCCAGGTGGACCGCACGTATCGTACGTTGACCGACACCGCGCGTATTGACGCTGTGAGTCGCCAGATTAGTCACCGATCGAGACCAACACAATGAACGCAGTAGGCCAAATAAGCGGTAACGCAAGATCATACAACAGACTTTATTTAGATTACGAGCGGTTACACGGCGACATCTTCAATCCGACAGAGCAATCGCGCCTCCGTAAAGCCATAGCCTTGGCGGCCTCACACATCCTGACGCCGTCCATCCGAAAGACTGCGCTTGACTATGGTTGTGGCTCCGGCAACCTCACTAAACACCTTCTTGATCTTGGGTTTTGCGTGACTTCTGCCGACATTTCAGATAAGTTCATCAGTCTCGTCGAGCAGAGGTACGCCAAGATTGGGACGTCGACTACACTGAAGCTGAATGGCACCGATCTAGCATGCATTGACGATCACACGTTTGATTTCGTTGGCTCCTATTCCGTTCTTCACCATATTCCGGACTACCTACATATTGTGCGAGAGCTAGCTCGTGTGGTTCGGCCTGGCGGTGTCATCTTCTTGGACCACGAGGCGAACGGAACTCAGTGGAAGGCGAACCCCGAATACGAGTCATTTCTTCAGCTTGCATATCCGAAGGCACCAAAGTCTCAAGGGCACTACCTA
>JBBROJ010000200.1:0-5663 GCA_038229495.1 Chthonomonadales bacterium
CCTCAGCATGCAAATCGTTCTTCCTGTTCCGCCTCCACAGGCTCGACACCGATTGGCGGGTCCGAAGGCGTGCAGGGGTAACCGATGCCGCTGAAAGTTGCCGTGATCGGAGTTGGCCACATAGGCAGCATCCATTTGGAGGCGTATCATCAGTGTGCCGGCACGGAGATCGTGGGTGTTTGTGACCTACTGCGAGACAAAGCGGAAGCCGCTGCGGCGAAATATAACACGCGTGCCTACATCGATGTCACGTCGCTCCTGGCAGGCGGACAGGTAGACGCGGTAACGGTTGCGACGGCGGGCGCGCAGAACGGCTCTCACCACTTGCAGCCGGTTATGCAGTGTCTCGACGCAGGCGCGCACGTGCTCTGCGAGAAACCGCTTTCCAACCATGTCAGCGAAGCGCGCGCCATGGTGGCCAGGGCGGAAAAGAAGGGCGTATATCTGGGCTGCGACCTCAACCATCGCTTTACGCCGCAGGCGGAGACCGCGAGACAGTGGGTGGACGAAGGCAGAATCGGCGCGCCGCTGCTCATCAACATGACTCTCTGGATCGACAACCCCACCGACCGCTCCCCCTGGTTCCATATGCGCGCGCTGCATCCTCACAGCTTCGACGTCATGCGCTACTACTGCGGCAGGGTATCCAGAGTCCACGCCTTTTTCAATCGCGCTCCGAAAGCGAATTCGCCGGATGGGAAGCGCATCTGCTTCTCCAATGCGCAGGTGAACGTTCTCTTCGAGAGCGGCGCGGTAGGTCATCTGACCGGCTCCTACGATGCCAACATGCGCTTGAATCTGGAGCGATGCGAGGTGATGGGTACCGAGGGCCGGTTCGTCATCGATAACTGCTACGAGCGACTGACACTCTACCCGCGCAGCGGTCAGGAACTTACCGTAATGCCCAACGAACTCTTTACGGGCATGAAGGACTTCGACGAAACCATTTCTCGGCGCGTGAATCGGTGGGTCGAGCAGGTATCGGCGGGTGTACCAAGAGACCAAATCGACGCGAGCGGCGTGGATGGCCTGGCGGTCCAAGAGATAATCGAGGCGGCCATTGCAAGCTGGGAGCAGGAGCGTGTTGTCGACGTGGAAAACGGATGATGACAACCAAATTGCGGTACGCGCCGCCTAAACGCGGATTCACCCTTATCGAGCTGCTCCGTCACTGACTGCCGGGATATCAATCTCACGCGGGACGGCCTCAGTGGTTCCGATCTGCGCTGAACACCGCGTAACACCCCCACTATGCGAGACGAAACCAGCAGTTTGCCTGTAACAGCCGGTTCTCCCCAATGCCCGCGCGGACACAGGCTGCTCGGCCACCTGCCTGCCCTCCGGCGGGAGCAAATGGGGTTCCTGGAGCGCTGCGCGCGCGACTATGGCGATTTCGTTCCGCTTCGTCTCGGCCCGGCCCGCGCGTTCCTCCTCAGCCATCCCGATCTCGTCGAAGAGGTGTTCGTCGAAAAGTCTTGCAGCTTCAATCGCGGGCCGGGAATCTACCGCAACCGCAATCTGTTCGGCGGCGGCCTGCTCGCCAGTCAGGGCGGCGCCTGGCGGCGTCAACGGAAGCTCATTCAGCCGGCTTTTCAACGCGAAAGGCTGGCGGAATACGCCGCCGGGATGTCCGCATGCGCGGACGAGATGATGCGGGACTGGCGAGACGGCGAGACGCGGGACATCCACCGCGAAATGATGCGACTCGCCCTGCGCAATATCATCGGGGCTGTGTTTGGAACCGATTCCGAAAGGGTATGGAGCGCGAGCGGAGAAGAGATTGCCGCCGCGATGGACACCCTGCCGGAGGTCCTGCTCCGCCGCATGAACGGGCCGCTGCTCTTCACGCCCGAATCATTTCCCGCGCCGACCAATATGCGGCTCAAGAGAATCATCTCTCGTCTCGACGCGGTTCTCTATCCGTTGATCAAAGCTCGCCGCGCGCAGCCCGTCGGCGAACATAGCGACCTGCTTGCAATGCTCCTCGAAGCGCGGGATGAGGCGGACGGCCCCGGCATGAGCGACCGGGAGATCCGGGACGAGTTGGTCACCTTCCTCTTCGCCGGTCACGAGACCACTGCCGCCGTGATGACCTGGATGTGGTATCTGCTTGCCAGACATCCGGAACAGCGCGCCGGTATCGAGGCGGAGTTGCAGCGGGTGTTGGATGGGCGCGCTCCCAGCGCCGAAGATGCCGGGGCGCTGGTCTGTATTGAGCAGGCTGTGCGCGAAACGATGCGCCTGTACCCGCCGGGCTGGGTGCTTGGGCGGGAGGCCCAGGAAGACTGCGTTATCGGCGGCCATCCGATTCGCAAAGGGTCCATCTTACTCATGAGCGCGTGGGTGATTCAACGCGATCCCCGATTCTTCGACGAGCCGGAGCGATACCTGCCCGAGAGATGGGCGGACGGGCTGATGAAGCGCATCCCTCGCTTCGCCTACTTCCCGTTCGGAGGCGGTCCGCGAATCTGTATCGGAAGCGCATTCGCATTGATGGAGATTGTGATGGTGACTGCCGCTGTCGCGAAGAGATACAGGCTCGATCTGCCGGACGGATCGAAAACCGTAGAAGCTCCGATTCAGCCCGCCGTGACGCTGCGCCCCAAGGGCGGCCTGGTCATGCGCATATCCCGGCGGCAAGACGCGTGAATGGACGGCAGGGAACAGCCGCGCGATTCGAGAATCTAACGCCCGGTATTGATCGGTATCGAAACAAAACTGGAGAAAAGCCTGATGGCCGACGAAGGTAAGAAGCTAAAGGTGGCGGTAATAGGATGCGGCGGGATTGGCAATACGCATGGACCCGTCTATCTCAAGAGTCCTCTGGCCGAATTGGTGGGCTATTGCGACATTCTTGAGGAGCGGGCCGACAAGTCCGCGGCCCGCGACGAAGTGAGGAAGTGGTATTCGGTACGGGAGATGCTGGCCGACACCGGCAAGGATCTCGACGCGGTCTCCGTCTGCACGGCGGGAATTGAGAACGGCGGCGACCACTACAAGCCTACGATGGAGTGCCTGGATGCCGGTCTGCACGTACTCTGCGAGAAGCCGATCTCGAATAACATCGAGCACGCCCGCGAGATGGTCGCAGCGGCGAAGGAGAAAGGGCTCTACCTCGGCGTCAACCTGAATCACAGATTTACTCCGCCGGCGGCGATCGCAAAGCAGTGGATGGCGGAAGGCCGTCTCGGCACGCCGCTGCTGGCGAACATGACCATGTGGATCGGCAACCCCAACGAGACTTCGCCCTGGTTCCACATGCGCGCACTGCATCCTCACAGCCTCGACATACTACGCTTCTACTGCGGCAAGGCGAAGAAGGTACAGGCATTCTTCAATCGCGCGCCAAAGGAGGACGGTCCCGACGGAAAGCGCGTCTGCTGGTCCAACGCGCAGGTGAACATCCTGTTCGAAAACGACGTGGTGGGCCATCTGACTGGCTCCTACGACGCGAATCCTGCGCACAACCTGGAGCGCTGCGAAGTGATGGGCACTGAGGGCCGCTTCGTGCTGGAAAACCTGTACGAGGAGCTAACCTTCTATCCCCGCCGCTCGACCGAGCTGACGGTTATCCGCAACAGCATCATGGGCGGCATGGCCGGGTTTGGGCAGACGTTCGAGAAGCGCATCAACCGGTGGCTTGAGGAGATTGACGCGGGCGTCCCGCGCGAGGAGCTGGAAGCCAGCGGCGAGGACGGCCTTGCCGTTCAGGAGATTATCGAAGCGGCCATCACGAGCTGGGAAGAGAACCGCGTGGTCGAAGTCGCCGGTTAAAGGCTTCTTTTAGTGCGGACACGAAGGAGTGGGACGCCGGTCGAGGAGTACCCGTACGCTTCGCAGTGATTCACATAGACAGGATAATCTGCGAATGTGCGCAGGCGATATGCGGTTTTGTATATAATATCGCGTGATAATACTATCGTTTTATGATACTATGATGAGACACTTCCGGAATAGTGAGACGAGATCGATTTTCGAGGGTATCCGTTCACGCTCTCTGCCCGACGACACACAACGAACAGCGCGGCGAAAGTTACGATACTTGAACGAAGCGGACGAGCTGCAAGACCTTTATGCCCCGCCAGGAAACCGTCTGGAAAGGTTGAGCGGAAACCGTGACGGACAATACAGCATCAGAATCAATGATCAGTGGCGTATCTGTTTGAGGTCTTGTCAATAGGTGTGTAAATGTTTTTTCGCGGCTTCTGACGTTCTGCTGATCGGGTTGGTGTTTTTCGCGTGCTGAAGCGTAACGTTACGCTTCAGCACCTCCATCGCTTCAGGCCGCCAGGCGACGTTCGGCAGCTCGTTCCGACGGTGGCTGGCCGATGAGTTCTCCGTCTTCATATCGTAGGCCGGCCATCACATGGGACAGGAGATGCGGTGCATTCAGCTTTCGGAATGTCTGCTCGGCCACCAGCAGCAGCTTCCAAATCATCGCGGTCGCCCCGGCCACTCGCTTGTAACGCTTAGACGCGGCGGTGCGGAGTCGGACACTGGCGAACGGGGATTCGATGATATTGGTCGTCCGCAGATGCTTCCAATGCTCCTTTGGGAAGGAGTAGTAGGCGATCATCCGATCCCAATCCACGTCCAAGAGCGCCGCTGCCTTTTCATATTGATAGGAGCGCGCCCACTCGCAAAACACCTTCTTGGCGGCTTCGGCCTCTTTTCCGGTCGGAGCATACATGACCTTTCGGAGCAGCTCTTTGGCCTCGCCCTGCCGCTTTTTGCCCACGCAATCGAGCACATTGCGCATCCGATGGTTCCAGCAGCGCTGCTCACAAGCGTCCGGATAGACATTGGCAAGCGCCGACCAGATCCCTAAATGCCCGTCTCCCATCACCAGGCCGGGACAATTCATCCCCCGCGCCTTCAGATCCCGCAAGATCGAAGACCAACCTGCTTCGCTCTCCCGCTGCCCGCACTCCACCGCCAGCACTTCCTTACTTCCATCAGCCAACGCTCCGATCACCACCAGAAGCGCCGCCTTCTCCTTCTCCAATCCGGCTTTTACGTAGATACCGTCCACCCACACGTAGACGATCTCCTTATCCGTCAATGAGCGCTGCTTCCACGTGATGAACTCCGCCGTCCAGCAATCACGTAACCGTGCAATCGAACTGGCCGATAAGGGAGCACCCTCTCCGAGCAACCCCCGCATCGCCAGCTCGAAGTCGCCGGAGGAGAGACCGTGAAGGTACAACTGCGGTAGCAACTGGCCGATCTCTTTTGTCCGGCGGCGAAACAGCGGCAGCACCCGGCTGACAAAAGGCTCCTCGGTGTTGCGCACACGCGGCCGACGAACGCTCACCGTTCCGATGCTGGTCGAAAGATGTCGGTCTTTGCCATAGCCGTTACGGTAGCCAGGCGGACTATCCGGGTCACGCCGCTCAGATCGAACACGTCCAAGCAAGGTTTCGACCTCTTCTACCAGGACCTGTTGAAGCAGCTTCTGAACGGCCAGTCGGGCAAAGCCCTCGATCTGCTCGTACACGACCGAAGTCGCGTTTTGCTTCTCGGTTGTCGGCGTCTGTCGGGTATTCTGTTTCATGCGGTGTATCCTCCTGTCCGGGGCGGTAACCCCGGTTGGTTTAGTTTGCGTACAGCAGGAAGTTTACACCGCATCTTCAATCATTTACACACCTTGTGAGGGTACCTCA
>JBBROJ010000201.1:0-5601 GCA_038229495.1 Chthonomonadales bacterium
GATTTGACCGGTCTTGATTTGACCGGTCTTGATTTGACCGGTCTTGATTTGACCGGTCTTGATTTGACCGGTCTTGATTTGAAAGGAATGCCCATGATTCGCTTCGCTTCACGCGCTCTTATCCTCGTCCTCTTCCTGATTCCGGCCTGTATCTGTTTCGGGCAGGCGAAGCCGAACTTCGTCTTTATGTATGCCGATGACCTCGGATTCAACGACGTGGGATTTAACGGGCGCAAGGAGTGGAAGACCCCGAATCTCGACCGCCTGGCGCAGCAGGGAACGGTGTTCCGAAGATGGTACACGGCGGGCGTGGTCTGCGCGCCGAGCCGCGCCGCGCTTATGACGGGGAAATACGGGATTCATAATGGCGTCAGCGCGAACAACCAGGACCTGCCGCGCAATCAGATGACCATCGCACAGGCGCTGAAGGACGAGGGTTACGCCACGGCGATGTTCGGCAAGTGGCACCACGGCACGACCCGCCCCGGCGAAAAGGACTACGTCCACCCGCTGGACCGAGGGTTCGAGGAGTTCGTTGGGTTTACGGATGCGGTACACGCATGGGAGAAATTTCCGAAGCAGCTATGGGTCGGGCGCGAACTGAAGCCGAGCACGGGATATGCGGACACCCTCTTCGCGGATCACGGAATCGAGTTCATCCGCAGGAAGAGGGACAAACCATTTTTCCTCTATCTGGCCTTCACGGCCCCGCACTTCAATATCGAAGCGCCCGAAGAGGATGTGGCCGAGCAGCGCGCTCAAATCGGAAAGCTCACTCCCAACAATCCGCTAGCGCCGGTCTACGCTGCTATGATTACCCGCCTCGACAAGGAGGTCGGGCGAGTCATGCAGGCCCTTGATGAACAGGGGCTGGCTCAGAATACTATAGTGATCTTCTCCAGCGATCACGGCGCGACCTTCGAAGCGGGAAACAAGGGGTGCAGCGCAATTCTGGACAGCAACGCTCCGTTTCGCGGTCAAAAGCGGACGCTCTGGGAGGGCGGCATTCGCGTGCCCGCCGTCGTCCGATGGCCGGGCAAGGTCCCGGGGGGTCGGGTTTCCAGCGGCGTGCTGCACATGACCGACGTCTTCCCCACGTTTCTGGCAGCGGCAGGGCTCGCGCCGAAGCCGGAATGGATGGTGGATGGCCGGAATTCGCTCTACGTCTGGCAGGGAGGTTCCTTTCGGGGTCCTGAGCGGACGCTGTTCTGGGAGTGGCGCGCGGAAGGCGGCAATCAGACTGCCGCGATGCGGGGGAACTTGAAGCTCGTGGTTACAGGCGATGCCCTTCCCGAAATGTTCGACGTGGAAGCAGACCCCGCCGAGCGCAACAACCGGATCGCCGAGTTTCCCGATCTGGCTAAAGAGCTTCAATCTATGCTCAAGGCGTGGATGAGTACCGAGACCGACGACGCCAAATGGGGCAGGCCGCCAAAACGGTGAGCAATTGAAACCCCTCGCAGGCAAGCCGCGAGGGGTTTCGTTTCGAAGCGTCGTGCTTACCAGGCTTCCGCCCCTTCCGTCCATGGGAACAGCTGCTGATACTGGGAGGTTGGACCGGTTGTCGAAGCCGCGGGCAGCGCGTTCCACGAAGCGGACGGAATTCCGCCGGAAACGGTCGGGTCCCAGTTGTAGGGCCGCTTGTGCCACTTCGCATGGCCGTCCGCATAGACGTAGATTCCGCCTTCTTTATGTCGCCGGAACAGCGGCGGCTGGCCGTTGACGACAAGGTTCATGTTGCTCGGCCCGATCAGTTCGCGGCCCAGGTTCGAGGAGCTTTCCGAAATAAACAGCTTGCTGGCAGGCGCGGCGATTGCGGCGAGAGTATATGCCGCGCCGGGCTTGAACGTGAAGGTCGAAATGTCGTAGAAAAAGTACCGGTTCAGCGCGTAGGAGACCGGCTGAAGCGGCTGTCCGGCTCCATTCACCTTGAGTGGAAGCTGCGCCGGAATGCCGCTGTTGTCCGATGGGCACTTGTGGACCTGGGTGTTCTTCTCGTACGGCTGGAGCAGGTCGAAGCAGCAGGGCGGATAGTAGACCGAGCCTCCCGCTCCGCTGTACCAGGCGAACTGAGTGAAAGGCGACTGCGTAACCGGACCGCCGAAGTCGGCGGGAGGGAACGACTCATCGTAATCCTGCACGTACATGGCCAGGCCGAGGCCGATCTGCTTGCCGTTGGAGAGGCATGCTGTCTGGCGGGCGCTTTCGCGCGCCTGAGCGAATACCGGGAATAAAATTGCCGCGAGAATTGCGATAATTGCGATAACAACGAGCAGCTCGATGAGGGTGAATGCGTTGGTTCGTCCACGATAAGGCATGGCGATCTCCTTGTTGGTCGGCGGCAGGCTGGGATTCGAGGAGGCGGTCAATACGGATTCTACCTACATCTTATCACAGGGTGGACTTTCCCGCAACCGCTATTTAAGCCCTTTGGTCACGCGCGCCGACAAGTACGCCCTGATTCGTTGCTCAGTATGCTGAAACCAATCCTATTTCTAATTGCAGACTTTGACGGTGTGGAGGCACGGAGAAAGTCCCGGCCCCGTTTCTCCCGGAGCGATCTGACCGGGCATTACAATAAACTGCTCGATACTAAGTGGACCGCCGGACGGACCGGCAAAGGGGGCGGCAATCGGACGGATTACGGGAGCGCTCGTCTATTTGCGATGCTTATCATCAAAAAGCTGACGAAATAGGATGGTAACGCTGCCACGCGGGCGTCTTCAATCTGCCGGCTGTTAAGGGCGGTTATCCACGACGACTAGAACCTTCTTCTGCGTGTAGGACGCGCCGTTGTCGTTTAAGCCGCGAACCTCCACCAGATGCTCGCCATTGGTCCAGGAGCGCGTATCCAGCCGTAGAGAGTAGGGCGCGCGATTCAGGATGCCGACCACTGCGCCGTCCAGAACAAAGGTAATGGCTCCGGGACTATCCCCCTTCGCGGGCGTGGCATTGATCGTAAGGAAACCGCCGGCCGGCTTCTTGCCCGATGCGCGCACCTTTGCAATGGCCCCATCTTGATACCGCTGTGACGCCTCTTTGACGTAGTCCGCCATTTTTGGCGGGGAGATGTCCGTCCGGTTTACCCGGTATACTATGAATAGAAGCTGGTCGTTCTCCTGGGGCAGATAACCGGGCGGAAGAGCGGACGGCTTGCGATTCGTAACCTGTTGGACCGAGGAACCGGCCGTTGGAAGCAGATCCTTGAACAGCGAGCCAGCAGGTGTTTGGTTGACGACGATTGCAGCCGGATCGCGGTGATTCGCAGGGCTGTCGGGCAGCATCCGCACGAGTTTTTTGTCGCCCACTCCGAACGCCATCCCATGATGACTGGATTTCTCTACCGTCGCGCTCTCCGCCATGCCACCGGGCACTCGTTCGACCGCCGGCTTTAGCACGCGCGCGACGAGCAGCCATGTCTCCCCGCCGTCTGTGCTCGCTTCCACCTCTCCGTAGAGCGTGTTCATCACGCGCAGGCGATATGTTTCAGGGGGTGTCGAGCGCCAGGGGTCGGAGGTCGAAATTGCCGTGCCGGTCTTCCCTTCCTCCCTTCCCCCCTTCCCCCCTTCCGCCTTAGCCGCCGCCGGGCTGATAAGGCACAGCAGGAAGGCGAGCGCGGGAGCCGCGCGCATCGCGTGCGTCACGTACCGAGCGGACGGCGTCCTGCGCGGCGCGGAGATCGGACGCGATGTTCGTGTCGAGATTTGGAGCGTATGCGGGCTGCGTGAAAGCCTGCTCGAGTAAGGGCCACCAGTTGTAATCATAGACATACGAAAGATCGAAGATCATCACGCCCTGCGAATGGCGCGCTGCAGCTTGAATTGCCCGCAGGAAATCCTGCGGCTTGTTGAGATAGTTGAGCACATAGAGGCCTGCATAGACCGGAACTGAGTTCGCTACCGCCGCGGTCGAAAGCTGCGCGGCGGCCTCCACGGTCCCGCCCTCCTCCCGTTTGAGCGAACGTGCCTCGTCGCGGGTGGGAATCGGGTAGTAGCAGCCGGTGGAGAGCCAGTCCAGGAACTCCGCGTAGCCTGCTTCGTTATACGTGGGACTGGCCCAACCCGTACGCACCGAAAATTTTTCACTTCCCCAGTTAACGCCGACCCCGTAATACTCCGTGAACCACGACCCTACATACGCTCCAAACTGCATGGAGGGTTTCACGGAACGAATCGCGTCCGTAGCCTCGGAAACAAAATCGCGAATCACCCGCGCGCGAAACTCCAGCCAGGGCTTGAACAGCTTGCCATGACGAGGAGGATTGCCGGGTAGCGGATCGAACGCGATCACGTCATCCGGCCAGCGTGGCACGGGTTTGCCGATCCACTTCTCGAATGTAGAACGGCTGAGGTCGCTGTAGTCGTTGTAGAGATTCGCATACCGCAAGCGGTCGAACACGATTGCATCTACAGCATAGTCGACCGCGACCTCGCGCAATAGCGATATCTCGTACCGGCGCGCTTCGGGGTTGAGCGGATTGACGAAGGCAGCGATCTTCTCCGAAGCAGCCTCTGTTACCTTGATTCGCTTTCCCACCGCGCCATAGGCGACCCTATCGCCCGCGTGAAGGTGCTGCGAGGCCCAGTCCATCGCGCCGTTGTTCAGGCGCAGAAGGTGCCCATCTTCCGGGGCGACCAGCGGCTCGGTATCCAGAAGCGCAGGATCGATAATGCCGGCCACCCTACGGTCCTCATCCAGCGCAACCGCCAGCCGCTCGCCGGACTTGCCCGTCGGGTCCTGAACCGCGGTCTCGCCCTCTACCAGCGTTTTCGCCGGGTCGTCGGGATCATCGGCTGCGCGAATGGGAAGCCGCGATCCGTCGCGCGCCATGAGCGTTCGGTCGACGACGTAGGTGGTGGACTGCCACTCCGGTTTCCGGTAGGCCAGACCCGTGTTGAAATACTTGTGCCCCTCGGAGAAGACGTTGAACGAAGCGGCGATCTCCAGGCTGGCCTTGTGCCCCTCCTCGACGAAGGCCCCAAGAACGTCGAACTCCGGATAGGTCTTACCCTTCCATACCCGAAGCCGGTCCGCGATTTTACTATTGTAGATCACCTGCCCGACCACTGGCTTAACATCCACCACAATCATGGTGAAGTTGGCCTTCTTGCAATGCGTGACGATATCCCGCACACCCTCGATGGTCATAATTCGGTCGATGTTGGCGGTGGCATCCACCCACATCACTCGTCCCTGAAGGCCGAGATTCGCGGTGAGCGCGCGTCCGAAGTCCGGCATGCGGCCTTGTGAGAATGCGGGCGCGGATGCAAGAGCGAGGCAGAGGGAGAGAAGCAGTCGGCGCAAGAGGTGTCCTTTTATCGCGAGCGTGCGCGCCGGCTGGCATGCTAACCGGTGATTGTACGGGTTTATTATACGTCACATGCGGCGCAATCTGGAGTCGAGGCGGGAGATTTTACCACGGGGACACGGCGAACAGCGACCACAGACAGTGGACGGACGACTCCTCGATCAACTGCCGTTCTATCCGCGCAGGCGCACGTATTCCGCCAGCGCCTCGTTCCAGGGCCGTGGAAGCGGCATCCCTTGAAGCTCCATTGCGTAAGGACGGAGGGCGGAATTTGCGGGGCGGCGGGTGGGGGA
>JBBROJ010000202.1:0-5581 GCA_038229495.1 Chthonomonadales bacterium
CGAAAGCGGCCGCCTGCTAAGCGGTTGTAGGGGTGTTAAGCTCTTACCCCGGGTTCGAATCCCGGTCTCTCCGCCACATTTTTGCCTGCTCCGATGTCGTTTCATCAGGAGCGGGCATGCACGGCCCACTCCCCGCACTACTCAATACGCAACGCCTTAGCAGGAGTCATCTCGATATGCCGATGGGGCGTCACCTTCTCGCCGCAATAGGGACAGTTATAGGGATAGCATCTGCTCTGTCCGCCGCGAATACCGCGCATGCGCTGCCTGTTGACCAGTACCTCGCGCTGCGCCGGTCCGCCGGCTGCGACCGCCGCCTGAGCTATACGCAGGTGGAAGGCGGCTCCTCCGGGTTTCTCAATAAGGTCTTCGAACTCCGTGGAACCGTGAACGGCTCCATCCGGCGCGAGAACGGCGTCGCTTTTCTCCTTACTATCGAAGATAAGCATGCCCTGCTTTTGAGCGCGCCCGCCGCCGACACGCCTCTGGTTGCGGAGGTGCGAAACCAGTTGGTCCGCGTGCTTGCTCGGGTCACGAACGGAGCCGCCGGGAATATCGTACCATTGGAAGTGCTGGGCGTGGCAAATGACGGGGAAGTGAGCATCAAAGAGCAGGAGGCGGAATCCCGATTAGCGGCCCAGGCTGCTCAAAATGCGCAACCTGGGCAGAAGAGTTCCGCGTCGCGCTCGACATCGGGAACCGGCAGGGCATTCGCGTCTCGCGGCGGTGCCTACTATGCTCGCCCGATGGGTCAAGGGCAGGGAGGCGACATCCCGGATATCGCGCGCGGATTGTCCGCCGACACTCAGTCGGTCTACGGCCTCTACCGCTCCTACATCTTCAAGTGCAATCCCCGCCTGGCTATGAGAGACCTGGACGAGATAACCACGAGCCTGCTCTACTACTCTGAGAAGCACAAGGTCGACCCCCGCCTCGTAATATCGATGATAATCGCGGAATCGGACTTCGACCCCCGCTCCACCTCCCACAAGGGCGCGATGGGCCTGGGCCAGATTATGCCGGACGAAGCGCGGGATCATGGCGTATCGAATCCTTATGACGTAGTGCAGAACGTCCGCACCTCCATCAACCTGCTGCGCATGAAGCTCGATCTATATAACGACGGTGCTCCATCCGGCCACACCTCATTCCGGCAGCGCCAGCTAGCTCTTGCCGCTTATAACGCAGGGGCGGGAGCGGTGAAAAAGTACGGAGGCGTGCCGCCCTATAAAGAGACCCAGCACTACGTCGCAAAGATCGAGAAGATTTACCGCGAGTTGTGCGGCGTAGAGTAGCCTGGGATTACCGTCAGGAGGACGTTTGGCCGAAAGGCCCCTCAGACACGCGTTTAACACGCGTGGATCGCAAAGCATCGCGCCCGGAACGAATTCCATCTGGAATTCGTTCCGGGCGCTTTTATTTTGTCGCAGTACTTTCATTTCGACGCAGTAGTATGATCGGTCCCGCGCGTAATTAGATGCGAAGCTTTGCCCGCGCCGCCCAATTGTCCCTCGCGGGCAATGTCACACTGGAAGAAGCAGGCCGTCTATTGGAACGGCGAAGAATCATTTCCCCGGAAGGAGGGATTCCGACGTGAATAATCGACCCAGCATTCGGATTGCCCGTTCAGCAGCGGCGGGTCTGGCGCTAGCTCTTGTTATGTTCGTGTCGACAGGCTGCGGAAGCGGCGGAGGGAAGCAGCTCGGCAACTTGACCGGGACCATCACCGACGTGGATGGCAGGGCTGTCCCCGGCGCAACAGTAGCCGTCGGCGGGAATACCGCGACGTCGCTCAGTAATGGTACCTATGTCATCAACAATGTGCAGGATGGATTCCAGACGTTGCAGGCATTTACTTCTATCAACGGCCGCCGCTGGAGCGGCGAGACGACCGTCGATGTAGTGGGAAGCGAACAGAATCGCAGCGCCAACCTGATGGTATCGGACGAGCAGACTCAGGGCGAGATTCAAGGCAGCGTTATCGATCCACAGGGGGTTCCTCTTAACGGCGCAAAAGTGTTCGTTGCCGGGCCGCTAGGCTCTACGCTCGCCGTCACTAACGGCAATGGCGACTACCGGGCCCGCAAGCTCGCGCCGGGAGTTACGTTTACGGTTACGGCTTCGCTGTCGGGATTCGTCAACCATACACTCAGTGTGCATGTCGCCGCGAATCAGACAAGCTCCGCGTCTTTCGCGCTTGGCAGCGGCAGCTCGCAGGGCGCAATTCCCGCTCCCGCGAATGTAAGCGCCCAGGCATGGACGGTCGCCGATACCGTCGCTCGCGCATCGGGCAGCAGCGCCAACTCTGCCGGCGTTTATGATTGGTTGAAGCACGTATACCGGCAAAAGAGGGGACTCCCCGACAAGCCGCAGGCGCGAAACATCGAGCGGCGATCCGTGGCCGCGGGCGGGAGATCGACGCCTTCCGGTTCCGTCATTGAGGTCGATATCTTCTGGGACTTCCAGAGCTTCACCGATCTCTTCGGTTACGCCATCAAGCGCGGCACGGATCAGAGTCCGCTCAGCGTGACGGCGATAGTGCGCGATCCGCTGACAAGCGTCTTCTTCGACGCGGACCCGATTCTTACGCCGGACGTGGCTTACCGCTATACGATCCATCGTTTGGACACCATCGACTTCCCCGCGAACGGGACCATCGGCCCGGCAAGCGCCACGGTATCCGCGATTCCGCTGGGTCCGGAGACGACGAGCGCGCCGGCTCAGAATGCGAGCATATCGGCCACGCCGCAGTTCCAATGGTCCGCCGTGGCGCGGGCTGCCGGTTATCAAATCTACGTGTGGGATCAGTTCCCCGCGCTGCTGTTCGACCCTGCGAAGCCGAACGAGCCGGCGGCGGTTGCGCCCGTCTGGCCGCAGGACCTGAACAGCCCGGGCACCAGCTTCCTATCGGGCAACGGCGGCACTTCAGTCACCTACCAGGGTCCGGCGCTCCAGTCCGGCCACACTTATTACTGGATGGTGGTAGCGGTGGACAGCACGAATCAACAGTCGATTACGGCGCTTTCCGCGTCTAGAATCGGCCGGTTCACCGTTCAATAGGCCGTTCATGACCGAGGCGGTAGATGGCTGATAAAGGCTCGGAAGCAGGGAAGGGATGTCCTCCTTGCTTGTGGAACATTCAATGGAACAATCAGCACTAGGCGCGTATTCTCGCTGCGTTTTAACCAGCCGCGCGTGGCTGGTTAAAACGCAGCGAGAATACGTCCCATCTCCCGTGTGACCGTTGTTACTGTAGTTGAAGAGTGTGTTGAAAAAAAACAGTCCCCCAACCCCCAATCCTGGGGGAGTCTATGCCGGCCTGACCCCTATGTCTCCGCCAGGATTGGGGGTTGGGGGGCCGGGCGCAGGCACGTCACCGGCATTTTCAACACTCTCTAAGAAAGGACCCGGTGTGCGAGAACCCGGTTTCGAGACCATCTGCGCGCACGCGGCGGAAGATCCGTCGCGTTTCTGCGGAGCGGTCGCTCCTCCCCTCTTTCAAAACTCGACCTTCGCTTCTCCCGATTCCGAGACGTTCGCTCATCGCGTGGACGCCCGTCCGGAGATTTATGACTACACACGCGTCGCCAACCCAACCACCGATATTCTTGAATCGAAGCTTGCACTGCTTGAGCGCGCGGAGGCCGCTCGCTGCTTTGGGTCCGGCATGGCGGCGGTCTCGGCGGCCATCCTGCACGCCGTCATGGCGGGCGACCATATCGTCGCTGTAGAAACAGTGTACGGCCCTACGCGCTCCTTCCTCAGCTCCTATTTATCGAGGTTTAACGTCGAGATCACTTACGTCCGCGGGATAGATCCCCAGGAGTTTGCGGACGCGTGCCGGCCCAATACCAGGCTCTTCTATCTCGAAAGCCCTTCCACCATCGTCTTCCACCTCCAGGACCTCGCCGCAATCGCCGGAATCGCGCGGGAGAAGGGAATCACGACCGCCGTCGACAATTCGTGGGCCACGCCCTATTTCCAGAATCCCGCGGAGCTTGGAATCGATCTTGCAATTCATTCGGCGACCAAGTATTTGGGCGGGCACAGCGATATCGTTGCGGGAGTCATAACCGGTCCGCGAGTCCGCCTTGACCGAATCACGGATCGCGAGGGGGCTCTGCTGGGCGGGATTCTGGACCCGTTCGCGGCCTGGCTGATGCTGCGCGGATTGCGGACGCTTTCTATCCGCATGGATCGCCACCAGGCGAACGCCCTGGTCGTCGCAGCGTTTCTGGAGGACCATCCAAAGGTCGCCCGCGTTTACTACCCAGGGCTGAAGTCTCACCCGCAGTTCGAGCTTGGCCTGCGGCAGATGCGGGGGACGAGCGGTCTGCTCAGCTTCGAGCTGAAAGAGGGCGGGCAGGCCGCGGCCTACTCCTGCGTCGATAAGCTGAGGTATTTCCACATTGCGTGCAGTTGGGGCGGCTACGAGAGCCTCGGAATCGCCGTCCCGTTTCCAGCACGCAAGAGCGGAGATGAGCCTGCGGGCTGCGGATGGGGCGCCCGGCTGCACATCGGCCTGGAAACGAGTGAAGATCTCCTGGAGGATTTGATGCAGGCTCTGGAATAAGATTGATACAGCTGTTTGATTCAAGATGCGAAGAGGGCACAGCCCTGAAGGGACATTCTACCGATGACACAGCGCCAGTACCTGACGAGCGATCGCCAGCCGTTCATGGTGCGGCCGGCACGTCTCGAAGACGTGGATACGGTACTTACGCTTCAGCGGGCGGCGCTGGCTGAGAGCGACGACTACTTTGTCCGCACGCTGGACGAGTTTGACTCAGCGCAGAGGGACGCCAGTACCCATCTCACGGATATGCTCGATCAAAACAACTCGCTCTGGCTTGTCGCCGAGCGGGAAGGAGATATTCTTGGCTCGCTGGACTTTCATGGAGGCCAGTTCGAGCGGATTCGCCATGTCGGAAGCTTTGGAATGACTGTGCATGCGGACTATCGTAACCGTGGAGTGGGCACCGGCCTGGTGGAGATGCTGCTCCTGTGGTCCACCAGCCATCCGATCATCGAAAAGCTCTGCACGAATCTTTTCACCAACAACACGCGCGCCATTGCATTGTTCACGAGATTTGGATTTCAGAGCGAGGGACGTCGCCACCGCGAGTTTCTGGTCGCTCCCGGCCGCTATCTGGACGCGCTGCAGCTCTCAAAGTGGATGAAGTAGAACGCATCCCCGTTAAATAGCAGCAGCGGGCGCGAAATGAGAATCTCGCGCCCGACGCTGAATCCGACTTCAATTCGGTGAAACCAAAAGCGAGCCGCCTACTTCTTGTCGCTCTTGATGAAGCGCCCCGTCTTCGGATCGCGGGCCGGCATTTTCCTCGTCTTGCCCGAGTCCATCTTTGGCATAGTCTTTCTCTTGTCTGTCGATCTCTTGCCCCTGGACTTAACTTTTCCGGTTGACATTGTCTTGTCCGCCGGCTTCTTGTCCACAGACTTCTTGTCCGTTGACTTAATAAATCGTCCGGTCTTTGGATCGCGCGCCGGCATCTTTCTCATCTTTCCGGCATCTTTTTTCACGGGCGTCTTCATAAAACGACCCGTCTTCGGGTCTCTTGCC
>JBBROJ010000203.1:0-5546 GCA_038229495.1 Chthonomonadales bacterium
CCCGGCGGACACCCCATCCGCGAGCTTGTGAGGGTATCCGCCAGGCCGTCCAATAGCGTGTGGAGGGTATTGCAGGCATCCCTGCCATTACCTCGTAACTTTGGACACTGCCAAGCGACCCACAGGAAAGCCCATAGACCCATCATTTGAATATGCGACAATCCAACAATGAGCAGGCGATTACCGCCGACGTACCGGAATCCAATGTACCGGCGCGGTCGCGAAGCAACTTACCCGTTGTCCGCACTGCAATGGGAAGCGCACTTCCGAATCGCACGAACGCGGAACTGAATCGCATTCTTGACGAAGAGGATGCGGATATAGTGTGTCACAGCACGACTGATCTGCCGGACGGCCGCACATTGGGTGAGCGCATTGTTGAATAAGCGTCTGGAAGGGCGTGTCGCGCTGGTCACCGGGGCGGGGTCCGGCATCGGGCAGGGAATCGCGGAGCTTTTCACCGAGCATGGAGCGAAGGTCGCGCTGCTGGAACGCGATGAATCCAAAGGCCGCGAGACGCTGAACCGCATCCTGGAATCCGGCGGCGACGCAATTCTGCTGCCTGCGGATGTCTCGAAAGAGGACGACGTCCGTCGCGCCGTGGCAGAAACTTTGGAGTCCTACGGAGCGCTGCACCACCTCGTCAATAATGCCGGAATCGTTCTCGTCAAGCCGCTGGAGGAGTGTACCGAGGCCGAATGGGACGACGTCATGGCCGTAAACGTCAAGTCCGTCTTCCTGACGGTGAAGCACGCGATAAGCGCATTGAAACAGGCTGACAGCGCAACCATCGTGAACATCGCCTCCGTTTCGAGTCTCGTTGGGCAGGGCAATACCCCTTCCTACGTCGCGTCCAAAGGCGCGGTGATGATGCTGACCAAAGCGCTCGCGCTGGACTACGCCCGATTCGGCATTCGCGTGAACTGCATCTGCCCCGGCATCACGGATACGCCCCTGTTCCGGTATCACGTCAGCCGGGCGTCCGACCCCGAAGCCACGCTCGACCGCAGGGCGGCGCGCGTCCCACTGGGCCGATTCCTCACGCCGCGGGACATCGCGAAGGCGGCTCTCTATCTCTCGACGGACGATTCATCGGGCGTTACGGGAATCGCTCACGTGGTGGACGCGGGCTACCTCGCCGCCGCCGAATGGGATAACCGAGTACAATAACGCCCGTCCTGACGCTCTTGCCGCGAAGGAAAACCTGTGACATTCAAGCTTGCCTGCGCCGACTTCACTTTTCCGCTTCTCGAGCACGACAACGTGATACAGCTGATCGCGATGCTCGGCTTTGAAGGCATCGATATCGGCCTGTTCGAGGAGAGATCACACCTCTGGCCGTCGCGCGAGTTCCAGAATATCGCCCAGTCGGCGGGAGAGTTGAAGCGGAAACTGGACGACGCGGGGCTCAAGCCTGCCGACCTCTTCCTTCAGATGTGCCCTGACTTCCAGCCCTATGCAGTCAATCAGCCCGACGCCTCCCGCCGCCAGAAGGCGAGAGATTGGTTTCTGCGGACGTTGGAGTATGCCGGCATATGCGGCTGCGGTCACGTAACCGCGCTGCCGGGCGTGCACTTCGAGGAGGAGCCTTACAAGAATTCTCTTGCGCGCTGCGTCGAGGAGCTGAATTGGCGGGTCGAACGGGCCCGCCAGCAAGACATTGTTTTTGGCGTGGAGGCGCACGTGGGCTCTATCGCTCAGACGCCAGAGCAGGCCGAGAGGCTGGCGCAAAGCGTTCCCGGCCTCACGCTCACGCTCGACTATACGCACTTTACGCGCGCCGGCCTCCCGGATATCACCATCGAGCCGCTGCTGCGCTATGCCGCCCACTTCCACGTTCGCGGAGCCTGCAAAGGGCAGCTCCAGGCTCCGTTTGCGAAGAACACGATCGACTACGCGCGCGTCGCATCCGTCATGCAGTCGGTCGGATACAGCGGGTGGGTAGGCATCGAGTATGTCTGGATCGATTGGGAGGGCTGCAACGAATGCGACAACCTCTCCGAAACGATCCTGTTTCGCGACCTCTTCAGAAATCTCTCTACCGAATAGCGATCCCTCTCTGGGGTGAAAGGAATCTGCATGAAACGCGTTGGGTTTGTCATAAAAGTAAAGAAGGAGATGCTGGAGGCGTACAAGGAATCCCACAAGAACGTGTGGCCGGAGATGCAGCAGGCGCTGCGCGACGCCGGATGGACCAACTACACGCTCTTCGCCCGCGAGGACGGAACGCTCTTCGGCTATTTGGAGACCGAGGATTTCGACAAGTCGCTGGCGGCGATGGACGGCCTGGATGTCAACACGCGCTGGCAGGCGACGATGGTTCCGTACTTCGAGCAGTTGGAGGGAAAGCGCCCGGACGAGTCGTTCCTGCGGCTTGAACAGGTCTTTCATCTGGACTGAGCGCTCGGACGCGGGCACCAATTATCGCGAGTATGGAAAGCAACGGCGGCAACAGCGGAAACTCCACAGTTCGTTCACGAGATATCTACGCACGCTTTCCGGTTGTCACGTCCATGAACTGTCTCAGTTGATCCGATACGCGCTCGCGGTCGTCGGGGTCGTTCAGGTCCACGGTAAAGCCGGTGATCTTATCGTATGCCATGTCTCCCACGGGCCGGCTCCCCAGATTCATGCTTATTACAATGTCGGAAATGCCAAACTGGGGAAGCTCGCTCGCCTGCGCCAGGGTGAGGCCGCCCACCACCTGAATCGGTATGTCAAGCCCCTCGCCCGCAACCGCCTCCGCCCACCTCAGAAGGACGTTGTCCTCGACCATGCGCCGGTTCTCGCTGCGCTCGTCGTAGCCCAGGTGCAGGACGACGTAGTGCGCCCCGAGGTCGCGGGCTCGCTTAGCCGCGTCGATCTGGCCCTGGACATCCAGGCCGTGCGGACCGCCAAAGCCCATCGTGTCTACCATTACCTCGCAGCCCGGATGGTTCGCGGCCTCTCTTACGGAGAATTTGATCGTGGCGTCGCTGGCGGCGGCCATCACGGTCGCTTTAGAAGCGCCCAATTCAAACACGAGCGCCATCTCGAATGCGGCGCCGTCGGTACATTTGATATCCGCAACGATTGGATGCTGCGGGAACTCTCTGCGCAGGCGCGGGAGGGTCAGCCTCGCGCCTTCACTCAACAGGAGGATGGTGCCCGCCTCGATTACCTGCACGCCCGCCGCCACCCCCAGCTTTGCCAGCTCAATGGCTTCCTCGATGCTCGTGAGGTCGAGCGACAACTGGTAGACGGGCACTGCTGGGCGCTGGATTGCGCCTAGAATCGTTGGAATCGGGACAGTCATTGTTGTCTCCCCAGGAGTTCGATATTCCGAGTATACCCGCACGGCGGCCGAGCAGGAAACCGTTCGTTCCACCGAAAAGGTTACAAAGATTGCTGTGGTTGTTGGACAGTGTCACAGATGGTTGCTATAATGTAACTGTGAAAGGCGGACGCTATTAGTGAACAGGATACAATCGAGCTGCCGGAAGATGTACGCCGCGAGCTGTTGCAAGCTGCCCGGGAAAGCGGCGCTACGCCTGCGGAATGGATCGCCGCCCGGCTTCCACGAATAAACCGTTCAACACGCGAATCCAGCGTGTCGGCGCAGGAGATATCCCGTGCCAATACCGCGCTCAGACAGACAATAACCGATTACGGCCGCCCGCTTGGCACGGATAACACAGACATCGACCGGGATTTGGCGGAAGCATACACAAACGCTGAATAGCGGAGAGCGGGCCATTCTGCATGCTGATCGTTACCTCGGGCCTCTTCGCATACCATTCGGCAGCCGAGCAGAACCACACCGACGCCATTACCCTCTTCGAGTCCGCGTCCCGAAAGCTGATTCACTCCTATATCCTTGCAGAGCTCGTCGCCCTCGCATATGCGCGCCGGCTGCCTCGCCAGCCGGTTCTTGCGTTTATTCGCGTTCTCCTCGATCATCCGCAAATGGACGTTGTCTGGGTAGATGCGGACCTGAACTCCCGCGCTCTGCGCCTCTTGGAAGAGCGTGACGATAAGAGTTATTCACTCGCCGACGCGGTTAGTTTCAATTTAGTGAGAGACGACGCAATGACCGAAGCGCTGACGACCGACAGGCACTTCGAGCAAGAGGGTTGTCGACGCCTGCTCGGACCTTGATCGATGCGCCGTTTACTTCGTCCCGCCAAAAGCCTCCACTCCAGTATCGTTTGCGGCCTTGGGTTCCGTTCTCAAATAGTCCTTTATCTCTTCATTCAGTTCTCTGATGCGGTGAAGGTAACTCTGCGACAGATGGGCAAATTCGTGATAATCCTGCCGCTCGTCCGCATCTCGCCTCAGCGCTTCCAGCATGTCGGCGAATCGGGAAAGCTGATGAAGCGAAACGTAAAGCCCGTGCGCGTTCTCTATCATATTTCCACCTCTACCACGCCTTTCGGCAACTGAGTGCTCTTATCGTAATCAAACGCATCGTTCTGGAAGAGGGAAGGGTATTTCGTTGTCATCGAGCGAGGAAACACGAACACGTCTCCTAACCCTTGCTCTTTCAGTGTGACATAATCGACGAGCGGCTTCAAGTCGGAGTTCTCACCAATCCGGCCATTCGAGTCGTCATAAACGAATAAGCAGTCGCAATCCCCGGGGTTAGCTTTCGCCGACACGAAGCTGCCATCAAGGAAAAGCAGTCCCCTTACGTCATGTATGCGAAGATCGTCCCGCCATATCAACAGCTTGGTAATCAGGATCGCCCGCCGACTGCCCGGCTCACCGTCAAACCTCGCCTCGATCTCATCCCACGCAGCCGCCCAATGTCCCTCCGGGAGCCACCCGTCCTCCCGAAACTAGGTATCGGCACTGTGGCTAGTTCCAGTTTTCCATTGCAAGCGTCATCGAGCTCATAAATTGCGGTACTTCCTGAGTGTCGCCAAGACACGTGCACCCGCCGCTCATCTTGACGAACATCACTTTTGCGAGCGACTGCTGTGAAAATATCGGTGAGTGTGAGGTGAGAATCATTTGGGAAACGGGAAATCCTGGTTCACTTATTAAACTAATAAGCCTTTCTAGCAACACTCGTTGAGATTCCGGTGAAAGATTTGCTTCTGGCTCCTCAATCGCGTAGACGCGCGCAGACGGATTTGCATTAAGGTGTGCGATGATAGCAAGCGTCTGTTGGATTCCTGAACCAAGACGATCAATGGGCAGGCGAAGATCATTCTTCTCCACCATTACTTGTAGAGTCTGTTGATCGCCGTCGCCCGTTCTTGCAAAACTAATTTCTCCGTAGGAAAATGGTGCACCTGCAAACCACTGTCTTATCCGGTCGAATTCCTGATGCCGTGATTTGTCAAGACTCAAATTGAACAGACCGTTTTTCAATTGGCCTGAAGTAACTTCGCAGCCAAGCGACCGATCTTCCCGTTCTGTTGTAACGAACCGTTGGCTTCCTATCACAGTAACAGAGTCAGTTAACATTTCATTCAAGCCGTCAACCAGTGCTGAGCGCAAATCTTCGGACAAGGTGAATTCGTCTTTGTCAATTTCCTCAGGATGAACCAAGTCATAATCAG
>JBBROJ010000204.1:0-5510 GCA_038229495.1 Chthonomonadales bacterium
GGCATCGTTCTGATCAGCAAGCCACTGCTCCTATTTCTAAGCCTGATTCTCAGCCGCAGCGATCTGCGTAAGCGATGGACAGGTTCAGGCCACTGCAAGAACTATCTGGTGCTTGCAGTGAAACGAGCCGATGACTAGATCAAGCTTTGGTGGCAGGACGGTCGCGTGAGCAGGATTTCAATCGTAATTCCCGCCTATAACGCGCAAAAGTATCTCGCGGAAACACTGGACAGTGTCATTGCCCAAACCTTTGCGGATTGGGACGCTATTGTCGTTAACGATGGCTCCGCGGACGGCACGGGTGGAATCATCGAAGAATACGCGAAGCGCGACCCTCGCATTCGTGGAATAACCAAGACGAACGCGGGCGTGGCGGACGCGCGCAACTCGGGCTACGAATCGGTCTCTCCGGGCGGGGAGTTCGTAATTTTCCTAGACAGCGACGACCTGTGGGAGCCGGAAGCGCTCGCAATTCTTTTCAACGCGCTCCAGAAAAATCCGGATTGCGTGGGATCTTACGGTCTGGCGCGCTACATCGACGGCGAAAGCAGCCTGTACCGCATCGGGGAGCTTGAATCGGAACACAGCGCGAGGAAGACGATCGAAGACGATCGAGTCGTACCGCTGGAACCGGGCGCGCCCACGACGTTCGCATCGCTCAATCTGAATGAAGGCTGCCGCATCGCCACGCCGGGGCAGGTGCTGCTGCGCCGCGCAAGCTTCGAGCGGGCCGGCAGGTTCGATAAGGAATGCACTCCCGTCGAAGATTGGGAGATGTGGCTGCGGCTTACCCAACAGGGTGGCCTGGCGTTCGCGGAGGTTCCCGTGCTCCGCTATCGCGTTCACGAGAGTAACCTGTCCGGCAACAATAAACGAATGAGCGCCGCCCATGTCCGGGCCCGCCGGAAGGTTCTCTCCTATCCAGGCCTGACTCCGGAGCAGCGCCGCGCAGCTAGCGCGGGCTACCGCTACTATTGCCGCCGCAAGGTCGATTTTGCTCTCGCATGCCTCGCAAAGGGGCAGCTTATCCAAGGGTTGAAGCAGGCGCGCCGCGCGCTTATCAATTATGGCGAGTATCTTCGCGCCGTTCGCAGTGCGGCAGAATAACAGCGTCGCTATCACCGATTGTGGCCGTTATTCGACGAACGATAATGGTATCGCCATGACCCAATCCCAGCTTGAATCGCCTTCCGTCACTGCCCTTGTCTGCACGAGAAACCGTGGAGAGCGCATCGCAGATACGGTCGAATCGCTTCTTGCAAATACATCGAGCTCCTTTGAAGTAGTCATCGTGGATCAGAGCACGGACGACGTGACGGAGCGGGCGATGAGTAAATACTCCGCGGTGAAGAACCTGCGCTACATCCGCAGCTCCAGTAAAGGTCTCGGGCTCGCCCGCAATATCGGCCTGTCCGTCTGTAGATCGGACATCGTGGCAATGACGGACGACGACTGCACGGTCCCGGCAAACTGGCTGGAGGTCATGGCCGCCGCCTTTCAGGATAGACCTAAGGTCGCGGTCGCCTTCTGCACGGTAGAGGCGGCCCCATACGATCGTACCAATGGAACCGTTCCGGTCTTCGAATGCCGGGGGGCAAGGGGCATTACCTCAGTTGGACAATGGTGCGGCGAGCGGGCCATCGGCGCGGGAATGGCGGTACGCCGCTCTCTTCTGGTTGAGATTGGCGAGTTCGATGAGCAGCTTGGCGCGGGAGCCCTCTTCCCGTCTCACGAGGATGCCGATATCGCGCTCCGTGCTCTGCTTCGGGGCTTCCAAGTCTATGAGACCGAACAAGTATCCGTGATTCACGATGGGTTCCGCTCCTGGGAGCAGTACCGCGAGCTGATCCAGCGGGATTTTATGGGAATCGGCGCGGGGCTCGCCAAGCTCCTTCGATGCGGCCGCTGGAGAGTATTCGGCGTCATTGCATGCGACGCCTGGAGACTGGCGCTCGGTCCTGCCGTCTCTTCCGTGCTCCATCTGAAGGCGCCCCGCGTAGCGACAAGATTGCAGAGTCTCATGCGGGGCTTCAGAGCGGGCTGGCGAACGCCGATAGATAAGAAGCGAATGGTCTTTCTTCCGGCGGCTTCCGAGCGGCTGGACACGATACGCGACCCCACGGCCCCGTATCACAATTTTGCGGCGGACAAGGAAAAGATCGAGCGGTAGTTAGGGTGACCATGGAAGTTACGACAGGAAGTGACCCTGTAGATACCGGAGCGCTCGTGAATCCCGGACGCGCTTTTCGCATCCTCATCGTGGATAACGTTATCGGCAACATGGGCGATGCAGCCATCATGCTTGCCATGAAGTCCTCCCTCGAAGCGGCATTCGGCCCTAACGCGGAAGTGCGCAACTGCTTTTGCGGGCTGACCGCCGATCCACAGGTCTACGCCACGCTCTACCCCGAGTTGCACTTTACGCGCACTCTCTGGAACGCAGCCCACGACTTCATGATTCCCCAGAAGAGTATCCTGAAGCGTCTCGTCCGCAAGACCGCCCCCGCTCGCTGGCTGGCCTACGCGAAGATGCGCCGGTTGGGAATCCCCTCTCCGCTTCTATGGCCTGACGAACGATCTCTCTTTTGCGAATACGAAGAGGCGGATATGATCGTCGTGAGTGGGGGTAACGTGCTGAACACCTCGTGGACCGAAGCGCGGCTCCGCCGTCCCCGCATCGCCCAATACGAGATCGCCTCGATTCTTAACAAGCCGCTCGTCTTCTATTCGATGTCGTTCGGCCCCTACACGCCCGATGATCCGCTCCCAGCGATGGTGCGACCGCACATTGAAAAGGCTATCGCGGTCCTTTGCCGCGATCGCGAATCTGTCGGAATAGTTTCTGAACGAATCGGCTATAGCGGCCCCAATGTTCACCAGACCATCGATGACGCGCTCTCCATCGAGCCTCGCCCTCCCTCCCGTCCGATGGCTCCGCCCAAAACCCAACCACTGCGAATCGGCATATGCGTTCACCAGTGGGCGTGGGTAGGCTCCGAGAATCCGGAAGAGAAGCAGCGCGCCTTCGAGGAGCGGATGTCCAAAGTCTGCTCTACATTGCTGGCTCGTGGCGACGTCGAAATGGCATTTCTCACCACGCATCAGCGCGTAGAGAATGCAGGACATACCGACGAAGACGTGATGGAGCGAATCGCGGCAAACGTCGAGCCCTCTTTTCGCGACCGAATCCACATCATTTCCGGATTTGTGCATCCGCGCGAGTTCGCGCATTTTATGGGTGAATGCGACGTGGTGCTTACCAGCCGCCTGCACGGAGGGATTCTCAGTCTCGTTGGGGGAGCGCCCATTGTCGCCCTGGAATATGAGCCGAAGACACGTGGATTGATGCGCCAGCTTGACATCGAGGACTGGGTCCTTTCCATGGGTGAATCCACTGCCGGCGAGATTGTTGCTAAAGTCGAAGAGATTCTTAAAGACCTTCCCAAAGCCCGCCGAAGACAATCTGAAGCGATGGCAGTGGGAAAGCGGCTCGCGATGCGCAGTCGCGAAATCGTGCTGGCGGCGTACAAACTATGGCAGGTGTCTGGTTCTGTCAACTCGGATAAATAGACTGTTGTACTCAATGAGTGGGGGCTGGAACGAGCGCGTCTCAGCTGCGATCCGCTTCCTGATCCACTCTTTTCGGTTCCTCTCGGTAGTATCGCTTCATCCCCTCACGACGCCCGCAAAGTCCTTCTCCCCCACAACCATATATGCGGTTCAGCCGGCCCGGTCGTTTTGCAATGCGGATTAACCTGTGGTATATAACAGGAGGACTTTATACGCTCCCGCGCGAAACCATCGATAATGCCCGCAGGCTCGTTCGCCGGATGCTCAACCAGCCGGTCCAATCACCATACTGACACGCATGCAGGCGATTGTTCGCTCTGCGTCGCTCACCCCAAGAGGGATATGATTCCATGATTTCTGACACACTTCTCCGTATTTTTCGCATGTCCGCAATAACGGTTGCCGTACTCTGCTGCACGTTAAACGGATTATGTGCGCGAGCGGACAACGTTCCGGGAGAGATCCTGGTCGGCGTGCGCAACGACAGCCTTGCAGCGGAGCGCGCTAACGTAAGCGATTCCACCGGCGTCGCCGTAGAATACCAGCCTACTCTTCACATTTTCCGCATCAGGCTCCATCCCGGCGTCTCAATGGCAAATGCGCTTGCACGATTTCGCAAGAGAACGGATGTGCTCTTCGCGCACCCCAACCATATTTTGCGCGCTTTCGCCACGCCAAACGACCCTTCTTATACAGCCAGCCAGTATGGCCCGCAAAAGATCAAAGCGAACCTCGCCTGGGACCTCTATCAGCCGCAGGCTCAAAAGATTATCGCCATCGTAGACACCGGCGTAAACTATACTCACCCCGACCTGGTAAACGTGCTTCTTCGTGACCCCAACAACCCGGACCCGAACACCAACGTCATTGGATGGAACGTGCAGACAAATACGACGAACGCGCGCGACGACCACGGCCACGGAACTCACTGTTCGGGCATCGCGGCCGCTGAGATAAACAACGGCGTCGGAATCGCGGGAGTCGCGGGCTGGAACCCTGCCGTGCCCAACTCAAAAACATTCGTGAAGATAATGCCTGTAAAGGTGCTCGCGGCCAATGGCAGTGGCTCCGACCTTGACGTGGCGAATGGAATCACGTGGGCCGTCGACCATGGAGCGAACATCATCAGCATGAGCCTGGGCGGCCCCGATGTATCGCCAACCCTCGATTCAGCCGTGCAGTACGCGTGGGCACATGGCCTTCTGGTCGTGGCGGCCGCGGGAAACAATGGAAACAACAGCTTCTCTTATCCGGGGGCCATTGATAACGTTATTTCCGTCGCCGCCACGGACGGCAATGACACGCTGGCAAACTTTTCTGAATACGGATCCTGGGTTAAGGTGGCGGCCCCCGGCGTGAGCATATATTCGACCTATGGAGGCGGGTATGCATATCTCTCCGGCACCTCGATGGCCACACCGCACGTCGCGGGCGAGGCGGCTCTGGTCTGGACCCACGCTCCCGGCCTGACCAATACACAGCTAAGCAGTATCATTCAGACGAATGTCGATCCATACACGCCATTCGCTCCTGGCAATACTATCGCACCCGGCGCGGGCAGGATCAACGTATTGAAAGCGCTTCAGGCTGCAACCGCCCCTCCTCCCGTGCCCACCGCTCCTTCAGGTTTAACGGCAACGGGCGGAGTGGGCAAGATCGACCTCGCTTGGTCGCCGGCAACTGGGGCTGCGACCTATACGGTCAAGCGCTCGCTTGTTACAGGCGGACCTTACACGACCTCGCTCATCAGCGGCCTGACGACCACCAGCTACCCCGACACAGCTGTCACCGCGGGCACAACCTACTACTATGTCGTCTCGGCAACCAACCCAACGGGAGAGGGTCCGAACTCCAATGAAGCCTCGGCCACTCCCACGACCGCTCCCGTCAACGCGAGCCTGCACATCAACTCCGCAGGACCGCTCTACACCGGACCGGGA
>JBBROJ010000205.1:0-5297 GCA_038229495.1 Chthonomonadales bacterium
CACGGGGAGCACGGGGACACGGGTAAAGGCATTTTTGACGTGATTTCGAGGACTTACAGGATTGGACGCATCCTGTAAATCCTGTCAAAGAATCCTCGGTTCTCCCCGTGTCCCCGTGCTCCCCGTGGTTTAATTTCGTGGTTCACTGCTATGGTTTAAGGTTGGCGAGGGATTTGTCCGGCACGCCGAGGCCGCGAAGGATTCCGTAGGCCATTACGTGGTTGCCGGCAGCGTTCATGTGCACGCCGTCGGTGGTCAGCAGGTTGGAGGTGCGGCCCGCTCGCTTCTGGTACGCCCGAATAATCTCCTTGAACGCCGCGTTCAGGTCCACGAAGATGCAGCCGCGTTCTTTGGCAATGCTTCGCATCTCCTTCACGTAAACATCCAGTTTGGCGTTCTCGAGCCCCTCCAGGTTCTCGTGTATAACCGTCGGCGAGATGAGCGCTACCCTCGCGTGCAGGGCCTTAGCAGCTTCCACCATCTCCAGTATCTTCTCTCGATACTGTAACAGCGGAACCCCGCGCGGCCCGTCGCCCGCCGGGTGGTTGTCGTAGAATCCGTGCCAGACATCGTTTACTCCCACGCTAATCGTAACCAGATCGGGCTTCTTGTCCAGCACGTCGCGTTGGAATCGCGCCTGCAAATCGGTCGCCTTATGCCCTGAGATTCCGGCGTTGACTATCTCAATCTGCTGACCGGGGTACAGCGCCGCCAGATACTGCCGCAGGAGCGTGACGTATCCGCCCGGCTGCCCGCCCTGTTCGGTGATACTGTCACCCAACGTGACAATGCGCCGCACTCCGCGCAGCGCAGGAGGCCGATTCGACTGAGCGTCGAGCGCTGGCGCCTGTGCAGAGCAGGCCGATACGAGTGCCGCGCTCGCCGCGATACCCAGACCAGTTGCGGTCTTTTTCTTGCAGATGAACTTCATAGCCCCTCCGGTCGTTTTCCTACATGTTCTCCAGCAAGGCCGCCGCGTCCTTCCCGGTGCGGTAATTGAGACGCGCGTCCGTGCCTCCAGGCGCTAAGCCAATTTCTGGAAACGCGCATCAAATGAACTCTGTCGGTATTCATCCGTCCCAGCCAATACGCGGCACATGGACCGATTAGACGGAAAGATTGCAATTCATACCGATAATGATTCGACAAGTGGTTCATTAATGTGTATAATGGAAACACTCGATTTTAGATTCCACTTCGAAAGGAAGATTTCATTTGGCACAGGTAGTCGTCAAGCCCGGCGAGCACATTGACTCCGCGTTAAAGCGCTTTAAGAAGGTTGTTATGAACAGCGGCATCACCAAAGAGGCCCGTTCACACGAGCGTTATGAGAAACCAAGCGATCGCAAGCGCCGAGAGATAAAGGCGTCCATCCGCAAGATTGCCCGCGCCCGCGCCAAGGCGACAGAAAAATACTAGAATGTGGCTGCCGGCAGGGCCTCCAGATTTTCATACGTGAAACGGATAAGCCTGACGGCTTGTCCGTTTTCTGTTTCTGCCCGTGACAGGTTGTAGATACCGTCGGCTCGCTTCCCTGAATTGGGCTCTTACCTCTCAGGCCCTAATCATATAGACTCGTCACAAATTAGAGCCTTGTACGTCCCTTTTCACTGGAAGCTGCCAACAGGAATATGCTGCAGCTCGCTTTGGGGAACATATTTGGATGAATCGGAGTCAAACCGACTGCGGCCTCCGCAATCGGGCGAACAATTTGCTCGCCTGTTCGTGTTGGGTGTAGGAAAACCAGGAAAGCAAGTCCCCATCTCTGCCTGCTAAGAGAAACACCGGATTCTTTGCGACTGGCCTCACTTCCTCCCGAATGGCAGCAGAGGGAACCAGTAACCGTACGATGTTCTGGCCTGCTCCCTCACTTTTGGCATACTCTGTGCATATTCTGTATTCAGGGGATTCATAGAATCTCCCTCTCTGCACGGTGGGCAGCTTGCGCTCGCCACTTCTAAGACAGGTCATGCCGCCTGTCTACACGCCAGCGGCGTGACGGCGGCGCAGCGCGTGTTGTGAAATGCCGGTGATTCCGGGCTTTCCCAGCGCGCATGTAAGAAAAAGGAGTATTAGATGCATACCAATAACATGCGACTTTCTGTCGCCTTTGCGATATCCCTAGCGGTTGCAGGCTGCGGCGGCGGGGGCGGAGGAGGAAACGCGGGCGGTGGCGGCAATGGGGGCGGTGGCGGCAACGGTGGCGGCGGTGGCGGAGCAACGACTACACGCGTTGTCCTGAACATCAACTGGCCCGAGCGAAGCCGCGCTCTCAACGCTCTTTCTTCCGCGCAATCAATAAAAGTCAATCTCAAAAGCGCCAGCGAAGACGGCACCGACTTCAACTGGATAGTCAATCGTGATGCTGACATAACCGCGCACGTTCAGCGCAGCGTCTCGCCCAACCTGGCAAAGGTGGGTCACTGGACCGCCGCGCTTTCACTGTTTAGTCAGGCCGACGGCGCGGGTGCGCCGGTTGGAAGCGCCGGAGACGCGGTGGATTTGAAAGCGGACGGCAGCGGGCTGGACACGCTGGCTGTTACGGGTGTTGTGACGACCGTAACCATTCCGCCCAATCAGAGCGTCGGCATCGGGCAGAAAACCGATCTCGTTTTCCAGGCAAAGGACACGGCAGGCAGCATCGTTCCGGTCACCTTTGGCTCGGCAATATGGAAGGTAGTCACTGGCCAGGACAAGCTTCGCATTGTCAATGGTCAGGCGGAGGGCCTCGTCATTGGCGACGCCACAGTCAACGCGACCGTGGACGGGAAAACCTCGCCAGATGTAACCGTGTTCGCCGGTCCTGACAAGAGCACGCTCAACGTAACGGTCAAAGATCCCTTTGGGGCGTTGATCAAGACGGTTAACATCGACCTCTTCCAGAACGGCGCGCAGGCTCTGCACGTGGCTTCGGCGACCGGCTCCGAGGCTATACAGACTCCTCTTACGGGCCAGGTTGAGGTACGCGTTTCCAAGAGCGGCTTCAAGCCAAATCAGACAACCGCTACGCTCAGCCGCACAACGCCCGCATCGGCCGATATCGTGCTGCAGGCGCAGGGAGTACCTTCTGCGGCGACCGGCGCATCGCGGGTAATCAGCAACAATGGGACGTCTCTTACGTTCGAGGTTGACGTAGCGGTAGTGGACGGAGACGGCAACCCGCTTGCGTCGCTCCCCGGCTCGGCATTCTCGATAGACAATGTAGATCCATTCAGCTATTCGCAGTTGAGCGTTGCCTATACTTCGAATCCCTCACGTGGTCCGTATTCCGCGTTCATTGCGCTGGATGCCAGCGGCAGTGTTACACAGACAGACCCCAATAACTCGCGAATTCAGGCCGCCAAGCTGTTCTTCAACGCGCTGGGCGGAGGCGATAACGCAATGCTGGGATACTTCCCGGCCGAGAGCAACTCGCCGAATCTGTTCTCTTATGATTCCGTTGGCTTCGTCAACAATGGTTCCGTCTATCTTACGAAGCTCGATGAGATAGCGGCCAGAGGCTTCCTTCTTGGCACTCCGCTATTCAATGCGACCATTCAAGCCATCGACAAGGCGGCAGCGCTGGGTACGAACGCAAACAAGGCCGTAGTTATCTTCACGGACGGACAGCCGGCGAACGATCCTGCCACCCTTGACCAGGCGGTTGCCGAGGCGCAGGCCAAGGGCGTTCACGTGTACGCCGCTGGTCTGGGCAAGGATCCGGACACAGCGGTTCTCGCGGAGCTTGCCGAGCGGACCGGTGGATATGTGATGTTTGCCGAAGACGCCGGACAACTCGTGTCATTCTACAAGACGCTGGGTAACCTGCTCCAGGGAGCAGGCAATTTCTACCGCACCCGGTGGACAGTTACGCGGAGCAGCGGGACGTTTGCAGCAGGCACGGTATTGCGAGGCAATATGCATATCGATGCGGCAGGGACGCGGGTTACAGCGCCGTTCTTCGTTCGCATCCTGCAATAACCGCGCAAAATAGACCATGCAATACCGATCATAGAGACAATGAAAGTCCCCATCGCCGAAATGCGATGGGGGCTTTTTATTCTCAATCAGTCGAAACTGCATGAAAGAGTGAGCGCCTGCTGAAGGGCCTCGTAATAGAACGAGGCGGGTATCTCGATGGCTCCCAGGCTCGCGAGGTGCGGCGTGAGGTACTGAACGTCGAGAAGCGCGAAGCCGCGCGCCTTCAATCGCTCCACCAGGCCCCACAGCGCCGCTTTGGACGCGTCCGTTTCGTAGTGAAACATCGATTCGGCCATGAACGCGCCGCCGAGAGCCAGGCCGTAAGTTCCGCCCGCCAGCTTCCCTTCCTGCCATGCCTCGACGCTGTGCGCAATGCCTCGCCGGTGAAGCTCGCTGTAGAGACGAATAAAGTCCTCCGCAATCCAGGTTCCCTCCGGTCGATTTGCGCAACCGCGTATTACGCCCTCGAAGTCCGTATCGACGCGAATCTCGAAGAGCTGTCGCCGAAGAGTCTTTGCCAGCGAGCTGGAAACGTGGAATCCTTTCCAGGGGATGATGGCGCGGGGGTCCGGGCGAAACCACCCTATCTGGCCGGGATCCTCCATGGCCATCGGGAAGACGGCGTGACGGTACGCCGTCTCTACCCCCTCGGGCGTGAACTCCAGCCGGATCCTGCGTCGAAGCATTGTTCAAGCCCAGGCGTTCAAACCGCGCCGCCGGCGCGGTTAGCCGCCGGCGTCGTCCTTCTCCAGAGTCCACACGAAGACGAAGCTCGGATTCGTTCCATCGTTGCAGGACGAGCCGGAACAGGAGACGACCCGATAGCCCTCTTTCGCAAGCTTGTTTATCTCGCCTTCGGTGTAGCCGTGGCCCTTCGGCTCCGTATTGGCCCACGTCAAAAGACGGTAGTGCTTCATCCTGTCCTCCCCTTCTCGAAGCCGGATTCCGGCCTCTGTGCCTGCAAGGCTCAGCGTAGATGCTTACGTTAGCAGTACCTCGCCACGCGCGGTCCCGGCGCGCTCATGCCGGGCGACGACTTTGACGGTTTGGCCCGTCTCCGCCCGCAGGGTCCATTCGACCTTTGCGCGTTCTTCGGTGGAGTCGCTGGTCCAGCCGAACGCTCCTACGCCCAGGCGGCAGAAGCAGGCTGGCAAGCCATTTGCAGGTCGCTGGTCCAGCCGAACGCTCCTACGCTCTTGTAGGCGCGCCCCTCCAGTTGTCCTACCTCTTCCCGCTTGCGGCCCGTTACCAACTTCGCGCCGTCCGGCAGCTCAATCTCTGCGACCACCGCCCGCACGACTTTGCGCTCGACCGCCTTCTTGCTCACGTAGGTGGGC
>JBBROJ010000206.1:0-5281 GCA_038229495.1 Chthonomonadales bacterium
ATTGTGGGATGACGGCTGCTGGACTGCGGGAATCTCATTCCTCATCCCTCATCCCTCATCCCTCATCCCTGGACTTTCTCGTTTTCACAGTTTCCTGGTGTCCATAGCGTCGGGGTTCCACCCGTTCCCATTCCGAACACGGCCGTTAAGACCGACTACGCCGACAATACTCGGGGTGCAAACCCCCGGAAAGATAGGTAGACGCCAGGATTAATACCAGACCGGCTCCGCTCTTTTGGGCGGGGCCGGTTTTTTGTGTGGGTGCGTGGTTGAAGGGAGGGACGAGGGGAACTAAAGGAACGAAGGGGACAAGTGGGATGGAAGGGACTGGTTGAGTGGGTGGGTAGTCAGGTGATGAATGACGAGAGTATTTCGCGTATTTGCGATGTGTCCTTGCAGATCGCGAATTCCCAGCGGCCACATTGGCCCCAATTGTTCACGGCGGAGACCCACTTGCGGGCTGCCTGGTGCTTTTGGTTGGTCTGGTCGTCTTCGAACCCCTTCACCTCAAACAAGAGATTAAGGTCGTTTACCAGACGGACGATGTAATCCGGCGAATAGCTGTGCGGAACGCCCTCGAACTCATATGGGATCGTCAGGAATTCGCGGTCGTTCCGGGCGTAAAATTGGACGAAATGGCGAAACTGCTCGAAGCGAAACGCCGCCGTCTGCTCCCAGGCGCTGTCCAAGACGACGCAGTTGAGATGGGACCTATCGGTGCCATGCACCGGCCGTTTCGTGGTGTATTGGACCTGCGCGGTGCTGCTGATGGGATCGAATCGGTTGAGGACGGGCAGGATGGGCGCTTCGCCGCGCTGGTCATCCGGCAGAATGCCGTTGAGAAGTCTCTCGACGATGCGGCGGACGTATCGGTCGAGGCCCAGCTCGCAGTGGTTTTCGTGGCGGAAGTCGATCCTGGTTGCGACATAGCGTCGAACGATACGCGCGACCTGCGGGAACAAGGTGTGGCGAGCATAGACGCGCTCTCGACCCGATTTGCCGACAGGCGCGAACTCGCCTTCCCCAACGAGCGCAGCCACGACCTGCCGCGCGATTTCGAACTCGATCTGCTGTAGGTGGAACAGATTGTAATACTGATCGCGGTTGTGCTCTACGAATGCTCCCAGGCCTCTTCCCGAGGCCGTGCCTTCGGTGTAGCCCGCCTGGATGCGAAGGAACGTCGCGGTCGGCGTCGTATGCGGCTCCAGGACGAGCTGTTCCATCTCGTCCACGTTCGCACGGATAAGGTTGCGCTGAAGCGCGTAGACGTAGCCCTCCACATTGGGGAAACGGATCTCGTACTGCCGGCGCTCCCGCACGGCGTGGACTGAGTTGAGCGGCCGGTCGTCCGTCGGAGCATTCGTCGGTTTGCCCTTGTAAGGGATGACGGAAAAGGGGATGCCGTAGACATCCACGTACTCTTCCGGCAACAGCTCCGTCTCGGGGTCCGCGTCGTAGTTCATACGACGGAGGCCCCGTCCGACGACCTGCTCGCAGAGGAGCTGGGAGCCGAAGGCTCGGAGGCCGAGGATATGTGTGACGTTGTTCGCATCCCAACCCTCCGTGAGCATGGCCACTGAGACGACGCAGCGCACGTCCTGGCCGGGCTTGCCGATGCGACCGACTGAATTCACGATGTCACGCAGCTCCTGCGCTGCGCGGTCCCTGGTGGCCGTCGGATCCTCGCTCTCGATCTTTGAGAGCCGGTTGCTATCTATGCTGATGGTATGGATGCGGCCAGGACTGTTCCCGAACAGATGTCCAAAGACCTCTCCTCCCTGGTAGATCGTTTTCTTCCTCGGCTTCTTGCTCTTTGGCGTCGGCTTTGCATCCGACATGTTGTCCGAATCCGTGGTGTCCTCTGCGTCGTCCGTACCGTCGGTTTCAGGCGGCTCTTCCACGACTTCGCTCTCTTCTTCTCCACTGATCTTTCGGAAGAATATCTCCGCGATCTTTGTATTGTCGCAGACCAATATCATGACCGGAGGCGACTTTACCTGCGTATCGCTGGCGGCCTGGATAATCTCGAAGCGCTTTTCATATTCGCCTGCGAGCTGAACCAGTGCATCCTGCGAGCGCTCCCAGACAACCTCCGCGCGCGGCTTGCGGCCCGCGACCCTTTGGGCGGGCGCGAGATTCGCGGTGATATTCTTCCAGAGCCGAAAGTATTTGGCATCCGGTCGGCCGGTAGTATCGCTGACCGGCAGGCGCGGAATCTTCGTGATGCCGCTTTCGATGCCGTCCACGAGCCCGAAGTCACTGACGATCCAGGGAAACGGCTCTCCTTCCGGGAAACCGGATCCCTGGATGTAGAAGGGCGTGGCGGAGAGATCGAGGCAGATTTGGATGCCGCATGACCGTTTGATGCGGTCCAGCCCTGTTACCCATCTAGTCGCCTCTTCGCGGTCCTCGATCTCGGTGGCTGTAAGTCTCTCTCGCTCATCGTCGGAGAGAGAGCGCGGCCGGTAGGCGTGGTGGCCTTCGTCATTCATCACCAGGAGCGGACCCATCGCGAATAGCTCGCCGAGACGGTTCCGCGCAAAGGACTCATCGTCTTCCGGCCCCTTCTCCACGACCCCGTAAGACTTGCCGCCCTCGCTATGCTCGCTGGTCGGGTTGAATTTGTGCCAATTGACGATTTCGACCTTGCCCATATGCAGCAGCGGACGCAAGTGCGTGGGAAGAAGCTCGAACTGCGAGTAGAGGTCCTCGCCGGACGTGTCGGGACGAAGGACCTGCAGGCGCTCCTTGATGGTGAGGTTCGGACAGCATATGAGCGCAGCCTTCGGGAATCGCTCGTCGCTTGGAACACGCGCGCGGTTGCAGAAGGACCAGGAAATGAGCATGGCCATGACGGTGGTCTTACCCGCACCGGTGCATACTTTCGTGCACATCCGCAGAAGCGCGTGGCCGCCGGGAGAGGGATCGAAGAGCGCGTCGAAGTCGGAATCCGTGAACTCCGGATTCCAGAGCGGCTTGCGGCGCGTTCCGTCGGGCCGCAGCCCGCGAATCTCATTCAGGAATATGATCGTCTCGGCGGCTTCGAGCTGGCAGAAGAAGAGTCGGCGGGCGCGGTCCTTGCGCCACCAATGCCGCAGCAGCTCCTTCGTAACGTTCTCCGCGCCAGAGTATTGCGAATCGCGCCAACGCTTCACGTCCGCTCGGAGCTTGTTGACGAGGTCGAGCTCGCGCTGCTTCTCGTCCGTCTCCTGGCCAGAAGTCGAAAGACCGGGCAGCGCCTCCTGGGTGGCGGCACGGACTCTCTGGTCCTCTTTATACCAGTAGGCTGCGGGACGGCGACCCGCCTTCAGGGCGGCCTCGCCTGTCGTGCGGTCGTAGAGCCAGTGCTGCTCCGGCTCGCGATATGGCGAGCAGATGACGGGCGATGGGACGGGCTGGATGGGTAGTGGATCGCCGCTCACGTCTCTTCGGCCTTGAAGACGTCGTTTTCCAATATCTCCAGCCCCACCTCACCCGCCTCAACTCCCAACTGCGCGAGAGACCAGCGTACCACCTCACTGGTTGTCACGACTGCTTCATGTACCTCCTCTGCGTCCAGATCGAGGTCCAGACCGGGATACCGGAAATCGACCGCGTAGGAAGTCAAAGTAAACACGCTCTCGTGAATCGTGGAGTCCAGCGGATAACCGAGCGCTTCCAGATGACGCACCAACAACCGCAGGTCATGGGTTCTTGGTGGCTCAACCTCGATTGCGACCAAAACGGCTTTGAGCGCTTTCTCCACAGCTTGTTGACAATGAAAACAACATGAAGACGGGACGACGGTACCTCTCCCACCTAGCAGGACGATAGAGGTCAGATCGTCGTCTACCTTGTCGAACCAGGGGCGCGCATCGTCAAGCCGCATACAGCACCTCGCCTTCACGGAGGGCCGCCTTGACAACGGAGTATGCCACCGACGCCGAGCGATCGAGCTCATCGGGAGTCAGTACTATGAGGTCTATCGGGTACGGGCACTCATCGTAGACGCTGCAGTACGCATGTCCCTGGCGGCGGCGGTATGGCATATCCGAGTTCACAACGACTAGCAGGTCAAAATCGCTGTCCGGCAGGGCATCATGCCGCGCGCGCGAGCCGAAGAGAACCACTTTCTTTACATCGAAGGCGTCGCGCAGCCCATTCACGATCCGTTGAAGCATCTCTTGCTCGCTCATGTCTGATACCCTTCCAGCCGATGCACTTTCATTACTTCGCTGCCGCGCGGGTCGATCACCTTCACGGCGACACGCTTATGCTTGCCCTCCGGGAAGGGAAGCGAAGTCGTGCCGCTGAATGCTTCGAACCGCTCCGGGTCGATGACGCCGGCCTTGCCGAGGTGGTTCGCGATCTTCTCCCACGCGGTTTTATCCGGGAAAAATGCCTGCGTGATGCAGAAGGTGCGTCCGTCGTAGTCGCTGTCGAGGAACCAGGCGGCCACCTTTCCCGAACCGGTGGAATGGACCGTGTTCTCTTTCGGATCGTAAATATCCACGCCTTCCATGACGACGATATATTCCCCGGAATCGGTCTTCTCCAGGCGGGTGCGCGGAGACCCCGAGACGGTGAATAGCTGCTGGTGCACGGCGCTCTTCAGCAGGCCCCCCATGGCCGGATTGGCCGTTTTGTCGATGTCCGCCTGCACGAGTTGGAGGCGCGGATCGCCGGTATCCTGGATGACTGCCTGAGCGGCCGTGTCGTAATTGAAGGCCGCGAAGACGAGCACATCGGCGCGGCGCGCGGCGCGGATGGCGTCCTCGACCATGGCGCTGTTGACCGCGCCGTACTGCGGCCCGATGAAAACGTCTACCGCGAGGGTTTTACCGTCGGCGGTCTCCCACTCGCCTTCCGCATGGAGGTCGTTGCTGTATTGTTTGCGCTCCAGGCGGGTGAAGGTCTGGACCTTATTATTGAGGAAGCGGACGCCGTCTTTGCGGAGGAGGGAGACCATGAGGTCGAGATAGGCGTCGGCGTTGGAGATTGCGGATTGCGAATTGCGGATTGCGGATTGGGCCGAGCCCGCATCATCGCTCTCAAAGGTTTCCAGGTCTTCGTCTGGCTTCTCGATGGGCGATTCTTCGTCTACTTCGATGCTCTCTTCGGCGGGGATGATGCCTTCGACGGTGAAGGGGCCGGAGACGCGGAGGACGTGTGGGACGACGAAAGGCTTGTCGACGAGCTCTTCCTGGTCGGCGCGGGCGGCGATGCAGGCGTTTACCTCGTCCATCTTAGCGCGCCAGAGGCGGCGGTACTCCTTCACGGCATCCTGCAGCGGCTGCGGCCA
>JBBROJ010000207.1:0-5278 GCA_038229495.1 Chthonomonadales bacterium
AATGGCCAGCCCGCGAAGTTGTCCGCGTTTCAGCAACTGCTCAGCTTCGACGGGGGCCTTTCGCTGGTACAGGCCGGCAATTCCGTGATGCAGCACGGCGTCAACGACGCAGCCACTCTGAACGGCGCTCTGTCCTCGGCTCCGGTGATGCAAACTGTTTTTCCAAACACCTCATTGGGCAACCAGCTCAAGCAGGTCGCCAAAATCGTCAGCGTTCGCGGCGGCTTGGGTATGAGCCGGCAGATCTTCTTCGCCACTCTGGATGGCTTCGATACGCACGGAGGCCAGCTCCCTATGCAGGACTCGTTGCTGCAACAGTTAAGCCAGGCAATGGGCGCTTTCTATAACGCCACGGTTGAACTCGGCGTGGATCAGCAGGTGACCACTTTCACCAGTTCTGAGTTCGGGCGGACTTTGCAACCCAGTTCGGGCGGCGGCAGCGATCATGCCTGGGGCGGGCATCAGATGGTGATGGGCGGAGCGGTTCTTGGCGGCGATTTGTACGGGCAGTACCCCACGCTCGCCTTTGGCGGACCCGACGACGCTAACACGCGGGGGACCATGATCCCGACTACTTCGGTCGAGCAATACGGAGCGACGCTGGCTAAATGGTTCGGCGTAAACCCCGTGAATTTGCCATCGATATTTCCGGCGCTTCCGAATTTCGCCGTTCAAGATTTAGGACTGCTTGGCTGAAAATGCGAGGGGCGTAGACGGATCGGATTACGGATAATGCTAGGATTTAGGGCGGAGTTCCCGAATTTCCGCACCGAACCCAGTCACCATGTTGCTCCTCGATTGGAGCAAGGGAAACAAAGCAGCCCTGGACGAGCTGGCGCCGCTTGTCTATCAGGAGTTGCGCCGTCTCGCCGCCGGTTATTTCCGGAACGAGCGGGAAGGCCACACATTGCAGCCGACCGCATTGATTCACGAGGCATATGTCAGGCTGATCGATCAGAATCAGCCTACGTGGCGCAGCCGCGAACATTTTTTTGGCGTTGCCGCGCATCTGATGCGTCAAATCCTGGTGGATCATGCGCGAGGACGCGCGGCCGCAAAACGCGGAGGAGGAGCGGCGCACGCCGCCCTCGATGAGACCATCGCCATGTCGGTCCAGCGTCCGGCCAATCTGGTCGCGCTGGATGACGCATTGATTGCGCTGGCGGTGTTCGATGCTCGCAAATCCCGAGTGGTCGAGCTTAGGTTTTTTGGCGGGTTAACGATTGAAGAGACCGCCGAGGCTATGGCAATTTCAGTCGCGACCGTCGTACGTGAATTGCGCATGGCGCAGGCGTGGCTTTTTAGGGAAATGAGTACAGGGAAATGAGCGCTCATCCGAAGCGGCAGGAGTGGAGCAGTATCGAGGAAATTTTTCAGGGCGCGGTTGAGCGCCCGCCGGACGAACGCCGCGATTTTCTCTATGGCGCATGCGGCGGGAACGCGTCCTTGCGGGCGGAAGTGGAGTCTCTTCTCGCCTCGCACGATCGCCACGGCGGCTTCATAGAATCCGCCATCCGCGACGCGGCCGGCGCGTTGGTGGATGTCAACGCTCCCGCTCTCCCGGCAGACATAGTAGGCCGCCGCCTGGGCCCCTGGCGCATCACCGGCGTTATCGGCCAGGGCGGCATGGGAGCTGTTTATGAGGCGGTCCGCGACGACGAGCAGTACCAGCAACATGTCGCGCTCAAGATCGTCAGAGGAGGTATCGACACCGAGTTCCTCCGCATGCGCTTCCGCCATGAGCGCCAGATTCTGGCCAGCCTCGTGCATCCCAACATCGCCCGCCTGCTCGATGGCGGCGCGACCGAAGAGGGCTTGCCGTGGTTCGCCATGGAACGTATCGAAGGTCGCTCGATCGGCGAATATTGTCGGGAGAACCGCCTATCGATCCCCGAGCGGCTGCATCTTTTTCGTCAAGTGTGTTCGGCCGTGCAATATGCGCACCGGAATCTGATCGTTCACCGCGATATCAAGCCGGGCAACATCCTGGTCACGAAGGAGGGCATCCCGAAGCTCCTCGATTTCGGCATTGCGCGAGCCGTGGAACCCGATGCGGGAGCGGGTTTGCCGGAGGCCGGCGCTGCGACCGTAACCATGTTGCGGATGTTGACGCCGGATTACGCCAGCCCGGAGCAGGTGAACGGCGCCCCCGTGACTACCGCCACCGACGTGTACTCGCTAGGCGCCGTGCTCTACGAAATTCTGACAAATAAGCGCCCTCATCAGATCACAGGGTATTCCGCGGGTGAGATCGAGCGCGCCATCTGTCAGACCGATCCCGTGAAGCCGAGCGCCGTCGCCGCGGCGTTCAAGAGAAAGCTCGGGGGCGACCTCGACAACATCGTGCTGATGGCGATGCGGAAAGAGCCGGAACGTCGCTACAGTTCCGTCGAGCAACTCTCGGACGACATTCGCCGGTACCTCGAAGGCCTTCCCGTGAAAGCGCGGGCGGAGACTTTGCGATACAGCGGCGGGAAGTTCGTGCGGCGCCATAAAGTGGCTGTTATCGGCGCGTCGCTCGTCCTGCTCTCGCTTCTGTTCGGCGTCTTCGCTTCCACTTATGAAGCGCGGCGGGCCGAGCGCCGCTTCGCCCAGGTGCGAGGACTGGCGAACGCGGTTCTGTTCGATATCTACGACGCGATCGAGAACCTGCCCGGTTCCACCAAAGCGCGCCAACTCGTAGTTCGGACAGGACTCAACTATATCGATAGCCTGGCGCGTGAGGGGAGCCGGGATCGTTCCCTATCGAGTGAGCTGGGCGGCGCTTATCTCCGGGTCGGCGACGTACAGGGACATGTAACTGCCTCGAACCTGGGCGACACCGCCGGCGCGCTCGTGAGTTACCGGAAAGCACAAGCGATGTTTGAAACGCTGGTAGGACAGGAACCCGGCAATAGCGAGTTCAAACAGCACCTTGCCACGATTTGCGCCAGGGTGGGCGACACGTTGGCGTACACGGGCAACCTTTCCGGCGCGCTGGAAAACTACAACAAGGCTGCCTCGCTTGAAGAGACGCTCATCGTCGTAGACCCCTCGAACGAGCAGCCCCGGCACGATCTGGCGAGTCTGCAATTCTTCATCGCGAGAACCCTGATGAACATGGGCGATTTTCCCGGCGCGATGGAGCGAGCCACGCTCAGCCTGAATATGCACCTGGAACAACTCCAGAGCCATCCTCGCCGGAACGACCCCGACGGCCTGAGGCTGCGCAAGGAAATCGCGGCCGATCACTCGAATCTCGGTATGCTGCTGGCGAAGCAATACGACGTGCGCGGCTCTCTCACCCACTTCCGCGAGAACGTGGCAATCCTGGAAAAATTGATGGCGGAGGCTCCTCTTCAACAGAACACCACGCGCGGATTGATGCTGGCCTACGGACACGTGGGCGACCATTTGGGCAACCCCTTAGTGCCCAATCTGGGCGACACCGAAGGAGCGCTTCAGCAGTACCGCAAAATGCTGACCATCGCGGAGAAGATGGCGCGAGAAGATCCGGCGAACAAATTGGCGGGGGCCGATTATTCCACCGCTTTGGTGCACATGGGGGAATGCGTCACGAACAACGGGGAAGCACTCGGCCTGTTTCGAAAAGCGCTCGCCATCTTGGAACCGATTGCGCTGGGCGATTCCAAAAATGCCCGGCTTCAGGCACGGTTGGCCCAGCTTCGCTTCGATACCGGCAACCGGCAGCTTGCCATGGGTCAACCCGGAGCGGCGCTGCTCAACTATCAAACCGGTATCGCGAGCGCGCGGAAAGTGGCGACGGACGATCCGAAGGATATCGAGATTCGTTTGACGCTAGCCGCGGCTTATAGACAGGAAGGCAGAATCCTAGCCGCTTCAGGAGATTCCTCCGCCGCGATCGAAGCGGGCAGGAAGGCGATCCAGCTCGCGGGTGAGCTGCGGCCGAAAGATCGGGAGCGATCCCGAGGCTACACACTACTAGCCGAAGCTTATGGAGCGTTGGGCGGCACGTACGGCAAGGCTGCCGCGAATCCGGAATCCCGGCGCGAGGCGTGCGTTCTCTATGGCCGGAGCGCGGCGGAATGGGGGAATCTGAAGAATATGGGAGCGCTGACGGAGGTACAGTCCGCGATGGCGGACAGGACTCTCTCGATTGCCGCCCGCTGTGCGCCGGCGCTTCCATAGCGGTACTAGTGCTTAGTTGCATAAATTAATAATTGTATTACGAAGCTGGCTACCCTTGACCTCGCGCTTACGCCAGCGAAACGGCTTGGCGTTGGCATTGTGGTTCCGGACGAAAGCTGCGATTGCCTCGCTTAACTGGTTTTTGCTTTTGAAACTGGCGCCCCGGAGCGTCTTGCGCGTAAGCAAGCTGAATACAATCTCAATCTGGTTCATCCAACTGGCTGAAGTCGGTGTGAAGTGAAACTGGACACGGCCTTCGTATTTCGCCAGCCACTCCTCGTTCTTTTTGTGGGTTGAGTAGTTGTCCAGGATCACATGGATTTCTTTGTCCATCGCCTGATCGGCGACTACGTCATCGAGAAAGGCGCGAAAGTCTTCCCGCTTCTTGTACTCGGTAATCTTGGTCTGCACATGACCGGTACCGACTTCGAGCGCGGCAAACAGATTCAGCGTGCCGTGGCGCTTATAGGTGCTTTTCAGGGCGCGCACGACGGAGCCATTATCCGTTTCAATGTAGCCGGAGGGCCGTTCCAGAGCCTGGATGCTGGGCTTCTCGTCCACGCTTAGCACCACCGCGTTGAGAGGCGGGTTCAGATAAAGGCCCACTACCTCAGCGGCCTTTGGCGCGAACTCCGGGTCGGTGCTGACGCACCAACTGCGCAGTCTCTGCAGATAAATGCCTTCACGGCGCAGAATGCGCCAGACTGCATGCACGCTGGAGTCGAGCCGCTTCGCCACAGCCGGCCCGTCCCAGTGAGACATGCCCGGCGGAGCCGGTTGCTCCAGCAGCGCCAGCACGCGGTCTCCAAAGGAAGTGCCGTACCTGACCGGTTTACCGGACCGTGGCCGGTCCCCAAGACCGCTCACTCCCTGTTGCGCGAAACGCGCTCGCCACTTCCTGACAGCGGGAATCGAAATTCTCATCTCGTGCGCTACTTGCTGGATTTCCTTTCCATCCAGACAAGCCAGAATGATCCGGGCCCGCTCCACCATGCGCGCCTCCTCAGTACGGCTCTTGCTGATTGCAGCCAGGTCGGCTCTGACTTCCGCAGAACAATCCAATGCAGGCGCGTGTCGGGGCATCCCAAACATTTTAATACAGAAATGTATTAACGCGAGTAAGCACTAG
>JBBROJ010000208.1:0-5201 GCA_038229495.1 Chthonomonadales bacterium
CGGTCCTTTATGCGCAAGCGCTTAATATTATGACTGATGCTACGCGATCGATTAGACACAACTACTATCAGGTTGCGCATGGAATAAAATTCCTGCGCTGCCCAGGGCCCGGCCCTCTTCGCTCCGCGAATACACCCGCCTTCGGCCGAATACCTGCCTCCGCAGGTACGGAACATAAGGCGACAGACGTGTCCCCGAAGAAGGATACGAGGCCGAAGGCCCCTCTAGCACACAGCTATGGGCCGATAGCCCCTCGCGCGAACATATGTCCGTTTGCCTGCGTCACGTCACTTATGATTTTAGCCTTCAGGAATGAATCGCAGGAATGAATCGACGAAGGGCCGCGAGGCATGCGCGCGACCCCTCCTCGGGCGTGCCGCCATGCGGTATGTAGTGCGTTTCCAGCGATATCCAGCCGTCGTATCCGTCCCGGCGAAGCGCGTCGAATTGAGCCGCATAGTCCAGCTCACCTTCGCCGATTACGCACCAGCGCAAAGTAGCGCCGTCTGCGCCGCCTGCTTCCATTACCGCGTCCTTGACGTGGACATGTGCGAGAAATGGACGGACGGCATCATATCCGTTGGGAAAGGGTTTCTCCCCCGCAAAGAAGGCGTTGCCGGGGTCCCAGCAGGCGCGCACTCGCGGCGAATCGATCTCCGACAACACGCGGGCCGCCTCAGCGCCCGTTCCGATGAGGCAGGCGTGCTCATTTTCGAGTACGAGGGTAACGCCCTCCTGCTCGGCGACCTTTGCCGGCTCGTCGAACGCCCTTACGATTCTCTCTTCGACGGCGGGAGTGAGGTCGCTCTTGCGCCAGAAGGCAAAAACCCGAATTAGATCCGTGCCAAACTCGCGCGCAAGACCGGAGCATCGGCGCAGCAGCTCGATCTGCTCACTCAGGTTGCGCGCGCGAGCAAGATGCATGGGCCCATTGATCGAGGCCGCAGAGGCTGCGTCATGGTCGAGGTCGCACTTGAACATCGGAGTGGCAAGGCCTACCGCCGTCATGCCGCGCTCCCGCAACGCCCTTTTCGCTCGCGCTACCTCATCCGGCGAGAGGTCGGCAATATTGGTTCCCCACAGGCCCCGCAGCTCCGCGCCGCGCACACCATATTCGGCCATGACGTCAAGCGCATGCTCGAAGTCCTGAGAAATCTCGTCAGTGATGACGGAAAGCTTCATTGAAACCTGCGAGTCCCCTAAGTATCACCACCATAGATGATGGTGTTCGGTGGCTGCATTCGGGAAATTCCCCCTTTGCAATCACCGAACACCGTTATTTGTATCTTACCGCACCTGTTCGCCGGTTGTCAAACGCATCGAACGAAGTCAATCCGCCGGCAGCGCCCGCCTGAAGCGCTACGGGACGGCGCAGACTCGCAGCATCCGGCATTCATAGTAGATTCTTATGTGGTCCGAGATTCCGTAACGTTCCGTAGGTAGAAATATTTTCGGCATTTTTATCGAAAACCCATTGACAGTAGACGGCTGTAGGTGTATTCTTAGAGCAGGATGTTCACCTTGGTGTTAGACACGCGGCTAAGAAGAGGAGACGAGCATGACACGCGGCCTGACTGATAAGCAAGAGCGCATACTTAATTTCATAGTAGAGTACGTAGAGGACAAGGGCTATCCGCCGTCGATTCGCGAGATAGGCACGGCTTTCGAGATTTCCAGCCTGCGCGGCGTTACGGTGCACCTCGATGCGCTCGAGCGCAAGGGCTATATCAAGCGGGCGAACACGTCGCGCTCGATTACCGTTATGGGCAGGACCGGAGCCACCTCTCCCAAACGAAACGTCACGTTCCTCCCCATCGTCGGAACAATCGCCGCCGGTACGCCGATTCTCGCCAGCGAGAACCTGGAAGGCACTGTACCGATTTCACCGGATATGGTGCATAACATTCATAATATTCCAGGGGCCTTCGTGTTGCGGGTTAAAGGCGATTCCATGATCGACGAGCATATCATGCCGAGCGATCTGGTGGTCATCAAGCCTCAGGCCAATGCGGATAACGGCGACCTCGTCGCGGTGATGCTTGGCGACGATGCGACCGTGAAGCGCATCCAGTTCCAGAATGGCCGGGTCCGCCTGATTCCCGCAAACTCGGCGTATGAGCCGATTGAAATCAATCGCGAGGACAGCCATATTATCGGCAAGGTGATCGGCCTGATGCGCAACTACAATTAAGCCGGATTGTAAAGTACGGCAGGCTGAACCCTGCCGCGATCGGGCCTTCGGCCATCCTCCCGCGTTCGCGGGCGCTAAACCCTTTGCTCACGGGGCCGATGAAGGTGGGCGATGGGCCGAAGGCCCGAAAGTCATAGGGTTTAGCTCACCCAACGACCCAGCGAACCAACGACCCACACTGCGCTAACCCACAGCCGCGCTCGCGTCCGCGCCTCCTCCGCCACTCCCGGTCCCCGCTGCCGCCAGATTCGACGGGCGGACGATCTTCTGGCGGGGCGCGTCGTTGAGAGAGATCGTGAACATGGGCGATGGAATCGGCTCCGCCACCCTCTCCCCGCCAATACCTTCCGTAATCGCGGTGCCGATGGCAAAGTATTCGATCACGTGCGAATCCCAGCCATACGTTCGCTCTTCGATAATCACCCCCACTATGCCGTCCGACTCCGCCGCCAATGCTTCTTCCTGCATTCGGTCCAGGGCAAGCTCGCGGGCTTCGTAAAGGGCTTGCGTGAAATTGGTCATCTCCGTGTTCTTGAACGCCTGCTTAAACCACTGTCCGAGGCCGCGATGCGCGACATGATACACGCAGGTTCCCATTACGAGCGCGAGAGGCCGGTGTCCCGCCCGCAGCAAAGTCCAGAAATCCTGGCAGCTCAGGTCCGAGGTGAACGGACGACCGCTTGGGGCGCGCCACTGCTGCTCTCCGGGCTGGAGCGACTTCACCGCCGTGCCCACCGCCATGAATTCGGCCATGGCATTACCCCATGCGTGGCGGATAACCTCCAGCCGCACGCCTACGATGCCGTCCGCGCCCAGCATGTCCGCTTCCTCTTCCATGCGGGTCATCGCCAACTCCCGCGCCGAGTACATCGCCTGGGTCAGGACATCCATCTCCTGATTCTGAGTCCAGCCCGCGCGCTGGTAGCCAATCTGGTACATGGAAGTGCCCATGACGAGGCCAAGCGGCTGGAACCCCGCCTGGTGCAGAAGGACATATTCGTTGACCGTGAGGTCGCTGGTAAAGAAGGGCTTCCCATCCTTGCCCTTCGTGTGCGACAGGCGCTCCATGGCGTGGAGCGGCAATCCCTCCCGCGAATCGCGGTGGTAGTCAGTGCGATGATAGGTCACGGCGTCTCCTCCTCGATTGATTGGTGTGCATTGACCAGATTCCAGAGCGCGTCGCGCGCCTGTTGGTTGGATTGAGCGTAGCGGCCGAGCGCTTCCGATATAGCGGCAAGCCATTCATCCATGCCGATCTGAACGGTTTTCAGCTTGATTCCGCGCACGACTTTCGTGCGGGCGGTTATCGGCCCGCCTTGATTCGGAAGCTCCAAGCTGTAAATGAAGTCCGTGAGATACAGCCGGACGGCCTTCACCTTTTTATCGCTGAAGAGGCCGCCTCGCCGATCCACCTGCGTCTCGCCGGGGAGCGAGAGTTCCAGCATTTCTGCAAGCTGCTCCACGAACTCATGCTGGCCGTCCTTGTAGAGCTGCGCCAAACTTGCATTGACGCCGAGGCCGATCAGGTCCTCATCTCCCATGTGGGCCACCGGCGCTCTCCGCTTCCTGTTCGGCGGACTCTATCGCCTTCACGGGCCTCCGCGCGCGCTCTTGAATCGACTTGAGGATGCCCCGGGCAACCTCTTTGGCTCCCTGCTGCGCCTCCGCGTACAGCTCCTTGAATACTGCGCGGGTGGGCTGCTGGCCCGTTTCATAGAATCGCAGCAGCGCCTTGCCCAGTGCGACGGTTCCTGCGTAGGCGATCGCGCCGCGCGCGACCAGGCCGAACCCTCCGGGCACCATGCCAATGAGCTCGCGGGCGATGGCGCGCCACCCAAACGCGTTACCGAGAAGAGGAGCCATGTCGCGGGAGCGGGAACGGAGATCGAGCGGCAGGTCGTGAATCGCGGCGAGCTTGTAGAGCATCATCGCCTGATTCTTGGTGAGCATGAAAATATCGCCGATAGCCGCGGCCGGCAGCAGAGGAGCGACGATGGGAATCACGCCGGGGAGCGCGTTCAGCATTGCAAACTCGGCGTTGGCGAGGCCCGTGTCCTTGATGATTCGCTGAGAGACCGCGGGACGCAGGCCGGGAAAACGGCGCGCGAGGCTGAGAGCGAGATCGGGCCTCTCGTCCAGAATCCGCTCCGACACGCGCTCCCAGCCGCCCATCTCGTCCATGCTGTAGACGGGCGCGTCGAGGAGCGCGAGCGAGCGGCCGCCGCCCGCATCGATAATGAGGTAGTCCGGCCCGGCGTCCGTAGGAAATCCCACCTCCGCGGACGTAGAATCGAACGCCTTCACGAGGGAACGCTCAGGAATTACGTCCTCGTCGCTGATATTCGGGAAAAGGTGGTGCAGGAGCTCCGCGCGCTTCTCAGGCGTGCCTACGATGGCGATGCTGAAGGGCTTCTGCGCGTCCCGTAGAATCTGCTTAACCGATACCTCGCGCGTTGTATCCCAGAATTTCTTTGCCCTGCCAAATCCGGCCATTCGCGAACACCCCCTGACGGTTTTGAAAAATACGATCACTTGGAATCTCGGCTGAGGCGCTCGCGCATGCTTCCTACAGACTGCGCGGAGGCCGGTCTCAGACACGACAACGATTACTGCACTACGATTACTACGTGCTGAAAGCCCGCTGAGGCGTCATCACAATTACACATAGATGGCCTGTATATAGTTCGCCAGAGCGTTGCAGAATGGGCAGCCGAAAATTCGCGCAGAAATCGCGTAGAAATGCGGAACAAAGAAACGGCAAGCTGCGTTTTATACTGTAACAGCCGGATGGTACCTTTTACCAGGACTTTTGTGGACTTTTGGGGACCTCCGCTGAAAATCGAATAGCGCTAAAAACTGAATATCGACAACCGAATATTGAAAACCGAATAACGACAATCGCATAGCGAAAACTAAATACCGAAAACCGAATATCGACAACCAAACAGCGACAGAAACAAACCTAAAAAAGTACATATCGTGACCCAGCGCGGCCCAGCAAAAGTTGCGC
>JBBROJ010000209.1:0-5033 GCA_038229495.1 Chthonomonadales bacterium
CCGAGCGGCAATAGCTTGGAGCGCATGCTGTTCAGGCGGTTAGCGATAGCTCTTCGGCCTCCGCCTGTATCCGGCCATTGATATCCATGGCCATCGACCGCACGTTCGCTTTGTGCCGCTCCTGAAGCAACCGGTTGGTATTTGGCGAATTCCACACGCCATTTACGGCGATTGTATACACCAGCCGCTCCCACGGAAGCTTCGATTCGGTGAGTCCGATCCGCGTAAGACGATAGAGGTCCCGGACATACTGGATGGCTCTGTCGAGCGTCTTGATAACCTTGTCGCCCGTGATTGGAATGCCGTTCGCCGAAATAATAACTTTGGGGGCTCGGAAGCGCCAGTCCTGTAAACGCAGCAGAGTCTCGTGAACTGTTCCGCACCGTATGTTCGGAGGCAGATCGGTGTGCAGCTCGTCGCAGCAAACGAGGATGTTCTCCGGCTCGATAATGACCGCCAGAGTGTCGCTCGCGCCCAGGCATGGTTCGATTTGAAAGGTGTGTCCCGCCTCGTCGGTAATGGTCCTATGGTAACGGACGACGTGGACAAGAACATCGGGAGAGTTCAGGAGATCGACCGGCACATTTTCCCACTCCCACTCATCCATCTGCTTACGCTCCGCCCGGATGATCTGTACTCCGGCGAGAAGATGGAGCGGCAGGCGGTCGTCGTCGGGCTCGCGAGTGAGGATTACTGTCTTGAGCCCTTGCGGCGTCAGGTCCTTGCTCGCTTCCAGGACGGCGGCAACCCCGGCTTCACTGAGCGGGAGATCGATAGAGGTCGTGTATTCGTCGCCGCACACCAACACGGCGCGCTCTCGACCATCCTGAAGAACCACGATATCGGGCGTAAGGGTGATTGCGTTCACGCGAGCGCTCCTTGAATGGGTGGGGTGTCGAGGGTGGGGTGCCGGGTGTCGTGACAAGCCGTATGATACCCGACACCCGATGCCCGACACCCAGGTATTACTGTCCGCCGCTCCGGGGAGAAGCGGCGGTCGAAGCAAGAACAGGACGCGCTTTCTGCAACCGAACGTCCGCGGTAGTGCGGAGGTCGGTCTTTCTCGCGTAGGTGTCTTCCATCAATTGATTCATGTTTGCCGCGATGGCGTCCCAGGCGTGCTCGGCGAGAATCTTTTCTTCTCGCTGCCTGCGTCGGGCCCGCTCGTGGGGATGCTCGTTCAGGGCGACGTCGATCTGCTTTACGAACTCATCTGCGTCGTTCGCCAGGTAGACGATGTCGCTAAAGAAGCGCTCCACGTCTCGAATCGGAGTGCTCACGATGGGCCGATGAGTCGCCATGTATTCCAGCGTCTTCGTCGGGCTGATAAACTTCGTCGCATCATTTCGAGCGAAGGGCATCAGGCAGATGTCGCTGCCCTTCAAAATGCTGGGCAAGTCTTCATAGCTCTGCTGGCCCGGATAGTGGAGATTAGGCGCTTTTGGCAATTCGTTCGGATCCACCTTGACGATGGGGCCGCACATGAGAAACTGTACGTCGGGTCGTCTCGCCGCCATCGCCGCAATAATATCGTAGTCCAGCCTCTCGTCAATAACGCCAATGTATGTAGCGATAGGGCCATTGAGATGCTTTACGAAATCGGGTACGGGGGTCGACTGATCGCATGCCTTGAAGTAGTGCTTCGCGTCGACGCCGCTCGCAAAGAGATGGGTGCTCTTGTTGTACGGCTTCTTCGACTCGTAAAGGCTTGCGCCTCCGGTGAAGACGACATCGGACCGCCGCAGAAGTCGGGCCTCCTGCTCCTTAAGCTCCGGGGGAGCGAACTTGAACATGGACAGCTCGTCCATTACGTCGTATATTACGAGTTCGGGATCGACCGCGTGCAGAAGGAACTCCGGCAGCGGCGTATAGAACCAGAGCGCCCGCGTATCGAACTCCAGCAGGTCCAGCGCGCTGCGTACCTGCCGGGTAATGCGGTCCCTGTCTGCCCAAATGGACGCACCTTCGCGGTCTGGGCGAGGTACGCGGGGGGCGAGCACGGTGATGTTATTGGCGACATGTTCAAGTACTGGGACCTCGGCCACGGTCGAATCCGTATAGACGGGTTCTTCTACAAAGAGGATTCGTCGTTCGCGGGCAAGCCGCGAAAGAAGCTGCTGCGGCCGCTGCCACACAAAGCTCCACCGTAGGTGTGAAGCGACGACGAGGTCGAAACTCTGTGTCATGATCTACTCCTTCGTGAGATTACCGCGAGCTGATAGAATGGCTCAGAGGCGCAAAAAAAGCGGCGCGCAGCAGTGTGTCGCAGAGGCCGCCCTTCACTCTTTCACTCCGAAACATTGTTTATTGAGCGAATTCGTCGGGTGGCGAGGAATCAAGTGCATCCGCGCTCTGCCGCTTCTGCCTCACCTATCATATTTATTTAGCTGGTACGCGCGAATAGAAAGAACCCTCAAATACGAATACGCCGCGGCTTCGAGGTCAGTTCCGTCCGTCCGTCCGCCTGAAGTGGTAACTGTGCCGTTGTTGGCGATTGATGGCCCTGCGTCTGTTTATGAATGTTGAGTGTTATTGCTGTGTTAATGTTGTGCAATTACGGTTTTATTGACATCTGGTGACGAATATAAGACGTGCCGCGAGGCAGAACTGTTCCCGAAAGTTACGAGTAAGCGGGCGTCTGCATGTAACCACGGTTACCGCGGTAATGTCCAAAGAGCGGGCCGGGTTGCGGGAGAGTATTATCACTCCGGGCGGAATGAGGCAAACATGAAGAATTGGACGGGGCATCGACATTCGGGGAGCGCGGCTCTTGTACTCATACTGGCGTTATTCGTGCCAGCATCTATATCGGCGACTATATCCGCTTTATTTTCGCCGCCACAACTCCGAGCGGCCGAGCGTAACGCTGCTCTCTTTGCCGAGCTTGGGAAGGGCCCGCATCTTGGCTCGCCGGAAGAAGCCGTTGTCGGTATCGAGGTGACAAACCGCTCTGAGGACGGGGCTGTCGAACAGACGCGCCACGGGGCCGGATTCGTGCTTAGATGCGACGGATTCGTGCTCGCTCCCGCGTCGTTGTTTGGAAGGGGGATGGCGGTAGCCGGCCGGTCGGAAGACGCCGCGCGCCAGGTGATAACTGTGACACTTCAACCCGGCACCCCACAGGAGGTCCGCACCTCCGCCCGCCCGCCGCGCCACATGCCCCGCGACACCGGCTTAGCGGTTGTCAAAATGGAGGGAGTGCATTCGCCTGCTCTGCCCACGCTGCTGCCCGACACGCTCAAGATTGGCGACAGCGTCCAGTTGGTCGGCATCGCATGGGACGCGGGAGCAAAGCGGTTTCGGGCGTATGCGCGGTTACAGGCCGCGCTGTCACCGATTACGCCGGCGAGCGATTCCGATCCTCGGCCGGGAGAAATCGGCATCGACGCGTCTATGGGCGCACCCGCAATGGGATCAGTGGTGATTGGGCCGAGCGGCACGGCTGTCGGCATGGTGACTACGCTGAATGCGGGAGGCAAGTGCGATCGTTTCACTTCCTTCTCCGTTTTGGACCGCGTGACAAACTGCGTGACGCCTCTGTCCGTGCCGCCCTCCGAGGGCGGCGCGGACGACGGAGGCATGGTACAAGTTCCGGGCGGGCCCTTTCTGCTTCCTCCTGTATTCGCCAAAGAGCAGCCGGACATGGCGGGCGCGGGAGTCGCGTGCGTCGCGCCGTTCAAAATAGATAAGCTGGAGGTGTCCAACCGGGAGTATCTCGTGTTCTGGCTCTCCCTTTCGGAGACGGATCGGCGGCGGCTCGGATTCCAGTCCAACTTCTTTCCAGCGTCCTGGTCAAAGACCGAAGCTCCGTATCCCGCTTCCATAGCCGATTTCCCGGTTATCGGCGTGCCTTTTTCCGGCGCGTCGGCATACGCAAAGGCGCACGGCAAGCGGCTCCCCACGCCTTACGAGTGGGCGCTCGCCGCGTTCGGGCCGCGCGGAGAGCAGGATGTCGAGGCCGCCCGCCGCTACATAGCGGATCGTAACGACGTCTGGGCCCGCGTGAAGTCGCTGCACATCGAGTATCTTCAGCAGAATCCGCAGCTTCAACAGGAAATCTACTATTCGCCGTCACACTATGCCCTGCCCTGGATGGCCGCTTCTCCCGCAGCGCAGAACGCGGCGCGCTGGTCGAAAGAGACGATAGAATCGCTTTGCGACCCGCTTTGGCAGGTCTGGCATGATCCGCTCTATCTTGCGGCGGTGGGAAGCCGCGACTTCGATGTGAGCCCCTACGGAGCAAAGGACATGCTGCTGAACGCCTCGGAAATGGTACAGCCATATCCCGGCGCTCCCATCAACGGCAGGCCGCGTTATATGGGAATTGAGTGGCTTAAGCGCGAGCCGACAAAGAAAGACCCCTGGACCACGCGAAGCCTACCCGCGCTTGCCGAAATCGATTCGCTGCCACCGCTTTCGCGCCTGTATCGCCGCGCTCTCCCGAGCCCCCCGGCCTCGGAGCTGATGTCGCTGTCAAGCATGAGCGAGACAATTTCCATGGTCGCGCCTCTCTCCGGCTGGTCGCTCAACATCACGTCCGACTCTACGACAACGATTGCGGGGCTGATACCCCGCCGCCCGCCAGGGGCAGTGGTCCTGCGACTTCCCGGTTCCGATCTCTATGAAGCCAGGCCGCGCCACTTCCGCCTCGAAATGGGCGTTCCCGTTCCCATGGACCGCACGGATCGGTCTCCGTCCGGCGGACCCCAACTCTACTATCTTGCGCCCGCCGGCTTCCGATGCGCGCGCTAATCCGCCGCGACAACTCTAGTCGTTTCAATTGTAGCCGTTCCAATTGTAGTCGTTCCAATTGTAGTAGGCGTTATTGGGAGGAGTCGGCTTCGGCGGCGGGGACGTGTAAGGGCGCGAAACGTGAATTCAACCAAATGGAGGCTAGGAGCCTGTCTTAGAAATAAACGTCGGAATTGTCTGCCTATTCGCCTGCCCCGTTAATTGGCTGTGTTCCCGGCGCGTCGAGTGTGGAGTACTCGGCGCTGATGGCAAATATAGCCTGACGATGCCCACTTCCGAGC
>JBBROJ010000210.1:0-5024 GCA_038229495.1 Chthonomonadales bacterium
GCTTCACTCTTACCGTAGGTGGAGTACCGACTCTGCGACTCCAATCGATAGCGCGAGACGAGCAGTGTAAAACGCCCAGGGTTCCGGGCAGTGCAAAGGACATTCTACAGATTTCGGAAGATTTTAACGACCCTCTACCCGATGAGATCGCGAACAGCTTTTACGACTCTATTATTTTCCCAGACGCCGACCCTCCTGATCACCTGTCAACCAGCTAACCTTTGCTGACAGAATTTCACAACAACCATGCACTTCCAAACCAATAACGAGGACCGGATGCACGCAATTGAACCGATAGGCGAGAGCCCGAAGGAAGAATGCGGCGTCATGGGCGTCTTCGGACGCGGCGAAGATGTGGCCCGAATCAGCTATTTCGCCCTGTTCGCGCTCCAGCACCGCGGGCAGGAAAGCGCGGGCATCGCCGTGTCGGACGGCCACCATATTAACGTACACAAGGACATGGGGCTGGTGACACAGGTATTTAGCGAGGAGGCCCTGCTCGACCTGAACGGCCATATTGCCATCGGCCACACCCGCTATTCAACCACTGGGTCCAGCGTGATCCGCAACGCGCAGCCGCTCTGCTGCACGAGCGTGGTCGGCGATATCGCGGTGGCGCACAACGGCAACCTCGTCAATACCGGCCCGCTGCGCGAGTATCTGGAGGTGCAGGGAGTTCACTTCGAGACCAGCAACGACAGCGAGGTGATCGCCCAGCTTCTGGCCCACCATCATACGGAGAACATCGAAGACGCGGTTGTGGCCATGATGCAGAAACTCCAGGGTGCGTACTCGCTGACGATTTTGACAAAAGACCGGCTGATCGGCGTCCGCGATCCGTACGGCGTCCGGCCTCTCTGCATAGGCCGGCTGAACAGCGGCGGATACGTTCTGGCGTCCGAAACATGCGCGCTGAACGTCGTCGGCGCTCACTTCATACGAGAAGTCGAGCCGGGCGAGATGGTGGTTATAGACGACGAGGGGCTGCGCGACGTCCAGGCGGTTCCGGTTGCCCGCCACGCGACCTGCCTGTTCGAATTCATATACTTCGCCCGCCCGGACAGCCAGATGTATGGCAAAACGCTCCACGCAGCGCGGCAGCGCATGGGCCACGAGCTTGCGCGCGAGCACCCTTGTAACGACGCTCACATCGTGGTGCCGATTCCCGATTCCGCCATCCCCGCCGCGCTCGGATTCGCGCAGGCCTCTCGGATTCCTTATGCCGAGGGTGTGGTGAAGAACCGTTATATCCAGCGCACCTTCATTCAGCCGGATCAGCGCATGCGGGAGCTGGGCGCGCGCATGAAGTACACCCCACTGAGGGAGGCGCTGGCCGGCAAGAAGATCGTGATGGTGGACGATTCTATCGTTCGGGGCACGACGACCGGCAAGCTGGTCGGCATGCTGATGGACGCAGGCGCGGCGGAGATTCACGTGCGAATCAGCGCTCCGCCAGTGCGCCATCCCTGCTTCTACGGCATCGACATGGCGAACCAGAATGAGCTTGTCGCCTTCAAGAACACGGTCGAGGAGATTCGCAAGCAGATCGGCGCGACATCGCTCGGCTTTCTCTCGCTAAAGGGCGTGGTGCGCGCTGTTGGGCTGCACAAGGACAAGTTCTGCCGTGCCTGCTTCGATGGCGACTACCCGATCCCCATTCCGCCAGACGTGAAGATGACCAAGCTGATGCTGGAGGACGATATGCACCGGGTGAAGGTAGGCGTGGCCTCCACGCACGACGGCGGCGGCGGCGACGCAAGCCCGGACGAGGGAATCGATTACTGATCGACCGCCCGACCCCTCCCCGGAACGGAGAGGGGAGCTTGGGCGATTGGTTTCTGTGCCTTGCCCGGTGGGCCGGTGAATTGTTGGCCGGCTACGCGACCGTCTTTCTATTGTCGCGGGAAATACCTCCGAATAGATAGTTGTATGTCTGCTTACTCATTTTGGACGGACAATAGCGGAAGAATGTATCACTTGAATGTGGAATAGTTTCTATTATATTAGTGCTACAGGTTAAGTGGGTGAGAATAGGGCGTGCTCGGTAGGATGATTCGATGACACCGATTGGCCAACCCGGTTCTATGACCGAAGTTGAGCGGTTCTTTTTCGACGTGGCGGGCTACCTCGTCATTCGGGATGCGCTGTCGCCCGGTGAAGTGGAGGCGTGCCTGGCCGCGGCAAAGCGGCTGCATGCCGCCCGACCGCAAGGCCAATGGCGGCAGATTGGCGCGGCGTATGAGCAGGAGGCCGCGTTCGAGCCGCTCATTGACCACCCCTCGATTCTCCCCAAAGTACGCGCTCTTCTCGGTGATCAGTTCATCCTTCAGAGCAGCTGGTGCACGCTTTCGCCGCCCGGGTTCAACGGACAGGGTTTGCATCAGGATGGAAGCGCCGCCTATGAGTTTCGCCGCCTGGCCCTCCCCACTCCCCTCGTTCAGCTTCGAATCGGCTATCTGCTCACCGACCAGTCCCGCGAGAATATGGGGAATATAGTGGTCGTCCCCGGAAGCCACAACAGCTCCGTTCGGCTGCCGAAAGGCGTGAGCGAAGAAGACCTACCGATTCGCGAGGTCATTACGGGAAATCCAGGCGATGCCCTGATGTTTCACCAGGGCGTCTACCACTGCGGCACGGCAAACGAGATGGATTACGACCGCCTCATCATCCACATGGTCTACGCGCCGCCGTGGCTGATTCCGTCCGACCGCAAATGTAACGACCCTGCCTTCCTCGCGAGGACGACTCCGCTCCGCCGCGCGCTCCTCGGCGAGTGGGAACAGCCCGAACAGCCGTTTGGCATGGGATACGCGAAGGCACCCTTCGAGTCCGAACTATAGGCGGCGTGACTATTGGGGTCGAAGCGTCTCGAAGCGCGCACGGGATAAATCCCTGCGCTGGGTGTCCTTCGGCCGAGTACCCGCTTCCGCGGATACGGAAACGTAACGATATGGTTGTGTCCACGTAGGTGCATACTTAGGTGGATACTCGGCGGAACGCCAGAGTTCTCAACCCTGCCACTGGTCCGAGGGGTTGAGACCAGCGCAGGAATTCTATTCCGTGCGCAACTAACAATTCGGGAATTACGAATGATCAACGCAAGTCCGCTTAGACGGGCGAGGCCGTTGCTCAGATCTACGGTGAGGCGGCGCGATTCGACCTTGCGGACCTCCTGTCCATGGCGGACGCACAGGAATCGCAATCGCGTTGATCAGGCGGCTGGACGAACCGGAGAGATCACCATTCCGGCTTCCGCTCCACGACCTGCCTTCCCATGCTCTTGAGCTTGTTGGCCCTGGCAACGTCCCGCCGCCGCACATACTCACCATCCAGTAGCAATTTGTCCACGTCCTCCCTCCGGAAGAACCACCATTTGTGCCCGCGCCCGTCTTGCGTCTTCCGCGGCCTCTGATACCCCGCGATTCGGCCCCGCTGGCGCAAAGCGCACAGTGTCTTCGGAGCAATTCCAAGCAGTCTTGCCGCCTGGCCCGTGTTCAGAAAGTCCCCGTGCTGCCTCTCCAGATTGGTCCTCGTCGCGTATAGCAAGCTCAACGCCATCCCCGTTTCCTCCAACCAGAGTTCGCCGTTGGTCTCCTCGCCAGGCTTCGAAGGCGGGCGCAGGTACCTCGTCGCCGCCGCTTGCCGCTTCAGCCGGTCAGGATCGTCACGGTAGCGCGCAACCTGCTTTGCGCTCAGATATAGTGGGCACCCGGGTTTGCCGGCCTGAGTCTGCCAGCCGAACAAGCGGCCCCGACATACGAGGTTCGACACGCCCTTCGCTGAAATTCCGAGCATCCTCGCCGCCTCCGCTGGCGTCACTAACAGATCGTTTTGCGGAGCAGCAATCTGTGTGCGAATGAACGGACGGGCCATCCTCTCCTTCCACTGAGACGCGGTGAAACCGGCCTCGGCCTGCCGCCGCTCGCGGGCGTCCACGAACCCGTACACCTCTCGCGCTGAAAACGTCGGCGAAAGGCGGGTAATGGGCCGTCCGCGACTATCCGCCCGGCCGAACGCCCTGGGAACGCGCACCGCCGTCAGAGCGCCTGCGTTCACCATCTGATGCAGGCGCGAGTAGCTAACGTTCAGGATAGAGAGGACCTGCTCCAGAGTCAGCCGGTAATCTTCGGCCTCGCCTGCCGGAACCTCGGGCTTGGCCCTTCGCCGTGCCGAGCCGACCAACTTCATGTCCTGCTCCCGGCTCGCCTCATCTGCCTTTCCATAAGGAGTCCAGCCGCCGGACTTCGAAGCCCATACGTTCTGCAATCCCGCGTACGTTTCGATATCCTCCACCAGATACCAGCGCCTCCCATTCCGCTCGATGTAGTTGACGCGCCCCTCGCGGGCAAGCTTGCACATCTGCGTCTGTCCGATTCCCAGAAGATCACGCGCCTCAGCGGCCCGCACCTCCCGAACGCCGGAATCGAGTAGGCTCCGGACTCGGCGGATTCGCCCGTCGTCGGCAGTTCGGCGTGGTTTGGGCGAGGATCGCGGTGTGGCGGCGGGCGTGAGGGAGGTCCTGGACGCCCGTGCTGCAACCTCAGCCGCGAGCAGATAGACGTCACCCATCCACGCCTGCGTTGTCAGAGTCCCTTCCTCGATCAACGCATCGAGTGTGGATTCGTCAATTCCAAGGCGGGAGCAGGCCTGCTCGAAGGTGATAAGATGCGAAGGAAGCATGTGCATACTTTCCTGTCTAAGATATATAGACAGAAGTATATGTTAATTTGAGGGAAATGTCAAGTGAGCGCCGTGCGTCCGGAATCGGACTCAGTAGATCTCGCCGTGGGTGCCGACTGTGATGAGGTGGATACTCTCGTTCTGACCATCCGTTTCGACCTCAATCCGAAAGAGGATTCGGTACTGATAGGTGAGGGAACACGTTGATTGCCCAAGTGTTGCCGTAGGTAGATCCGCATGGATTCGGTACTGATAGGTGAGGGAACACGCCCACGTCCCCTCCCATTCGCCTTTGAGACTGTGGGCTCTCAGTGATGGATGGAACGGGTCATCAACGAGCTGCA
>JBBROJ010000211.1:0-4883 GCA_038229495.1 Chthonomonadales bacterium
AGTCGGTTTCGCCCATAATCACCCACGAATCACGGGGTCAAACATCTTGCGATTCGGGCGAGAAGGGGCTCTCCGGGCATTCTGGTGCGAAGTTCCTTTTGCATATATTCGCAATATAGACTTTCCGGCTGCGCCTCTAGCCGATGATACCTATCTTCCGCTGCCGCCCGTACTACTCTTCGGTTTGCGGTCTATGCTGCTCGGCGCGCTCCGATTCACGGGCGGGATGCGATCGAAATCGAGGTCGCGGCGCGCGGCCATCTCGCGGCCAACTGTTTCAAGCGTGTCCCCGGCGAGAAGGCGCCCGGCCAGTGGGAAAACCTGGTTGTCCTCGACATCTATATGATCCTTGTAAAGCTCGCGAAGATCGCGCAGCAAGCCGATGAGTCGGTCCGCCTCCGGTTCCGGAAGAACGCTTTTGGTCAGCCACGTGCGCCCGATTCGGTCGATCTCGTCATGCGCCTCCTGCGCCGCGCGATGATCGGATTCCAGCGATTCTATCGCGTATAGAGCCGCCGCGGCCTTTGCGCTCCCAAGAGCGCGAAGCCGCGGGAAGAGCGATTCCTCTTCATCGCGCGTATGCAGGGGCGCTCCGGCGGCGAAGTAATGCAGGGCCGTTTCAAAGATCTCTCGCCGAATATTACTCATAGGCTCGCCTCTACTTGCCTCGGCTACCTCCAGCAGGCGGCCAAAGAACATCTCGATGCGGCGATGGCAATCGCTCAATAGCGCCAGCGGATTGCGGAAGCTGTTGTCCTGCGCTTCGACGGGAGATAATTGAATCTGAAGCATCTCATGCATCCTTTCAACGTCAATCCGGCATCCTGGGCGCCGGGTGATCAGCAGGCGCAGCCTGAGTTAGTTACTGCGGTCCTCCGTCGGGAAGCCGTCCTTTCGGTCATGCCGCATGCACGATGCTTCCAGCTCTTCGGCTCGCGGAAACAGAATACTGTTCTCCTTGTGGACGTGCTGATGCATGTCCGTCTCGAGCGCAGTCAGCGCTTCGATCAGCGCGCGATAGGTGTTGCAAGCATTGGACGGCGCGGTAAAGTTGTCCGTCAGGATCCGCATTGCGGACAGCGCTTCGCCCGCATCGTCGTGCTCGGCAAGCATTACCCGGATGGGATTCGCGACAGGCCCGCAGTGGAACGCTTGCGGCATGCCCGAGGCCTCCATCTTACGAATGTGCGGGAACAGAATCAACTCCTCCTTCGCCATATGCGCCTCCAACTCGGCACGGAAGGATGCGAAGAGATCACGCAGGTCATGCAGGCGTCGATCACGGTCGCCGTGGGCTGCCGCAGCCTTCTCGGTAAGCATCGTAAGCCTCGGAAGCGCGACGCGCAAACCATCATGATGCGTTCGCTCTATGTGGTCGCAGAGATGGGACAGCGGCGCATGGTTCCAATCGACCTCCGGCGGAGGGGTACTCTCGTCGAGTTGAGCAATTTCACGGACGATAAGCTCCGCGCTGAGCCCTTTCTCCGTGCAAGCCGCAGCGAGCGATTTTTTGCCGCCGCAGCAATAATCGATCCCGAATCGCTCAAAGACCCTCGACCGCGCCGGCTGTTCGGCCACCAACTGGCCCACCGTTGAATCAAGCATGCTGTTTGCAGACATGTTTCTCTCCTCCCATGGATTCCGGCTTCATAAGCGCCGGACAAGCCTATACTGGATAATCTTATCCAGTATTATACGCCATATCGCGCAATAATTGGATAAGATTGTCCAGAATACGCGATTGGTGGATAAAATGAAGATGACCGCGAATGTCAGCTATCGGTATTCTTGGACGCTTTTGCTATTCGCCGTAACAGGCGAAGGCGCCCACAAATCAGTCACTATTCCTATGGTCGCCGATCTAGCTTTAGCGCGGAGCCTTTGTGCATAGCGATGTGGTCGGTCTTGTCGCTCTTGATCTCATACTGCGGAGCTTCGTCGGAGGCGTGGTGTGTGTAGCCTTTGTAATCGACATCTCTCGTATGCACCTTAATGATAGTGCCGCTGACGTGCCCGGCCTCCGAGTTCCACGTAACGGGATCTTCGACTTGGAATTGTTTTGCCATAATGTTTCGCCTTACGCTTTCGTTTAACCAGTAGGAATTGGGGATGTCCGGCCGATTTACAGACGATTCAGCCCTCTCTCCCGTTCCTTTTTATCACCGCCAGCGGGTCTGGGAAACCCGCTCGGCGGCTGAGTGCAATCGGTGGCTTACCCTGGTCAATCCAACACTGCTTCCGAACACGCTGGGCGCGCACGCCGGAGCGCTCCTTGTTCTAAATCTTCCTGAAGGACTGAAAATAGTGGACGCGAAATCGCAGAGAGCGGTAGATTGTCTGCATTCTTCGACACTCATGTTCGCCTGATATGCACCAGCGCGCGTTACCTATCTGCTGCCTCACCATAGTTCGGCCAGCGCACGGAGAACGTCATCACCGTAGCGGGAAAGCGCCCATGTGCTATAATGTGCCGTTCCAAAACGACTAAAATATCGCCAAAATAGGAGTGAGCCCCATGTCCATAATAACCGAGGTGATAGCGCGCGAGATACTCGATTCTCGCGGCAACCCGACCGTCGAGGTAGACGTGATTCTTGAGGACGGTATCCTCGGCCGCGCCGCGTTCCGTAATCACGCCTAAATCGTAAAACTTCCACAAAACAAAGCCCGCCCGATTGAATCGGACGGGCTGTTCATTGGGTCCTCCTGCATCGCCTACCTGCCTGCGGGAGAGGAGACGGTGGATGGGGCCAGTTTTGCTTTCTTCGCCTGCTGCCTGACCCACGCGTCTACGCTTTCAGCATGCCGCTTTGCCTCATTTGCCAGATCGCCGTGCCCATAGCGGGCGGCCTTGTTGAATCGGGTTATGGCTTCGGCGTATTTCTTGTTTTCGCGAAGGGCTTTGCCGAGCTCATAGGTGATCATCGGATTATTCGGACGAAGCTTCTCCGCCGTCCGAAGGTCCGCCTCGCCATGATCGGCGATAGACCAGAACATCCTTTGCGCCCGCGCCAATAGCACAGATGCTTCTATCTGGGTGAGGTTGCGTGATCCCGGCCTGTTCGGGTCCTTGTCGGTGAGCCATTCACTTCGCGCCGTGAAACGCATAGCTTCTTCGTAATGGGCTAGCGCGCTCTGGTAGTCCCCAATTCGGCAATTCGCCAGAGTGATTCCTAGGAGCAGCGCCTCGCTCGACGAGTCCGGGTAGCACTGGTTGAAATACTTAATCGCCTCTGCCGGCCGACCCTGCGCGATCCGTATCAGTCCAAGTATTTCGATTGAGGATGTGAACGGTTTTCCGTTGTGCATACGCGGAGCGATTTCAAGCGCCCGCCAGCACGCACGTTCAGCCGCGTCCAGGTCTCCCTTCTCGAACAGAGTACGTGCGGCTATATCTGCTTCTGCGGACGGACGGAAGAATTCTTGGAGCCGCAATCGGTCGGACTCGTCCATACCAGAGAAGAATCTGGGCTTTTCCTCTTGCTTCTTGCCTTCCGGTTTGGGAGTAGAAGTCTGAGCCTGCGAGCCTCCTGCGGCTGAGTGCAGCAGGAAGAAAGTCACGAGAACTTGCGCGGCTCGGCCTATCCGTATAATTATCTTTTCCATCGTATACCTTTCGCTCCCAAGAGAGTGCGCCGGAAAACTAAGGCGTGAATTCCGGATTGTTGGCCCAGGCCTTGTCCCACGTCGGATGGTGGGGATAGTTACCCAACTGCGTGACGGACGGCGCTTGGGTGACAGTCAAAGACCAGGTGCCGTTGGCGCCAAGAGTGGCGCTCGCGCCCCATGTCCACGTGAAGTCCAGCAGCGGCACGTAACAGCTTCCACCGCCTCCCGGCTGGTACATCATGTACGTCTTGAACGACATTGCGATTGATGTCGCCGTCAGTCCGTTGACGATGTCTGTTCCTGGAGAATCGCCGTCCAGGTAAGGGGCACCATCTCCCGGAAATGTCTGATGGTGATAGAGATAACCGGAATCGAGCCGCTCAACACCATCCCATGCCGCAATGAGAGTGTGAGTGACACCATTCTGAACATACGAGATATGGGGTGTGATGAGCTGCGCATGTCCCCATTCACCACTTCCGTACATTGGGACGAAGTCTGCCGGCGTGCCGGCGATACCGCGCCAGATTATGCCCGGCCCCCTGAACGTATCTCCCGGGATTTGCAAAACAGCATCCAATAGTTGCACTTTGGTCGGTGCGGCAGGGGGTATTGGATCAAACCTCGCCGCGCCAATTGCCTCCTTATGTTCATATGTCGGTGCCTCCGACGAACAACTCCGGGTCGGACATGCGGTAATACCCGCCTCCGGCTTCGCTCCTGCCGGAACAGCCAAAGTCACGGTGCAAGACACGGTGACACTGTCGGGTCTGGAGAAATGAAATACCGATGTCGCACCGTTTTCTGCGCCAAGAGCGATATATACACCGTTCGTGTCGCTCGACAAATAGTTCTTGAAAGGCGAACCGCCGCCTGTGCACCAGTCGTACGAAGTTGGGGTGAGGTCGCCTATACCCCCTAATGTCGCGGTGACCCGCTGCCCAATCAGGTATCTCTTGGACGCGGAAGGTCCGATCCCGCCGGTCAAGCTAATCTCAGGCACAAGCATTTCCGCTTTGTATGACACACCCCCAGTCACGCTTCCCATCGAGCCGCTGACGTGGGAGGAGGGCGAACTGGTGACGAACACTGTTGCGCCCCCAAGCTTGACCGTATACTTTGTGCCGGAGGAGGAGCCGGAAGCAGAGGTACTGTTTGAGGTGACCACCTGCTCGAATCCAAGCCCATTGTCGGCGGTGCCGGAGGGAGCCGACATCCCATACCCGCTCCAGGAAGCTGTGCAGGTCTCTTTGGCGATTGATACTGTAGGCGGC
>JBBROJ010000212.1:0-4851 GCA_038229495.1 Chthonomonadales bacterium
AGCACGAATGCCACGTCACAACGCACGCGGCGTCAAACGTAAGATGTCGAACTACCCTCTCTGCTCACGCGGCAGGCGAGGTGCAAAGGAACGCTGTCGCGCATCGCCCACAATTGAAATATGCTAACCGAACAGTATTGCTTCTAGCCCGGATTATACGTGAATACCGCGTAGGGAGCAACCTCCGCCACATACCCCGGCGCCGCTGGCCACGCGAATATTGCGGGCCAGGGCCTCTCCTTCAAATCAAAAACTCCGATTGCGGCAACGGATGGTATCGGGTATAATCCATCGGCTTTTCATCTACTACACACCGGCGTGGAGAATCGGCAAGGTCCCTCTTGGGTCGCTGGTTCGACGAGACGCCGGGAGGCTACAACCACAAGGAGAATTAGTTGGCATCACTATCAATGAAGGAGCTCCTCGAAGCGGGAGTTCACTTCGGTCACCAGACTCGCCGTTGGAATCCGAAAATGAAGCGCTACATCTATGGCGCGCGCAACGGTATCTATATTATTGACCTGCACCAGACGCTCAAGCTTTTTGATGATGCGCAGCGGTTTATCCAGGAAACCATTGAACATGGCGGCTACGTGCTGTTCGTGGGCACGAAGAAGCAGGCGCAGGACGCGGTGTTGGAATCGGCGACACGCTGCCGCCAATACTACGTCAACCAGCGCTGGCTCGGAGGCATGCTCACAAACTACCGGACCATTCAGACTCGTATCAAGCGCCTGGAAGAGCTCAACCAGATGGAAGCGGACGGCACCCTCGCCAAGCTCACGAAGAAGGAAGCCGCCAGGCTCACCGAGCAGCGCGATAAGCTGGAGCGCTACCTGGGCGGTATCAAGACCATGCCGAAGCTCCCGGACGCAATTTTCATCGTGGACCTGAAGAAGGAGCGCATCGCGCTGGCCGAAGCGCGAAACCTGGAGATTCCGGTAGTCGCCATCGTGGATACCAACTGCGACCCCGATGAGGTGGACTACGTTATCCCCGGCAACGACGACGCGATCCGCGCCATCAAGCTGATCTCCAACAAAATTGCCGACGCGATCATTGAAGTGAAGCAGGAAGAATGGGACCGCGAGGCCGCACTGCTTGCGTCGGGCGACAAGCCCGATCCCGACATAATGGCTTCCGCCGCGGGCCTGGTCGCGCAGGATACGGTGTTCTTGGGCGACGAAGAGGACGAGTACGCCAAGATGGCCCGCATCGCGGATGAACCCGGCGAAGAAGCTGCCCTTGAAGAAGCCGCGGATGAAGATGCTGCCGTTGAAGAAGCTACAGATGTAGAAGTCGCAGATGCAGCGCCCGCCCATGACGAAGCCGCGACGGAAGATCCCGCCCTTAAAGTAGCCGCACACGAACAGCCCGCCCTTAAAGAAGCCGTGGATGAAAAGGCCGCCCCTACAAAAGCCACACACGAAGAGCCCGCCCTTGAAGAGGTCGCGGATAAAGATCCCGCCCTAGAAGTGGACGTGAGTAAAGAGGCCGCGGTCGTCAACGCGGAAGAGCAGAATCAAGTTAGTCGTGACGCCTGAGACGCGAGTGTCGCTCTGTCGTTACTCGGCACTCAGCACTCACCACTCAGCACATAATCAGGAGTAAGCCATGCCAGAATTTACGGCAAAAATGGTCATGGAGCTGCGCGAGCAGACCGGCGCGGGCATGATGGACGCGAAGAAGGCGCTGACCGACGCCGACGGCGATATGGAGAAGGCGCGCGACATTCTGCGGGCCAAGGGCCAGGCGAGCGCGGTGAAGCGGGCCGGGCGCGCGGCGTCCGAGGGAATCGTGGCGGTCGCAACGGATGCGGACGGGGTTTCGCTCATCGAGCTGAACTCCGAGACCGATTTCGTGGCGCGCAATGAGGACTTCAAGAAGATGGCGCACGAGATCGCGCAAATAGCGGCGAAGCATCCCGGCGACGACGTTCATGCGCTGATGGACGAAGTGGCGGAAGGCGGGCAGACGGTGCGGCAGAAGATCGACCAGGCTGTCGGAAAGATCGGCGAGAATCTCGTGTTCCGCCGCAAGGTTCGATTCGACACCGGTCCGGAAACGGTTATCGCCAGCTACGTTCACACGGTCACGAACAAGATCGGCGTGCTCGTCGAGATGAAGGGCGATCCGAACAATGCCTCGCACCAGGAGTTGGCGCGAAATATCGCCATGCACGTGGCCGCGTCCAAGCCGCAGTACCTGAAGCGTGACGACGTTCCAGCGGACGTGGTGGAGCGAGAGAAGGCGGTGCTTGCCGAGAAGACACGCAACGAGGGCAAGCCGGACGCCGCGATTCCCAGGATCGTGGAGGGACGAATCAACAAGTTCTTCGAGGACATCTGCCTCGTGGAGCAGCCCTATGTCCGCGAGCCCAGTAAGAAGATCGGCCAACTCGCTGTTGAAGCCGGTGCGGAGCTGCGCCGGTTCGCCCTGTTCCAGGTCGGGCAGGAGTAGAGGCCGCTACATGACCCCAACACCCGTCTGGCCCCGCATACTCCTCAAGCTTTCCGGCGAAATGTTCGCCGGAAAGCGGGAGTTCGGATTCGCTCCTACTACCGTTAAGCGGATAGCGATGGAGATCGCCTCCGTTCATAATGCGGGCGTCGAGGTTGCGATAGTCGTGGGCGGCGGCAACATCATGCGCGGCGCGACAGCAGCCGAGGCCGGCATGGAGCGGGTAGCCGCCGATTCAATCGGAATGCTGGCTACCGTTCAGAATGGCCTCGCCCTTCAGGACGCGCTGGAGAAACTAGACGTGGACACTCGCGTTCAGACGGCCATCGCCATGTCCACGCTGGCCGAGCCGTTCATCCGCCGGCGAGCCATGCGTCACCTGGAGAAGCGGCGCGTGGTGATTCTCGCCGCGGGAACCGGCAATCCCTACTTTTCAACCGACACTGCGGCCGTCCTCCGCGCGCTGGAGATAAAGGCTGGGGCAGTTCTAAAAGCCACCAACGTGGACGGAGTCTACGACAAGGACCCGAACAAATTCACGGACGCGAAGCGGTTTCGCAGGCTCAGCTATGACTATTGTCTCGAGAAAAAGCTGGGCGTTATGGACCTGACCGCCTTCGCGCTCTGCGAGGAGAACAACCTTCCGATTGTCGTCTTCAGCCTCGCGGGAGAGGGTAATATCCGGCGCGTGGTTTTCGGAGAGGAGCTCGGCACCGTGGTTGCAAGAGAAGGAGGAGACTGAACGATGGCGATACCGGACCTCCTGCGCGAAGCGGAAGAGAAGATGAAGCGAGCCGTCGATTCCGTTCGGCACGAGTTCACCCAGATTCGCACGGGCCGCGCCAATCCGGCCATGGTGGAGCATATCACTGTCTCCTACTACGGCAGCGACATGCATGTCCGCGATCTGGCGACCATTACCGTGCCGGAGCCGCGCCAACTGCTTATCACCCCGTTCGACCGTGGGGCCCTGGGAGCGATAGAGAAGGGACTGCTGAAGTCCGACCTCAATCTCACGCCCAACAACGACGGTATCGCTGTGCGCCTCAACATTCCACCGCTGAACGAAGAGCGCCGCAAGGAGTTCATCAAGATCCTTCATAAGAAGGCGGAGGTGGGCCATGCTTCTATTCGCACTGTGCGACAGGACGCCAATAACCACCTGAAGGCGCTCGTGAAGAACAAAGAGTGCGGCGAGGACGAGGAAAAGCGCGCGGTCGAAAAGGTTCAGAAGCTCACCGACCAGTATATTGCCGAGGTAGACAAGACGACAAAACAGAAAGAGATTGAGCTGATGGAGGTCTAGTTCGGATTATTCGTGATTTCCGCGTAGGGAGCAGCCTCCGCCACATATCATCGCGCCGCTCCTCTTAACGCGTTGCGCCGCTCACTTCGTAAATAATCCGGGTCTGTCCGGCTCCACCCGGTAACAATCCGATTAGCAGGGCCAACGGACAAGAGAACCGTTGGCCCGAATCACACGTAAGGCTGGCGACTTGATGACTTTCCCTGAAGATCCTCCGCATGACATCGATCCGAACCGCATACCGGCGCACGTCGCTATCATTATGGATGGAAATGGACGCTGGGCTCGGGCGCGAGACAAAGACCGCCTGTTCGGCCATTGGCAGGGTTATGCCACGCTCAAGAACGTGGTCTATGCCGCCGACGAACTCGGCATCCGCTTCCTGACCGTGTACGGCTTCTCGTCGGAAAATTGGCGTCGCCCCCGCGAAGAAGTGGGCGGCCTCATGGAGCTGATGCTGTCGGCGATGCGAGCGGAGATTGAGGAGCTCATCGAAAATGGAATCCGAGTGAGGGTTTCCGGCCGCCTGCACGCCCTTCCCGAGGCGCTTCAGGCGGAGTTTCTAGACGCGATGGCGCGCACGGAGAACAATACGCGATTGACGTTCAATCTTGCGATTAACTACGGCGGACGCGCCGAAATTGTCGATTCCGTTCGCGACATCGCGGAGGCGGTTGCGCGAGGAGAGCTAAGGCCTGCGGATATTACCGACGCGGACATCGCGACGCGCCTCTACTCGCCGGAAATCCCCGATCCCGACCTTTTGATTCGTACTGCCGGCGAGATGCGGCTTTCCAACTTCTTATTGTGGGAGACAGCCTACTCCGAAATATGGATCACGCCCACGTTATGGCCCGATTTCGACAAATCGCATCTGGTGGCGGCGGTCGCGGAGTTTCAGCAGCGGACGCGCAAGTTCGGCGGCCTGGGAGAGAGTAATTAACCACGGGGAGCACGGGGACACGGGTAAAGGCATTTTTGACGTGATTTCGAGGACTTACAGGATTGGACGCATCCTGTAAATCCTGTCAAAGAATCCTCGGTTCTCCCCGTGTCCCCGTGCTCCCCGTGGTTTAATTTCGTGG
>JBBROJ010000213.1:0-4727 GCA_038229495.1 Chthonomonadales bacterium
GGGTTAGGCAGCCTTACGCTCTCCATTCACAACACGAAGATTCGCGGATTCAGGCTTCCCGCTGCCGCCCGTCTTCTCCAGCTTGAAGCGGTGTACTAGGGCCTGAAGCTGGGCCGCCATCTCGTTGAGGTTGGTGGCAGCCGCGCTCACCTGCTCCACGCTCGCCGTCTGCTCCTCTACCGCCGCCGAGACATTCTGCGCGCTCGCCGATACCTCTTCTGCGGACGCGCTCATCTCCTCTGCACCCGCGGCCGTCTCCTGGCTAATGCTGGCAACCGTTGTAATGGAGGCGCTCACTTGCGAAGAGCCGGCTGCCATTTCCGCTACCGCCTTCTCCTGCTCGTCCGCAACCTGCCGCACCGTCGCCACCATTGCCAGCACCTCTTCCACGGACGCGCTCATCTGCTCGGCAATTGCGCTCACGCCTTCGACCTCTTCCGCAACCTTCGCAGCGGCCGCTAGTATCTGCTCGAGCGACTCGCCCGCCTCTTTGCTCTTCTGCGCGCCGTCCGCCACTTCACTGCTGCTCTGCTGCATCGCCTGAACGACATCATCGACGTCTTTGCGTACAGAGGCAATCAGCGTGCCTATCTCTTTGGTCGCTCCCGTAGCGCGCTCCGCAAGCTTCCTTACCTCGTCGGCGACTACGGCGAAACCCCTGCCGTGCTCGCCCGCTCGCGCGGCCTCGATAGCAGCGTTCAGCGCCAGAAGATTCGTTTGCTCGGCTATCTGGTCGATGGTCTCGACAATGGCGCCGATCTCCTGCCCCTTCTGGTCCAGCTCGCGCACCTTTTCCGTAGATGCCGCCACCTGCTCCTTGATGCGCTGCATCGAATCGACGGTCTGCGTTACCGCCATGCTTCCCGCATTCGCAACGTCGGCCGCCTGCTGAGCCGTCTGCGCCATCTGCTGCGAAGACCGTGCAACCTCCTCAACCGCGCGAGCGGCCTGCCGCATTCCATCATCGGCCTGCTCGGCAGCCCGCTTGGTTCTCTCTCCGCCGTCTTGAACTATCGTGACGGCGCTGGAGAGACGCTCCATAGCCTCGGCCGCTTCCGACGCGGTACGCGCCTGCTGTTCGCTGCCCTTCGCCATCTCCTGGCTGGTGGTCGCGGACTGGCCCGCCGCCTGCGCCACCTCCTGAATCGTCGCCGATATCTCGTTGGCTGCCTGCCCGGTCTGCTCCGCGGCGCTCGTAAGCTCGGCGCTGGCTCCTGCCACTGCCAGGGCATTCTCCTGCACGGTCCCAACGATGGCCGTGAGGCTCACCCGCGTCTTTTCGTACGCCTCCAGTGTAGCGTTTACCTTCGCGAGCATGCTATTGAACGTGCTGCACATGCGTCCCAATTCGTCCCTGGAAGGGTTCTCGATAGGCGCGGTGACCGGCGTCACGGTTACGGTGAGGTCGCCCTGCTCCATCGCCTGAATGCCGGACATGAGTCCCGTAACGCATCTACCTTCAAGACTCTCCATCCGAGACGAGAGCGCTGAGACAGGAATTACAATACTTCTGGTGACGGCCAGAGTCAGCAGTAGACCAAAAACGATCGAGGCAATAGGGAATATGATCATCGAGCGCTTAGTGCTGGCTTCTCCGCGAACGTACTCTGCCTTGGCTACTCGAAGCTGCAACTCCACCAAACTTGAAATCTTCTCCGAAACGGGATCAATCGCGGGATATAGATTCTTTGCGCAGAATCCGCTCAGACCCTTTAGGTCATTCTTCTGAAGAATAGAGGTGAGCCTATCCACATCCTCGTTAGCCTTCTTCATCAAGGCGATTGCTTCGTCTATGAGCTTTTTTTCTTCCGTAGTCAGCTCCGTGGAAACATATGCCTTCCACTCCTTTTCGATCGTGGAGCGAGCCTCTGTAATGTTTTTCAGGGCCATTTCCGGGTTGATATTTCCGTTGCGAGTCTTATGGCTCGTGTCTACAATGTTGACGGCATACATGTCCGCCACTTTTTTCAAGTTATTCAGCGGCACCACGCGGTCGTTATATACTGTCTCCAGGCTCGCCTGAATGCTCTTCATGACATAGAGGCTGCCCCCCACGATCAAGACCATCAAAATAGCAAAGCCGAGCGTTAGTTTCGCGCCCATCCTCAGATTCGCAAACCACTTCATTCGGTGAATTTCCCCTCGTTCAATTTAGCGCCGGCAGGAGTGTCAGATATCCACCATTATCGGCATTTCCTCGCAACAGTTATAGGAATTGCCTCGTCAGTGCGCATGAAGAATTCTACTAAGGGGACGTTGATGCGTGTCTGCAAGAGAGATGGCTCGAGGGGCTAGCGGACGACGTCATGCGGAAGCTGATGCCGGAACAAAAGCAGTTCGAGCTGCGGATTGGTGTGTTGGTGGGAGTTCAGGATACGGAGAAACGGAGCGCGGATCGGGTCCGCAAGTCGTCGCGGCAAAAAATGGCCATTAAGAGTTGAGCCTGTCGAGAATAGAATCGACGTCATACACGCAGCCGCCCCATGTTCCGCCGCTGGCTGCCTGAAGCGCCGCCCACAGGCGCGTATCGTCGGGAAGATTCGGGTCGGGAGCGAGGTCCGGGCGAGGAGGCCGCGACGCAAGCAGGGCGGCTCCCGCCTCCGCGCCAAACAGCGTTTGGCCGTCGCCGACCAGGTTGACCGTACCCTCCAGCCGGTTCCGGTCGACGACAATCTCGATCATGTCGCCGTCGCGCACCTTGCCGATGGGACCGCCCGCCAGCGCCTCGGGACCGGCATGACCAATGCAGGCCCCGGTCGAGACGCCCGAGAACCGCGCGTCGGTAACGACGGCGATCTGTTTGCCCCACGGCAGATGCTTGAGTGCGGACGTAATCTGGTAGATCTCCTCCATGCCCGCGCCCATCGGTCCCCGGCAGATGAGCACGATAACGCTCCCCGGCGCGACGGGAGATGGGTCGTTGGGTCGTTGGGTCGTTGGGTCGTTGGGTCGTCGGGTCGATGGGCTTCCGACTTCCGACTTCCGACTTCCATCTTCCATCGAATGTGCTTTCAGAGCCGCGATAGCTGCTCGCTCGGTGGTGAAGACACGCGCCGGACCCGTGAATCGGTAGACGCCGTCTGTGCCCACGACGCCTGGATCGATGGCGGTCGCCTTGATGACGGAGCCTTCGGGGGCGAGGTTGCCGCGCGGGAAGCAGACCGTGCTCGTCAGCCTGCGTTCACGAGCGCGAGTTGGAGACATGATCACGTCGTCCGGGTCCACGCCATCCTGCTCTGTCAATCGCTCGCGAAGGCGCGATCGGCGTTCAGACCGCTCCCACGCCTCCAGGTTCTCGCCCAGAGTTTTGCCGGTCACGGTGAGCACGTCGAGGTCCAGCAGGTCCAGCGCGCGCAGATGCAGCATTACCTCCGGCACGCCGCCTGCCAGAAAAACGCGGATGGTAGGATGTCCGACCGGCCCGTTCGGCAGCGCGTCCACGAGGCGCGGGGTTTTCACGTTTATGGAGTGCCAGTCCTCGACGACAGGGCGGCGAAGCCCGGCAGCGTGCGCCACGGCAGGGATATGCAGGAGCAGATTCGTGGAGCCGCCAAAGGCTGCGTGCACTACCATCGCGTTACGGATCGCTGCGTCCGTCAGGATACGTGGCACTATCATGCCGGCCGATTCGAGAGCAATGAGAGCGCGTGCGGATTGGCGGGCCATGTCCGCCCAAATAGGCTGGCCGGACGGCGAGAGCGCGCTGTGGGGCAGCGAGAGTCCCAGGGCTTCGCCGACCACCTGCGCGGTCGCGGCGGTTCCCAGGAACTGGCAGCCGCCGCCGGGCGTGCCGCAGGCTCGGCAGCCCATATCCTGCGCGTACTCCAACGTGATAAGCCCGTGCGCGAATCGCGCGCCCAGAGTCTGGACGGTTCCGGCATCCTCCGCGCCCTCGGCAGGCAGCGTCACTCCGCCGGGCACGAGGATTCCGGGCAAATCCCTGAGCGATGCCAGCGCGATCATCATCGCGGGCAGCCCCTTGTCGCAGGTCGCCACGCCCAGCACCCCTTTACGCAACGGCAGCGAGCGAATCAAGCGGCGGAAGATGAGCGCGGCGTCGTTGCGAAAGGGAAGCGAATCCATCATGCCCGTAGTACCCTGCGAGCGGCCGTCGCAAGGGTCCGAACAGTACGCTGCGAAGGGCATGCCGCCGAGCGCGGTAATCTCCTCGGCGGCCTCTTTTACCAGGAGGCCGATTTCCCAGTGGCCGGTATGATAGCCCAGCGCGATGGGGCTGCCGTCCGGGGCGCGGAGGCCGCCCTGCGTGCTGAGAATCAGGAACGATTTGCGATTCACCTCGCCCGGCTTCCAGCCCATGCCGGCGTTCTGCGTCATGCCGAAGATGTCGCCGCTGGGACGTTCCAGCAGGTCTTGCGCCGTCAGCGGGATCGATCCGGCGGGACCGGCCGCCTTCGTGGGAACGTCGTATATGTCTGTGTTCAAGCCGCGATTCGTCGTCATTTCTCCGCCTATAGTCCGCTTATAGAGGTAGTTTCGCCGTCGGCACAGCATTCCGCTTTCCGGAGCGTGGTTCCTTCTCTCGGAAAAAAGCCGGCAGCCGTCACGAAAATTCAGTCATTATGAACATGGGTCTATGGGGAATTGTGTGGGTCCCCTATCAAGTTGTATACTTTCGGTATGATGAACGATACCGAACTTTACCGTCAATTACTGGGTCTTGATTCCCCTTGGATGGTCACGAACGTGGACCTCGACTTTCCAGAAGA
>JBBROJ010000214.1:0-4717 GCA_038229495.1 Chthonomonadales bacterium
CAGGGATTAGACATTTTGAACAGGTTGACCATGATAGGAACGGGGACTTGATAACGTTTATACTGTTCATAATGGCTAACCGCCTTTGACTTCTGGCTCACACTCTACGGCTAAATCAACATGAAATTCAATCGCATCTTTCTGCTGGTCCTCGACGGGGTAGGGGCGGGCGAGCTGCCCGACGCGTCGACCTATGGCGATCAAGGCAGCGATACACTTGTCCATGTCGCGCAGTGGGTGGGGGGACTGAAGCTGCCCAATCTTGGCCGCCTCGGCCTCGGCAATATCCGGTCCATAGAGGGCGTGCCTGCGGATCCGAACGCCCGTGGCTGCTGGGGACGCATGCGCGAAGCGTCGCCGGGCAAGGATTCCGTTACCGGGCACTGGGAGATGATGGGAATCGTGCTGGAGAAGCCCTTCCCCACCTATCCGCATGGCTTTCCGCCGGACGTTATGGGCCGGTTCGAAGCGGCAATTGGCTTAGAGACGCTCGGCAACTACCCGGCCTCCGGTACCGAAATTATCAAGCAGCTTGGCGAGGAGCACGTTCGTACGGGCCGGCCCATCGTCTACACCTCCGCCGACAGCGTGTTCCAGATCGCGGCTCACGAATCGATCATCCCTATCGAGCGGCTCTATGCGATCTGCGAGATTGCCCGCGCACAGTTGACAGGCGAGAACGCCGTCGGCAGAGTCATCGCCCGCCCGTTCGAGGGCGAACCAGGCGCTTTCAAGCGGACCGAGCGGCGCAAGGACTTTCCCCTCACTACTCCGCCCACGTGCATCGACGCGCTAGCCGAATCGGGCCGCAAAGTACATGCCATCGGCAAAATTTGGGAGTTCTTTAACGGGCGTGGAATCGATTCATGGGACCACACGACCAACAACGCGGATCACGTGGCCGCGCTGATTCGCGCAACGAAGCCCAGCGACGCGTCGAGCGATGCCTCGTTCGTCTTCGCGAATCTGGAAGATTTCGACATGTTGTACGGCCATCGCAACGACCCACGCGGATTTGCCGAAGCGCTTGAGACATTCGACGCAGCGCTGCCGCAAATCCTCGATAACCTCCAGCCCAGTGATCTCATCCTCTTCACCAACGACCACGGCAACGACCCCACTACTCCCTCAACCGACCATAGCCGCGAACACGCCTTCCTCCTCGCGTACAGTCCCGGCCTTCCCGGCGGCTGCGACCTCGGCATCCGCGCGACATTCAGCGATATTGCCGCCACAATCCGCGATGTATTTGGCCTGCCGCCGGGCGAGCACGGCACTAGCTTCCTTTCACTTTTGTCCAGCTGACACTCGCTGCCGTGCCGGCTGAATCCGCCTGCACAGCGTTACCGGCGTACGCAGCCCTTCGGAGCGGCAGAACGTCTGGAAAGACAGGTGGAACGGTTATTGTGCCGACTGAAGCCTTGGAGTGAATAGGACAAAAATAGGGCAAAGGGAAGCTGGGGGGCGCATGGCGAATCACGCGCGCACAACGACAACGAACACAATGGCATCGAGCGAAGCCGGGAATATTATTGCGTATAAGGTGCGGGCCAATATCTGGTATTTTTACCAAAAACGAATCTGATTGCGTTCGCCCCGTATTTTTGGCATGGTTCTTGCAACTAACCCTAGTGTAATTTCGAGGATACACTCTCGAAGCTTTCGCGCAGTCCGCAGAAGACACGCCGGCAGTCGGGGGCTTCGCTTCTGTGCTGACAAGGAGATTAATATGAAAATGGCACGGCGCAGACTCGTTGCGGTGAACGGAGCTACATTCCTCATCGCTATGATCGCGCTATCTGATCGGGCCGGAGCGCAGTTCTATGGCTATTCGCTGCAACAAATCAGCAATTACGTAATCAGCGGCGCTGCCATGGGTCCCGTCAGCAGCAATTCATTGACGAGTGCGGCCCAGCTAGGATCGCCTTCGGGAAGCGCCGCCCAAATCGGAACCAGCGACGCCCTCGAATCCTACGTCGGACCGCCGCTTGGGAAGCCGGCGGAAAATTCGTTCACGCAGAAGGGGCTGACGACACCCGATTATGCACGTGGTGATGCGCTTATTTCTACGGCATTTACAACCAAGGGCGTCGCTGAGGCCGACCTGGTTTCCGGCGCTAATTCCGGAGCGTCCGGCTCGTGGTTCGCGCTATTTCCGGTCACGGTTAGTACTCGTGGAAGCATTTCGCTCTCATTCGATTTTGCCAACGAGTTAGACCTTTCCCATCCGGGCGCCTCAGCCGGCAATGTTATGGCAGACTATTCATTCAACTTCACCATCCAGGACGGATCTGGCCTCCAGGTCTTCAGCAGTTCACCGACCAACGTCAATTCGTCAGCCTCCGTAGTCGTACCTAACGGCATCGTCTTTAGGCCTTCCTCGGGATCCATAACGTTATCTACAGGAACACTCGCTGTGGGGACGTATACGGGGATGGTATCGGGCGCGAATCATGTTTATACGTTCAACCCTAATGGTATCATCGTGCAGGCTGTGCCCGAACCATCCGGCATGGCCCTCGTCGGCGTTGGCCTACTGATTCCCGGCGCTGCTTTTTTCATACGCCGACGCCGCGCCTAACGCACATGCAGCAAAAGACATAGGGAAGCCCCGCAGGAGCAAATCCTGCGGGGCTTCCCTATGTGTAACTGATGAAGGACACTGCCGCTGGTGCGCGAATACAGATATGGAGAAAGCAAAATTATGCTTCGAATGACTAAATCGACCCAGTATTTGGCAATCGTAGGCGGATATTTTGCGGCTGCTTCATCCCTGGCGACGCCGGCGCGAAGTGCCACGGCGCGGCCGGATGGCAGGAAAGCGGAGATGGTCCTGTGGTACGACCATCCTGCCAAATCCTGGATGACCGAGGCCCTGCCTATCGGCAATGGCCGTCTCGGAGCGATGATATTCGGCGGGACCGATTCCGAGAGGATCCAGTTCAACGAAATCAGCCTGTGGACCGGCTCCGAAGTGAACACGGAGGATCATAGCCAGGAGGGCGCGTACCAGAACTTCGGCGAAATACGCCTTTCCCTCCCCTCGCACGCGAACGCAGCCCGCTATCGGCGGTCGCTGGACATTCGCCGCGCCGCCGCCGGAGTCGAATACGACGCGAATAGGAACCACTTCCGACGCGAAATCTTCGCGAGCTTTCCGTCCCAGGTAATCGCCGCCCGGTTGTCCGCTTCAAAGCCCGGCGGCTACACTGGCACCATTGAGCTGGCCGGCGCGCACGGAGAGGCGACCACATCAGAAAATGGCCGCTTGCGAATATCCGGCGCGCTGCCAAACAGCGAGCGGTACGAGTCCCAGCTTCTGGTGAAGAACGAGGGCGGCTCGCTGGATGCAACCGATGGCCGAATTCGATTCCGCGGTTGCGATTCACTAACTCTCTATCTGGCTGCCGGCACCGACTACGTAATGGACTACGCACGGAAATGGAAAGGCGACGATCCAGGCAAGCGCGTAACGGACCAGATCGACTCGGCGGCGGCGAAGCCGTACCCCGCTCTCGCCTCCGAGCACCTGAAAAACTATCGCTCGCTCTTCGACCGCGTCCAAATAGACCTTGGCAAGTCTCCACAGGAACGCGTCAAGCTGCCCACGGACCAGCGGCTCGCCGCATATGCGCGAGCTGGCGGCGGCGACCCGGAACTCGACGCGATGTATTTTCAGTTTGGCCGCTGCCTGCTCATCTCGTCCTCCCGGCCCGGTTCCCTGCCGGCCAATTTGCAGGGCCTGTGGAACGACAGTAACGATCCTCCGTGGCATGCCGACTACCATTCGAATATCAACATACAGATGAACTACTGGCCCGCCGAGGTGACCAACCTTTCGGAGTGCCACGTTCCCATGCTGGAGATGATTCGCAGCGCAATTGAGCCCTGGAGACGGCAAGCCGCAAAAGTCAGGGAGTTTCAGCTTCCGGACGGCGGGAACGTGCGCGGCTGGGCGCTTCGTACCGAAACCAATATCTGGGGCGGAACCACCTGGAATTGGAATAAGCCCGCCAACGCCTGGTACTGCCAGCATTTTTGGGAGCACTATGCCTTCTCCGGCGACAAGGCCTTTCTAAAGCGCGTTGCCTATCCGGTCCTAAAGGAAACCGTCGAATTCTGGGAAGACCACCTGAAACGGCTGCCGGACCGCACGCTTGTCGCCCCCATGGGATGGTCGCCAGAGCACGGGCCCACAGAAGACGGCGTAAGCTATGATCAGGAGATAATCTGGGATCTCTTGGCCAACTACATCGATGCCGCCAATGCGCTCGGAATCGATAAAGATTACCGGGATCGCGTTGCGGCTATCCGGGACAAGCTTCTAGTTCCTCGAATCGGCAGGTGGGGGCAGCTTCAGGAGTGGATGACGGATCGCGACGACCCCACCGACCAGCACCGCCACGCATCCCATCTTTTCGGTCTCTACCCCGGCCGTCAGATTTCGCCCGTGACGACCCCCTCGCTATCCGCGGCGGCCCGGAAATCGCTGGAGGCGCGGGGCGACGGCGGAACCGGATGGTCCCGCGCGTGGAAGATCAGCTTCTGGGCCAGGCTGCTCGACGGAGATCACGCCTACCTGCTCCTTCGCAACTTGCTGACTCCGGTCGGCGTCACAGGATTCGACTACTCCGCCGATGGCGGTGGAACGTACGCAAACCTTTTCGACGCGCATCCCCCATTCCAAATAGACGGCAACTTTGGCGCCACGGCGGGA
>JBBROJ010000215.1:0-4590 GCA_038229495.1 Chthonomonadales bacterium
GCGAAGATGCGGGGTCTGTGTAACCCGCCGCCAAACACCCCATATATGTGCAACGCCCCGGACACAATCTTCTGTCGGGGCTTTTCCACTTCTATCCGGGTTTACTTCTTTTTCTGACTTGCGATTAGCCGGATTAGGCCGCGCACTGGGGCGAAATATTCGTCTGCAATACACTCCTCGAATAGGATGATGGTTTGTTCGGTTCACCACCGTCGGCGCATTCAGAAAGCCAATACCCGCACAATGATTGAGCTTGTGGGCGCTGCCTGTTTTTTCAGGCCGGCGTCAAAGGTTAGAAGCTCTGCTGGACCGACGGTCGCAAGGTGCTCGGTAAGAGCGATGTAAAGGGAATCGGCAGAACGACTGCAGCCGTAGTTCAATCGAATTTGTTCAGCCCGCAGGATTAGGACAGAGTCGGAAACAGGCGCAAATTCCAGCATTGCGATGAAATCCTGTAGTTTACTAATCGCGTTCGCGCATTCGAGGGGCGTGATCAGACCTTCCTGTTGTTGGCGGCAGATCGCATACAGACATTCCACCGCTACGAGTTGGGGGGCTTAGAATTCCGCGCCGCCTGCTAATAGCTGCTGAATCTCGACATGTGCAATCGCGTACTTCGCGGGCTCCTTCGCGGCTATTGCCACGATAACGCTCGCGTCCAGTACGGTAGCGGCCCGGCTACTCTGCTGGGCCATGACCGAACATGTCGCCGGAGCGTCCTTCGTGCAGGTAATCACGCGATGCCGGGCGTGGATTCATGGACTGCCAACGTTCCTCAATCTCCCGCAAGAGAAGTGGGCGGACATCTGTGCTGCCGCCGAGGCGTGATATAACGACGTGCAGAGATTCATCCTTGAACTGTTGCAGCCGTTCCGCAATCTGCCCGCCCGTGCCGTTCATCTCAATAATCGGCGCAGCCATCTATCTAGTCCTCCAGCCTATTTTATCATCCTAAACGCCAACGTTGGTTTCAGGCTTTGGAATCGGCGCCGGGCGCGATTTCTTCTTAGGCCCGGCGATGAGGCGGATTAGGCCGCGCACCGGGTCGAAATAGTCGTCCGCAACGCGCTCTTTGAGCGGAATGATGGCGTTGTCCGTAATGTGTATGTGCTCCGGGCAGACCTCCGTGCAGCATTTGGTGATATTGCAGAATCCGACCCCGGCCTCTTTCCGAAGCTGGGCGCGGCGGTTCGGCTCCTCGTCCAGCGGGTGCATCTCCAGCGCGGCAATGCGGACCATGTGGCGCGGGCCGAAGAATCCGTCCTTCCGGTTGTGATCGCGCAGCACGTGGCATACATCCTGGCAGAGGAAACACTCGATACACTTCCGAAATTCCTGAATCCGCTCCACGTCCATCTGCTGCATGCGGAAAGGACGCGGCGCGTCCGCGGAAATGGTGAGCGGGGGAATCTGTTCCGCCTTCTTGTAATTCCAGGAGACATCTGTCACAAGGTCTTTGATCAGAGGAAACGTCTTTAGCGGGTGGACTGTGATGAGGCCGTTGTCGTCGTAGTAGTCCTCGACCCGGCTCTTGCACATGAGGCGCGGCTTGCCGTTGATCTCGGCGCTGCACGAACCGCACTTGGCCGCCTTGCAGTTCCAGCGGCATGCGACGGTGCTGTCCTGCTTAGCCTGAATCTGGTGGACGGCATCGAGGACGACCATGCCGGGGAAGGTCTCCACTTCATAGTCCTTCTCATAACCGTTCGCATCGACGCCCCGGAACAGCCGAAGCCGAATCTTTTCCTTCATATTTATCTCCGGAAGTCGGAAGACGGAAGACGGAAGACGGAATATTCAAGGTTGTGTCATTCCGACTTCCGACTTCTGTCTTCTAACTGTCAACCAGCGCTTTTAATTCTGCAGGCATTTGCGGCACCGGGCGGGTCGTAATCTTTACCTCGCCGCCGGACTTGACCGTGATGAGGTTCTTCTTGCCCCACTCCTCGCTCTTCTCCGGGTAGTCGAGCCGCCATTGCGCGCCCCGGCTCTCCTTGCGCTCCAGCGCACTCCGAACGATGACCTCGGAAACTTTGAGCGTGAATCGCAGGTCGCGGGCCGTCTGCCAGCCGGGGTTGTAGCAGCGGTCTCCCGGTACGCGCATTTGTTTGGCGCGCTCCTGGAGGCTCATGATAATCGCCAGGCACTCCTTCAATCCCTCTTCGGTCTTGGCGATGAACGCCCCCTTCTGCATCGCTTCCTGAAGCTCCTGGGAGATAGTGTAGGGGTTCTCGCCGCCCGAATTGGTGAATGGGTCCAGAAGCACGGACTGTTCGTCCGCAATCTGCGATTCGTCCATCGTGCCGTGCGATGCGGTCCGCGCGTAGGCCGCGGCAGCATCGCCGGCGCGCTTGCCGAAGACCATGATATCGGTCAGCGAATTGCCGCCGAGACGGTTTGCTCCATGAAGGCCCGCCGCGCTCTCGCCCGCCGCATAGAGGCCGGGGAGCGAGGATTCGGCCGTTTCCGGCTCGGTCCGGATTCCACCCATCGTATAGTGAATGGTCGGATAGACCTCCATCGGTTGCTTGGTGATGTCGATGTCGCCCAGTGCGTGAAACTGCTCGTACATAGAGGGCAGCTTGCTCTTGATGTAGTCCGCGCCCCGATGCGATACGTCCAGATAGACGCCGCCATGCTCACTCTGGCGGGCCGCCAGCACCTCCTTGTAGATGGCGCGCGAAACCACGTCCCTGGGCAGCAGCTCCGGAGGGCGGCGGTTTTTCTCCTTATCGAAGAGCCAGGCGTGCGCCTCCCCTTCCGATTCCGCGAAGTTCCCCTTGTAGTGAGGCGGCATGTAGTCGGGGTTGAACATGAACCGCTCGCCCTTGCTGTTGCGCAGAATCCCGCCTTCGCCCCGCACCCCTTCCGTGACAAGAATGCCGCGTACGCCGGGAGGCCAGAGCATGCCCGTAGGATGAAACTGAACCATCTCCATGTCCATCAGCTCCGCGCCCGCTTCGAACGCCATCGAAGCGCCGTCTCCCGTCGATTCCCAGGAGTTGGAGGTGAACTTATACATGCGTCCCCATCCGCCCGTCGCGACGATGACCGCCTTCGCCTTGAACAGTATGAATTCGCCGTTTTGCCGGTTGTAACCGAATGCGCCCACAATTCGTTCGCCATCCTTGAGGAGTCGGGTGACGGTCGTCTCCATGTAAAAGGTGGGACGAAGCGAGACCGCCTTGTCTTGAAGGGTGCGAATCAGCTCAAGACCGGTGCGGTCGCCCACGTGGTTGAGGCGGCGGTAGGTGTGGCCGCCGAAGGGCCGCTGCGCGATGAGGCCGGCCGGCGTTCGGTCGAAGACAGCGCCGTACTCCTCCAGCTCCAGAACGCGCTCAATAGCCTCTTTCGCGAAGATCTCTACCGTGCGCGGGTTGTTCAGGAATTGGCCGCCGAGCATGGTGTCCTTGAAGTGGACCTGCCAGTTATCGGCCTCGCCCTCCATATTGCCCAGAGCTGCCGCCGCGCCGCCCTCGGCCATAACGGTGTGCGCCTTGCCGAGCAGGGATTTCGACACCACGCCGCAGCTGAGGCCCGCCTCCATGACGGAAATAGCCGCGCGGAGTCCCGCTCCGCCCGCCCCGATAATAAGCACGTCGTGTTCGTATGCCTGATAGGATTCCATGTCAGTTTACTCACAGTACATTTACGGCATAAAATTGGAAAGCCCAACGCCCGCGATCCAGTGAAAGTCCGTTATCGCGCCGCGCGCAACCAGATTGACGTACAGGTCCGTCAGCCCCACCGATATCATGCTGGCCCAGGCGAAGGCCGCATGGCGCTCGTTCAGAAATGTCGCCTTCTGCCACATGCCGTGGCGTGTCCGGCTCAGCGCGGAGCACGAATAGCAGTCGATTCCTCCGCCAATCAGGTGCCGCCACGAATGGCACCCAAATGTATAAGCAGTGAGCAGCAGCCAGTTGATGAGGAATACGATGGTTCCCACGCCGATGCCGAAGTGCACCGCGCCGTCCTGCGTATGCCACATGAACGCGTTGAGGGTGTCCCAACCCAGAATTACGATGAAGATAGCCGCGGCGTAAAATGCGAACCTGTGAAGATTCTGTAGGATGAACGGAAACGCTCGCTCACCCATGTATCGCATCCTGGACTTCGCAAACGGCTCCGGTATCGCGCAGCCTGCGGGGTCCGCGAAGAAAGCCCGGTAGTAGGCCTTGCGGTAGTAGTAGCACGTCATGCGGAAGCTGAGCGGGAAAATCAGAATGTACATAGCGGGCGAGATGCTGTACCCCAGGGCGGAGATGTAGACCGGCAGGTAAGGCGAGAAGAAAGGGGAGAGATAGGAAGATGTCTTCACCGCCTGATGGATCGCCTCGTTATTTGCAAAGCTTGCGGACCACGGGTAGGCGAAGTAGTTGCTCTCGAATACGCGCCAGGTGGTGTAGACCACGAAGGAGCCGAAAACGAGGATGAACATTAGCGGCTCGACCCACCAGTTGTCCTTGCGCCCCCCCATCTCGACGGGCGCGCGCCCGGTCTCTCTTGATTCCGCCGTATAAGAAGTGTAGGGCGTCATTATGCCTCCAAATCATGCCGGCTCGGTAGGGCGCGCAGGGCGCGCGCTCC
>JBBROJ010000216.1:0-4566 GCA_038229495.1 Chthonomonadales bacterium
ACTCGCTCAATCATTCACTCGCTGGCTCGCTGGCGGAACCGTATATATGCAGAAGGACCATTGAATTATTGCTCGGTTCTCTCTCTTCTGTCCGACTACTATCCTATCGGAAATGTTCCCGCAGCGGTTCCAGTTTGTCACGCAGCGAGAGTCTTGCGCGATTCAACCGCGACTTTACGGTGCCAATGGGAAGCTCCAGGACCACCGCAATCTCTTCGTATGAGCGGCTCTCCGTGTGATACATCACAATCATCATCCGCTGATATTCGGGAAGCGAATCGATGGCAGCCTGGAGCAGGTCCACGCTCTCCCGAGCCTCGATCTGCTGTTCGGGCGTGGGGTTTGGGTCCTCTATCTGCCGGACGACGGTCGTCTCTTCCAGCTCGATCATCTCTTCGAGGGATTGGTGAGGATGGGCGCGCTTGCGTTTGCGCTCGTCGAGGTAGACGTTCGTGGTGATTCGGAACAGCCATGTGATGAAACTGGAATCTCCGCGGAAATTATGGAGGGCGTTATACACGCGGACGAACGTCTCCGATGCGACGTCATTAGCTTCGTCGTAGTTGCCGCACAGCCTGAACGCGAAGTTGTAGACCTTCTTCTCATACCGCCGCATCAGGTCGTCAAACGCGCTCTTTTCGCCTTTCTTACAGCGAGCGACGAGGCGGCGCGTCTCCGTAGGATTGGCATCCTTTTCGCGGGCGGCGGCGCGAAGGGTCTCCTTGAGATTATCCAACCACTCTCCCTTCCGCCATGGCCAAAGCGCCCTCCTCCTCTTTGGTAAGTGGATGGCTGGGTTGGCCGCTGCGGATATGCTTGGCGTAAACTCGTACGTCCGAGCGGCTATAGACGCTGCTCAGGACGAGGCCGTTGCGCTCCGCATCGAGGACGACAACCGCAAAACTCTGCTCCCCGCCTACCTCTTCGAACGCATCGAAACGAATCACGCCGACACGCTGAAGACATGAGCGCTGCCGATCCGCCAGCCCGTCCACGCGATTCTCCATCGTCTTAGAGGTTTCCGCAATCTGTTCTACAGTGCCCATATAGCCGTGCAGTATCTCCTCCAGATTGCCGCCGCTTGTGCCTTGCGTCAAGCGACGGTAAAGCCTGTTGAGTCGGCCCAGCCGCGAGAACAGTAGAACAAGTGCAAGAAAAAGTAGCAGGTTCACAGCCGCCAGGGTAACGGTAAGGGTGTCGCCGTTCGCATGCAGAAAACTCGTCAACGAGTCGGGCAGATCCATGTATCAAGCGCATCCTTCACTAATATTGGCCGGTCGGCGGCCGGTCGGTGGCCGGTCGGTGGCCGGTCGGTGGCCGGTCGGTGGCCGGTGGCCGCGTACTGACAATCGTGCTATAATCAAGCGCTGTGGGTAATGTGCCGGGCCTTGGCCCGGCCGCAGCCCGAATCGTGCAAAATTGTATCACAAACCTATCGGAACTGCCGCAATCATGAGCGACGTCCAAGCCACTCCCACCCCTCGGAAACCGCATGCGAAGCGAAACGTATTCGCGGTCGCCGTCTTTCTTGTCGTAGTGATTCTCTTCACCGCCACATTCAAGATGGCGGTAGTCCGCGGCGATTCGATGCTGCCCACCTATCGCGACGGACAGCTGCTGCTGATCAACAAGATTCGCGCGCTCCACGGGCCGCTGAAACGAAATGACGTCGTGCTCGTCGAACATGGCAACGACGTGCTGATCAAGCGCGTAGTCTATCTGCCGGGCGATATTGTCCCGGCGCAGGACAGCTTTCAGTTCCGAAGAGTTATGGAGTTCTTCGACATCGTGCGTCCAGGCCCAAACGAACCGCGTTATCCCGGTCTCAAAGTTCCCGAAGGCTTTATAGTTATTCTCGGAGATAACCGCCGCGTATCGGAGGACAGCAGGCTTTTCGGGCCTGTGAAAGAGGGCGACGTTATTGGCCGGGTGGTGAATGCTCCATCGAAGCCATAGCGGCGGAAGTCGTAGCGGCGGAACTCCAGTGCAGCGTGTTAAACCTCGTGCACAAGTGTTTTTCCGTCCGTGAGGACGGTTGGCCAAAGGCCCTCCAGCGAGTGAATGAATTCACTCGCTGGCTCGCTGGTGTAATGTGACATTTGCAAGAGGTCTATTGTATCACGCGATGAACGCGTTTGTAAACGGACTTGCTCCGATGTAACAGTTCAGTTTGTGTGAGAGTGAATCGCTCCGCAGCGACCCCGCCACCGGCTGAACCCGGCGGCTATCCATTGGAACCCCGCTAAAGCGGGCTGCCTCCACGTCAACGCACGATCCGCAGCCTGCTTTAGCGGGGTTTCTGGCGTAGCCGTCTAGCCACGGAGATTTTGTCCGTGGCGTTTGCACGGCGAATCTCATCAAGACTGAACAGATACGCTCCGAGTCGCTCAATTCGCGCCTTGCGCGCCTCTCGCGCCATTTGCCTCACTATCACGAGGTAAGAAACCACATGAAACCCGTGCAGCGACGCCCGATCTTTCCTACCGTTCGTTGGGGCGACGCCAACGTGACATTCACGACTGAGGCCCTGAATCTACCGCTGGATCGCGTCGCGGCAGTGGTCGTATTCGCCATTCACCCTGAGGGATTTGCTGTCGCGGACATCCCTGGCCGCGGCTGGTGCGTTCCGAGTGGACGAATGGAGCCGGGCGAGACTCCGCTTGAGACGGCGATTCGGGAAACCGCTGAGGAGATCGGGGCACGGCTTATCGATCCGCGCGAAATCGGCTCCTACCTGTTTACCGAATCCAGCGGAGAGGCTCACCGCGTCCCCGCATTCATAGGCCGCATTAAAGAGCTGGGGCATCTGCCGCCCGTAAGCGAATCGCGGGGCGCGCGGATACTTGGCCGCGCAGAGCTTGCCGCTCAATACTGGCTTTGGGACGATTTGCTGGAACGTATGTTCGAGTATGCCGCGGAAGTCGCCGCTACTTGGCCCGAAACTCGATGAGGCGGCCCGCAAGGTCGCGGGTCACTTCGGCTTCCACGTGGATATGCTCGTTCCGGTAGTCGGCTTTGAGGACGCGTCCATACTCATAACACTGAGTTACGAGCTCGCTTCTGTCGTAGGGAATGTGGAGCGTGACCGGGACAAGCAGCGACTTCAACGTCGCAACGATTCTGTCCATCAAGTCCGGCAGACCCTGATGGGTTTTGGCTGAGATTACGCACGCGTTTTCGGTGCTCACGAGAAGCTCCCGCATGCCGTACTGATCCTGGACCCTGTCGACCTTGTTGAAAACCGTAATGGTCGGCTTGCCGCCCGCGCCCAGCTCATCCAGCGCCTCTGCCACCGCCCGGCGTTGGAGGCCCTGCTGGGGGTGGCTCGCATCGACGACGTGGATGAGGAAATCGGCCTCGCTCACCTCTTCAAGAGTCGCGCGAAAAGCGGCCACGAGGTCGTGCGGCAGGTTGCGTATGAACCCAACCGTGTCGGTGACCAGAATCGCCCAGCCATCCGGCAGCACGACTCGGCGGGTGGTCGGATCGAGCGTCGCAAACAGCTTCGGATCGACGAAGACGTTCGCGCCCGACAGCGTATTGATGAGGGTCGACTTGCCCGCGCTGGTGTATCCGACCAGGGCGGCGGTTGGGAATGGCAGGCGGCGGCGGAGGCTGCGCTGCTGCTGCCGCTGGCTCACAACCTCGTTAATCTCCTCGTTGAGATCCCCGATTCGATCGCGCACCTTCCGGCGGTCGGTCTCTAGTTTAGTTTCGCCGGAGCCGCCGCGCACGCCAATTCCACCCTGCTGGCGCTCGAATTTCGTATACAGGTTCATAAGACGCGGCAGCAAATAGGTCATCTGCGCCAGCTCTACTTGCAGCTTGCCTTCACGAGTATGCGCCCTCTGGCCGAAAATATCGAGAATGAGCTGCGTGCGATCTATGACGCGGGTCTTGGTCATCTCCTGGAGGTTGCGCTGCTGGGTCGGAGACAGCTCCGTATCCACGATGGCGAAGTTCGCCTGCGTATCGGCAACAGTTACCGCCAGTTCCTCAGCCTTTCCTTTGCCGATATAAGTAGCGGGATCGGTCTCCTTGCGGTGGCGGTGAAGTACCTCGACGACCTGTGCACCTGCTGTTTCCGCGAGGGCGGTCAACTCCTCGACAGCGTACTTTTCCGCGGTCTCGTCTGTCTCCACGCAGACCAGGACCACCCGCTCCACTTCGATTTGCGCATGGTGCGCCTGTCTTCTCATGCGTCGAGTTTACCCGAAACGAGGTGAATCGACCCCGCTCATTATGCCGAAACAGTAGTGGAGGCGGCAGTCACCGCCTCCACTACTGTTGATTGCAGATTACCTATATGGCGCCACCACTCTCACTGGCTAACACGCTTGATCCGCTCTACCGCCTCCGCGACGCGCTCGCCGTTCTTGTGGCTGATCAAGCTCACCGATAATTACTTTCCTCGCTCGTAGTCAATTCGTAGTGGGGTCCGTTGGATTACTCCGAGCTACGGTGCGCGAGAGATAACACCGTCACCCAGGTGAGAAACCCCACGATAACAAGCTGCATGGAGATTCGCTGAATGTCGATGCCCACGGCTCCAGGCGGTGGAGCAAC
>JBBROJ010000217.1:0-4543 GCA_038229495.1 Chthonomonadales bacterium
TAACCCAGACCCTTCTGGAATCCAGTCGAACGACCAAGCCACAGGCAAACAAAAAGACAAGCCGGATTCTCTGCTTAGAAAGGAGCAGATCCTAACTTAAGATCACCTCGAAAAATGTCTTGACTCTTGGGGCCACCATAATATCATCCCGGATATCTTAAGCGACAGAATCAGATTTCTCCCATTGTAAACAAAATCGCCGAGCTAATACATTGTGCTTAGCGCATATACTTAAACGCTACACCGACCAATAGGCGCAAGCAGGCATGGTGCGCCGTAATCGCGAATTTCGAGTGACTCTAAGCCTCAGTGTGAGATCCCCACTTCGCACCACTCCAACACCTCCGCAAAGCGGCGATTCTCCCAGATGCCAAACAGCTCGTGGCGTGACAACTTTGCGCGCGTGAGCGCGGGGCTGCTCAGGCCGCAGAGGAATCTGGCGGCTTGCCGAGGCTCGCTCAACGCCTGTGGATGCGCTTCTCGCAGCGAACGCAGCTCGCTGGAGTCCAGGCCGTAGGGCAGAGGCTCCGATACGCGTTGCGCGGGCAAGGTCTGCGCTTGTCCGGTCTTGCACCACGTGCAGTGGCCGCATGGCTCGGCGCGACGCTCGCCGAAGTAGCCTGCGAGCGCATTAACCTGGCAGCCGTCGAGCGTTACGAGATCGAGAACCTGCTTTAGCCGCGCCATCTCCTGCTGCTCGCGCGCGTGGAAACGTCGCGCGAGGTCTGTCACCAGGCCATTCACATCCGCGTCCGGCAGAAGCCGCGTATATCGCTGGCGGACTTCCGCCGCCCGAATCTCCGCCAGCCCGCGCTCTTCCATTACCTCCAGTGCCCGCAGGACGCGTTTCCGTTCCACTCCCAACGATTCGGCGGCTCTGTCCGGGTTAAGGACATACCAGGTCCTCCCCTTCTTTGCGGCGTCGAAAAGGCTCTGCACGAACCGGCCCGCCTGCCCCGGAAACTCCGCGACTATCTCCCTGACGGAAACGAGCGGTCGCGCCTCATAGCCCGCATAGAAGGGCGTGCCCTGCTTCAAGATTCCTTCAAGTTCCAGATAGGTCAGCGCGGTACGCAGCACGAGCGGGCGCAGATCATGGCGATCCGACAGCTCGTAGTGGCTGACGTCAAAGTCGGCCGAAAGAGCGCCGGAAGCGGGGGACAGAATCTCATTCAGCAGTCCTTGCAGCGCGGATTCGATCGGCGTGTCGCCATAGGCGAAATTTTCGAGAGTCGGCACGTCATCCGGGCAGGCCAGCATTTCTACGGCTGAGGGAAGCCCGTCACGGCCCGCGCGGCCTATCTCCTGGCTGTAGCTTTCCAGGCTTTTAGGCAGATTGTAGTGGTAGACGTACCGCACGTCGGCCTTGTCTATTCCCATGCCGAACGCGATAGTGGCCACCACGATGCCCCGGTCCGACGCCATCCACTCCTCCTGCACGGCAGACCGCCGCTCCGCCTCCATGCCCGCATGGTAGGCCTGCGCCCGCAATCCAGCGTCTCGCAGCAGTCCGGCAATACGCTCGGCGGTCTTTTGCAGCGTGACGTAGACGATGGAAGGGCCGGGCTTACGGGACAGGAGCCGCTGGAGCAGCAGTTGATCGCGCTCTTCCGCCGTGGTTGGGGTGGTCGCAAGGTGGAGGTTTGGACGGTAGAAACCTGTGACGATGGCCGCTTCGCGTGGAATCGCAAAGGCGGCGCAGATGTCCTCGACGACGGCGGGCGTGGCGGTTGCGGTGAGGGCGAGCACGCGCTCCGCGCCAACGCTTCGGGCGGCCTCCGCGAGTTTTAGATAGTCGGGACGGAAGTTGTGTCCCCACTCCGAGATGCAATGCGCCTCGTCCACCGCGAAGAGGGCGATTCGCGCCTGTTTCAGGTTCGACAGGAACCGTTCGTTGTTGAACCGCTCCGGCGCGACGTAGAGAATCTTGAGCGTCCCGCTGCGCATCTGATCGGTCACGTCCAGGGCCGATTTCGCGTCGAGGGAAGAATCGAGCCGCGCCGCGGCAACCCCCCGGCTCTGGAGAAAGTCTATCTGGTCCTTCATCAGCGCGATGAGCGGGGACACGACGAGTGTGACGCCCTCGGACATGAGCGCGGGAAGCTGGTAGCAAAGCGATTTTCCCCCGCCCGTAGGAAAAACCGCCAGCGCCGCCTTGTGCTTCCAGAGCGCGCTCATCACCTCGCGCTGGCCCGGACGGAACTCGCTGAAGCCGAAATACTGCAACAATAGGTCTTTGGGGTTGGAGGATGCCATTGGAACCTATTCGTCTCCGACCGCGTTCTGCCGAATCACCTGGCTGTACCAGAGTGCGCTGGCCTTAGGCGTGCGCTGCTGGGTTGTGAAGTCGGTATGGACGATTCCGAATCGCTTGCTGAACCCGAACGCCCACTCGAAGTTGTCCATCAGGGACCAGACGAAGTAGCCTCCGAGCCTTACGCCGTCGGTGATGGCGTGGTGCGCCTCGCGGAAGTGGTCGCGAAGATATACGCGGCGCAGCTCGTCATTGACCGTGCCGTCCGGCTCCACGCGATCATCAAAGGCGACGCCGCTCTCCGTCACGTAGAGTGTCGGGCTGTTGTAGCGGTCTCGCAGGAACGTCAGCGTCTCATAGAGGCAATGCGGATATATTTCCCATCCCATTTCCGTGAACTGAGCTTGTTCCGGCTTGACGATGGCGGTTTGAAGGAACGGATTCGTCGAATCGTGGCGGACAACGGCGCGCGAATAGTAGTTCACGCCGATGAAGTCGGGCTCGTGCTGAATGGTCTTGCGTTGCTCCTCCGTAAACTCTGGCAGCATATCGCCGAATCCATCGCGCATCTCCTTCGGATAGTCGCCCGTGTAGAGAGGGTCGATAAACCAGCGATTTATCTGAGCGGCATAGCGCTCCGCGGCCTTGCGGTCCTCCACGTTGTCCGTGGCCGGGTAGACCGCGCTGAAGTTGTCCGCGATTCCAATCTTTCCGTCGGGACAACGGTCCTTGAATCGGTCGCAGGCCAGGCCGTGCGCAAGAAGCAGCGTATGGCCGGCCAGGAGACACTCCTTCAGATCGGTATGTCCCGGCGCGTGGTGGCCGCTGTAGTAGCCCAGGTAAGCCGAGCGCCACGGCTCGTTCAGCGTGATCCAGTGCTTTACGCGATCTCCGTAAGCTGTGAATACTCCCCCGGCATAATCCGCAAACCGGTAAGCAGTGTCCAGGCTGGGCCACCCGCCCTTGTCTTCAAGCGCCTGCGGCAGGTCCCAGTGGTAGAGCGTGACGAAGGGCGTGATTCCGGCGGCGAGGAGCTCGTCGATAAGGCGGTCGTAGAATTCAACTCCTTTGGGGTTGAGCGGCCCGGAACCTGTGGGCAGAATGCGCGGCCACGAAAGTGAGAAGCGGTATGCCTTCTGGTCGAGCTGCTTCATTAGAGCCACGTCGTCGCGGTAGCGGTGGTAGTGGTCGCACGCGACGTTTCCCGTATCGCCGTTCAGAATTTTGCCGGGCGTGTGGGAAAAGCGATCCCATATGGATTCGCCGCGCCCGTCCTCGCTGACCGCGCCCTCGATCTGATAAGCGGCTGTGGCGGTTCCCCACAAAAACCCCTGCGGAAACATTTCCAGAGACATATCCCAAGCCTCGCAATCCTGGCAAGCCATCTGAACACCTGAACACCGTTCTTTGGAGGGAATTCGACAGACAGCGTCGAAAACCTGCGCATAAATGGAAAGGGAGCGGAATGCGAATTTACTTTCTGCGGCACGGAATCGCGGAAGATGTCAGCGCGAGCGGCACGGACCGCGATCGGGAGTTGACGCCGGACGGAATCGACGAAATGGAGCGGGAGGCCGAGGGCATTAAGCGGCTCAATCTCGATCTCGACCTCGTCTTGTCCAGCCCTTATCCCCGCGCGTCCGCGACGGCGGAGATGGTGACGGCCGCATTGGGCATTACGGATAACCTCCTGATCGATCCCCGCCTTGCTCCCGGCTTCCGGCTGGGCGATCTTCAGCAGATTGTTGCGGGAGCTGGAGCTAAGCGGCGAATTATGCTCGTTGGTCATAATTTCGATCTTCCGACCATTGCCGCCCAGCTTGTCGGCGGCGGGCGAATAGATCTGAAGAAGGGCGGCTTGATTCGGGTCGATACCGAGGAAGTGGAGCCGGGACGCGGAGCGCTGAAATGGGTTCTGTCGCCGAAACATCTCATCGCAATGGGCGAACCGTGAGCGGGCTGTCCACGCGTGTAAAACGCGTGGCAGGTGGGCCTCCGGCCAAACGCCCTCACGGGCGGGACAATAGTGATCTGTCCACCGGTGTAAGACCGGTGTCTGTGGGGCGGACAAGCCGCCAAACGCCCTTACGGGCGGGACAATACTGATCCGAATCCATGTAGAATGGGTTTGCCGTCCGAAGGACGTTCGGGTGCGCCTCGCAGCGCACGTTGCTAGCGGGTTCAAATCCCGCCGGGAGAACCTGTGCACAAGTTGCGCTCCCGTAGGAGAAGACAGCCGGACGCCGCGAGGCCATCCGGTGAAGGGTCGTATCCAAACATTAGCCCGGA
>JBBROJ010000218.1:0-4518 GCA_038229495.1 Chthonomonadales bacterium
CGAAGACACGAAGAAGAACACCAAGAAAAGCGAAATCCTTTGTCCACAGATGAACACAGATGAACACAGATGAGATGCAAGGAAAGAGACTTTCCCCGTTTTCCCCGTGCTCCCCGTGGTTAAATCGTTCTTGACGTTCTTGGTGGCCGTTCTTCGTGTCTTCGTGTCTTCGTGGTTCAAGCCGCCTTTACGGCAGAAATTCGATGAAGACGTCGTTGGCGAAGAGAAGGCCCTGAGGCGTGAGCCGGAGGTAGTGTGAATCGGTTTCCAGCCATCCTCGCTGTCGCAGCTTCTCGATAGCCCCGGCGAAGCGTGAAAGCGGATCGAGGCCGAATCGAGCGCGCAGCGGGGCGAGCCGTACGCCGTCGCGGAGCCGGAGACCGGTCATGAGGGTCTCGGCGAGCGCTCCGCCGGCGTCGAGACATTCGGATTCGACGGATAGATCGCCGTCCTCGCACACCTTCTTGATATAGCGAGCCGGAAACTTTTCGTTCGTCCATCGCCGTCCCTCCAAGTAGGAAACTGCTCCCGGCCCGAAGCCGCGATACTCCTCGTTGTGCCAGTAGAGCAGGTTGTGGCGAGCCTGGAATCCCGGCTTCGCGAAGTTGGAGACCTCGTAGTGCTCGAATCCGACTTCGGTCAGGCGCTCGATGGCGCGCTCGTACATCCAGAGCTCGGTATCCTCGTCGGGCAGGGGCAGCTTGCCTCCGGCGTGCAGGCGCTCAAACCGCGTGCCCGGTTCAAGGGTGAGCGCGTAGACCGAGATGTGCTCGGTATCGAGGTCGATTGCGCGGTCCAGGCTCTTATTCCAGTCGTCGCGTGATTGGGTAGGGAGGCCGAACATAAGGTCGAGGCTGAGGTTGTCGAAACCGGCCTGCCTGGCTTCATGAATCGTGTTCTCCGCCTCGCTCGCGGAGTGAGTACGGTCCAACTGCGCAAGCAGTCGGTCGTCGAACGCCTGTACGCCAATGGACAGCCGGTTGAATCCGGCTTCGCGCATGGCGGCGAACTTGCCGGCATCGGTTGTCGAGGGATTCGCTTCGGATGTGATCTCCGCTCCGGCTGCGAACGCAAAGGTGGACCGCAGCGTATCCAGAATCCGTACCAGTTGATCCGCCCCGAGATAGGTGGGGGTGCCGCCGCCGAAAAAGCAGGTGGGCGCGGGGCGTCCCTGCTCCGGCGCGGACTCAATCTCCCGGACTACGGCGTCCACGAAGCCGGCGGCAAGATTCCCCAGGCCCGAATAGGCATTGAAGTCACAGTAGGCGCATTTGCGCACGCAGAACGGGATGTGGATATAGAGGCCGAGATCTTGCATGCTGTTAGTGTACCGTGGAATATGGCGGACGCCGATTGAACCACGAAGACACGAAGACACGAAGAACGGCCACCAAGAACGTCAAGAACGATTTAATCTCGGGGAGCACGGGGAAAACGGGGAAAGTCTCTTTCCTTGCATCTCATCTGTGTTCATCTGTGTTCATCTGTGGACAAAGGATTTCGCTTTTCTTGGTGTTCTTCTTCGTGTCTTCGTGTCTTCACGTCTTCACGTCTTCACGTCTTCACGTCTTCACGTCTTCATGGTGAATATCCCACGTAAAATTTTCACGAGGTATATTAGGACAGGTTTGCGCGGGAGACATAGAGATCGATTTGCTCGCGTAACGGACCGAAAGATTCAGGAACATGGAGATGGATAGGCCGGTGAGCGGGAGACCTTTCCGGCTGCTCTATCGTGCGGACGGCGGCCACCCCATCGGGACCGGCCACATCTGGCGCGCCGCGCGCATTATGCACGCTCTCTCGCATCGGGTCGAGCTCGATGCCCGGCTCCTGTTCGCGGAGGACCCGTTCGCACGCCGGGTGGCGGAATCGGCTCCGGTCAGGCCAATTGCGCTGCTATCGCGCCGCGATCTCGAAGCCGTAAAACCCATGTTGCAGGCCGGCCCGATTCTAGCGGAGCTGGAGCGCGAATCGTGTGATCTCATCGCCATCGACATGCTCGATACGCCGAATATGGACATGGGGGCGCTGCGAGCGACCGGCATCCCGCTGCTCACCTTCGATGACCGTGGAAAGGGACGCGTTCACGCCGATACGATTATCAACATCCTCGTGGAGGAGCCGAATCGAGATTTTCTTCGCCCCGAAACGCGGCTTCTGGAGGGAGGACAGTACGTCGTTCTGGACCCGGCTTTCGAATCGATTCAGGAACGGCTGCCTGAGCGCGAGTTCGGTTCTTTGCGCCGCATTTTTGTTGCTATGGGTGGCGCGGACGCGGCAGGGCTAACGGTGAAAATCGCGCGGGCATTGCGAACAGTGGGTGAACTGGAAGAGGTGCAGTTTGTCTGCGGCCCTGCATTTCCGCACCGAGTGGAGCTGGAGCAGGCGCTTTTGGGAGCGCCCTGGAAGTTTCAGATTCTCGCGAATCTTCCCGGTCTCCTTGACAAGTATTTCTGGTGCGACCTGACGATTGTCGCGGGCGGACTGACAATGTACGAGGTCTGTTGTGTTGGCGCTCCGGCGCTGGCTGTGTGCCAGCCTATCAATCACCAACTCGAGCTGGCGGAACGGCTTTCGAGGGCAGGCGCGATGCGGACCGTCGGATATGGCGTTGAGGCTACCGAGGAGGAGATTGCGACTGCCGTTCGGGCGATGTCGCCGCCCGGTATACGGCGCGAGATGGCGGCGCGCAGTCCCTCACTTGTCGATGGAAAGGGAACTCAAAGGGTTGCGGATGCTTTATTGGAGACCGCCGCCTTGATACGGTAGAGTTTGCAGGAACCGTTTAGCCGCACTGCGAAGATTCGGATATTAAGCATGGGGAGAGACTGGTAATGGGCAAGCTCAAAGGCGCGATGACGGCGATAGTAACTCCGTTTGACGAGGCGGGAGTTCTGAATCTCGGACCGCTGGAGCCGTTTCTGGATTTTCAAAGGGCTGCCGGTATCGACGGCGTGGTCGTATGCGGAACCAACGGAGAAGCTGTCTCCCTTACGGTCGCGGAGCGGAAGCGCTATCTGGAAGCGGTCGTCGAGAGGCGCGGCAGCTTTACCGTGATCGCCGGCACGGGAGCGGCTAACCTTCCCGACACAATTGAGCTGACCATCCACGCGGGCGCATGCGGCGCGGATGCCGTGCTCGTACTGCCGCCGTTCTTCTACAAGAATCCGTCCGCGCAGGGAGTGGCCGATTTCTTCCGGCGCGTTTTGGACGCCTCCGATATACCCGTCCTTCTCTACAGCATCCCGCAGCAGACCGCCGTGCCTATAACGGATGAGATACTCGCTCTTCTCCAGGGACATCCTCGCCTGGCGGGCCTCAAGGATAGCGCGGGGCAGTGGGAGCGGACCAATGCGCTCGTGACCGGACGACGCGATCTCAGCATCTTGGTGGGAAGCGACGAGCTTCTGGGCAGGGCGCTGCCGGCCGGGGCGCCGGGATGTATCTCCGGCACGGCAAACAGCTTCCCCGAGCTGGTCGTGGAGATTGTGCGCGCCGCCGAGCGGGGTGGAGACGTGGCCGCCGCCCAGGCACGCCTCGACGCCGCCAAGAGTATCGTTCTGCAATACCCCCTCATTGGCGGAAATAAGTCGGTCCTCGCGAATCGAGGAATACCGCGCATGTACGTCCGGCCGCCGCTTGTCAATCTCACGGAATCTCAGGAGCGAGAATTGATGGCGAGGCTCCGCGGCGAGGGGCTATTGACATAGCCTGTTTCCCACGCGATGGAGCACGTGTGAATGCGCCGCCATTTCTTACCCGTAATACTGTCAACGGCGATCTACTGCTGAGCACGACGCCAGACGCTTCAGTCGCGAAGGCTCGTTCAGAGTGACAGCCGCACTGTCGTAGCACCTTGGGCTGGAAGCAATATGAGAAACGGCCTGTGAGAAGAATATCTCGCAGGCCGCTTTACGCTTGCTCGGATGCAGCTTGATGGTTTAGTAGCGTCGCTTGTCCCCGACACCACAGTAGCCGCCGCCACCTCCGCCGCCATAACCACCACCGCCGCCACCGCCATATCCGCCACCACCGCCGAATCGGCCGCCGCCGTCGGAACGACCGGCACCGCCGCCGATGTCGCCCGTGTACGCGTCGGGTAATCTCAACGCGCAGTGGCCCGAATATGGGGCGAGCCTGTCTGAACTGGGTTTAGTCGAGTTGTAGGATTAAGGTTGAAACGGCGGGATCGCGTAGTGTGAAAGTCTGTGGGTACAGCAGTGCAAGTAGTGGGATAGAATCATAGTCCATCATTTAATCCGATGATTCACGGTTCATACGAAATTCGAAGGTTTTTGGGATGTAGGTTGCGGTCAATTGCCAAGCACGAGCGGCATGAGCAGCACGATGCCGACTTCGCGCTGGGAGCGAGACGTGATTCTCTGAATCATTATTCTCTGAAACATTGCGACTTCGTCATCAAGCATGCCAGAGAAGTCACTGACTCCGACGGGCATAGCTAGCGGCGCACGCGCACTAATCACTGAGGCCCGGAGCGGAATGCTCCGGGCCTCA
>JBBROJ010000219.1:0-4495 GCA_038229495.1 Chthonomonadales bacterium
CGCGCCCTGCTCCAGCTCTTCGCGCGTGTTATTCTCGGCGGACGTTTTATTCCATGCGAGATGCAGGACCTCGCGCTCGACCTTGCGGGGAACCACAACGACGCCGTCCACGTCGGCCACGATCAGGTCGCCGGTTTCGATTCGGACGCCGCTGATTTCCACCGGCACGTCGAACTCGACCGCTGCGCCGCGCCCTTTGCTGTCCACCGGCTTGTATCCCGCGGAGAAGATCGGGATCCGCATGGCCCGAATCCGTCGCACATCGCGAATCAGGCCGTCCGTGACCATGCCGCGCCCGCCGCGCATTCGGCAGGCCGTGCTCATAAGCTCTCCGAGGGTGGCGATCTGCTTCGAAGCGTCAGTCGCCATGACCGCTACATCGCCCTCGCGCAGGCTGTCCATCGCGCGCATCTCCCCTTCGTAGGGATTTTCGAGCACGTGGTCCACCTCTATCCAACGCGAGGTTCGCGCGCGACCCACCAAGACCAGCGATTCGTCCGTGGGACGAATCTCCGGTCCCATCGCCTGGTCCATATATCCAAGCTCGTCGCAGCTATCGCTTACGACAGCGCTGTACAGGTTCGCTTCCACCCACGCGAAGAGCTCCGCATCGCCTGCGGGAACCACCGATTCGCCGTTCATTCTTTTCTCATTCCTCCCGATTCGAACCGTCTCTCCCAGCCCTCCCCGAACAGATTGAAGAAAGTTGGCACGTATGGATGGCGTGAAATCACGTCGTGATCCAACTCGATGCCGAGGCCCGGCCGGTCGGAGAGGCTTATTCGGCTGTTAACGACATTCGCGCATCCGGGGACCGACGCCTTGACCTGCGGCATCATGAAGTCGTCGAAGACCTCGAGAATCTTGAGATTGGGAATACCGAGGGCGGCGTGGGTCGAGGCCGTGGTGCAGACCGGTCCCTGCGAATTGTGAGGAGCTATCAGCAAGCTGTAGGCGTCCGCCCATGCACATAGCTTTCGCATCTCGCTCAGCCCGCCGCAGTAGAGCACGTCCGGCTGAAGGATGTCCACGCATCGGTTCTCGATGACAGTCCGGAACCCATAGCGGGTGCAGAAGTGCTCGCCGCCCGCGATCGGCACTCCCACCTTGTCCTTTACCTCGCGCCATGCCAGCGGGTCGTCCCACGGGCACGGCTCCTCGAACCAGCCGATGTCGTAAGGCTCCAGCAGCCTGCACAGCCGAATCGCCTCCACGGGCGCGAATCGCGCATGCGCCTCTACGAATATCTCTACGTCGTCTCCCACGGTCTCGCGAATCGCCCGGATGATTCCGACAGACAATGCTCTTTCCGAGCGTGTCAGCTCACCCGCGCCGGGGCCGAATGGATCTATCTTCATCGCGCGGTAGCCACGTTTCACGACTTCGACGGCGCGCTCAGCTATCTTTTCAGACGTCCTCTCGACCGTGTACCAGCCGTTGGCGTAGCACGGAATGGATTCCCGCACGGAGCCGCCCAGCAGCTTGTAGGCCGGAACGCCCAGCGCCTTGCCGATAATGTCGTGGCAGGCGATATCGACTGCGGAGAGGCCGGCGCAGGCAACCATGCCGCCGCGAATGAAGTCGCCTTTATAAATCCGTTGCCAGAGCGATTCGGTGTCGAAAGGGTCGGACCCAATCACGTGTTTCGCCTTCGCTTCGTGCAGGTAGGCGACGACCGATTCCGTCCGATTCGCGAGCGTCGCCTCGCCAAGCCCTGTTATGCCGGCGTCCGTTTGCAATTCGACGAAGATCAGGTTCCGCCATCCGTCGTTTAGAATGTGGGTTGTCAGGCCGGTGATGATCATGCGGGTCTATCCAACCCGAGGAGCGACAGGCTGTCCCGGTGTATGATTTCGTCCAGCACGGCTTCCGAAACGCGCGGTAGATTCGTGCCTTCGACCATTTTATTGAGCCCGTAAAGACCTTCGATGGAGTCGCCGGGGGTCGCGAAGGGATAGTCGGAGCCGAACAGAATCTTGTGGGTGACGTGGTACTCCTGCGCGAGAATCAGGCTGTTATAGAGCTGCCAGGGGCGGTAGTAGAGGGCGGAAAGGTCGAGAAACAGATTCGGATGCTTGCGGGTCGTCACCAGCGCCTCGTTCTCGAACGGATGCCCGAGGTGCGCGAGAATCATCTTGAGGTCGGGGAACCGAATCGCCACGTCATCCCAGAGCGCGGGCCGCGTGTATTTGAGCGGGGCGTTCCGGCAGAAGGTGGTCCCGGAGTGGAACAGGACAGGCAGACCGTTGTCCGACGCGCGGCAGTACAGACCGTCAAGATTTGGATCGGTGGGATCGAAATTGGCGTACATCGGCGCGAGCTTGACTCCGCGGAGCTTCAGATCGTTAAGGGAGTAGTCAAAGTCGTCCAGATGATCGGGCTCGGTCGGGTCGATGGACATGAAGGGAATCATCTTGTCTGGGGCCTGAGCCGCGAATCCGGCGATCCACTCGTTCCGAACGTAAAATCCGGTATGCCGCGCCTTCATTCCGAAGATTACGCACCGATCCACCGGCGACATCGCCTCCATGTACGCGTCAAACTCGACCGTCAGATCGATGTGGAATCCGCGCGCCACGTCCGCCTCCCGAACGAACTCGTCCGAAAGGTGGTCGGGATACCTCATCGCGTGGGTATGGATGTCGACAATCATTCGCGTCGTCTGTCCTTTGCGTCTGCGAGCGAGTGAATGAATTCACTCGCTGTCTCAACCACTCGGACCAGTGGCCTGGTTGAGAACTCTGGGCCTGCGGCCAACCGTCCTCGCGGACGGCAAAACACGGAGCAGTCACACTATGTTCGTCTGTAACTGTTCGACTCCTCCCCAATTGGAGGAGCCACCGAATCTGCGTCGAATTTCGACGAAGCAAACCCGAAGCCTGCGCATACCTCCCCATTGGAGATACGATACGTGAAAATCACCGACGTCGAGCCGATCATTCTTGAATCCTCTCGCGGTTACCGTAACCCGGAGGGGAGCGAGGAGGCGACGGGAGTCAAGCACTGCCTGCTCCTGAAGGTCTCCACCGATGAGGGAATCACGGGCTGGTCCGACGTCGAGACCGCGCCGCACGTGGGCGCGGCGGCGGTAAATGCGCCGTCGAGCGGCATTGCGGCGTTCGACGGCCTGCGCTCACTTGTGGTCGGCGAGGACCCTTTCGATGTGGAGAGGCTATGGGACAAGGTCTACCGGGGGAGCATATACTATGGCCGCCGCGGGGTCGCCATTCAGGTCCTTTCCGGCTTCGATATCGCGTGCCACGATATCATGGGCAAGGCTATTGGCCGCCCGGTTCACAAGCTTCTCGGCGGAGCGTATCGCGATCGGGTTCGCGCCTACGCCAGCACTCTCTTTCGCCCGACTCCCGATGACATGAAGCGGGCATGCGCCGCCTATTTGGAACGTGGATTCACCGCCATTAAGTTCGGGTGGGGAGTTTTCGGCCAGGACCGCAAGCGGGATGTCTCGCTCGTCAGGGCGGCGAGGGAGGAGATTGGGGAGGATGTGGACCTGTTGGTGGATGCGGGATGGAGCGTGAATCGAAGCGCCTATGACGCCATCGACCTCCTTCGGCGGCTGGAACCCTACGACATCTACTGGCTGGAGGATTTTCTGCATCCGGAATGCTACGAGGGATATGCCGCCGTGAAGGACGCGGGCGTTCGGACCCGCCTTGCGGCCGGGGAGCAGGAGGCGACCTCCTGGGGTTTCCACGCACTGCTGAATCGCGGAAAGGTCGATGTCGTTCAGCCGGACGTAAGCCGCTGCGGCGGGCTGTCGCAGTTCCGAAAGATTGCGTGGGAGGCTGAAAAAGTTGGGGCCGACGTCTGCCCGCATGCGTGGCTTACGGACCTGCTCTCCGCCGCAAGCCTGCACGCGAACGCCAGCCTGCCTCGCAGTCTCTTCCTCGAATATAACGTATCCAACAGTCCCATGCTCCGGGACATCATTCAGAACCCGTTGCAAATGGATTCCGACGGGATGATCGCTGTTCCCCAGGGTCCCGGCCTCGGCATCGAGGTTGACGAAAAGGCCATCGCAAAATATCGAGTTATGCCGTAACGCGGCGGCACGCCAGATGTTTGAACGCCAGATGTTTGAACGCCAGATGTTTGAACGCCAGATGTTTGAACGCCAGGAGAGTTTCGAGATGTAGGGCGCAGGCTTTGACGAGTACGACGAGGCGAAGGACGCAGCCGTTGGTTTTAGACTCTAAGCGATGAGCCGGTTTGTCAGAATGATTGCGGGATCGATTAGTATGCCCCGGACAAGAATCGAACCTGCGGCCAATTGCTTAGAAGGCATGAGGTTAACAGAATGGCGTTTTCCATTCTCATTACATAAGAACATACTTGTCAAGTCTCACAAGTTTGTGAACGGAAAAGAAGCAGCTCGGTCGGCTTCCTGATGAATATGCCTGGTTCTTTGTCGTACCAGCTAACGGCGGCTTCATAGGGTGTCTTGCCGCCGATCCGCCGGTTCTTGCGCCAGAAA
>JBBROJ010000220.1:0-4461 GCA_038229495.1 Chthonomonadales bacterium
ATGCGCGCCGTGAACTGCCCGGCGGCCGATTCCTTCATCAAGCCGCATTTCCGCAAGGGCTGGAGTCTGCGGTAGCAAGCAATGGGCTGAACTGTTACCCAGGCGCCGGACATAACGCAAAAACATAAAAGAATGGTACTATAAACCATACACCGCGTAGAGCGGAAACATTTGCCCACCGGCACCCAATAAGCTACCGCTGCTTGAACGCGCTTATTTCGCGCTTTCATGCGGCGGTCGTCCTTTTTGTGTTCCCACGGCCGCCGCGCAGCTTCGCCCACCCGGCGCCGACTGCGTTCAACCAGGAGAGTCAATCCATGGCCACCGAATTCGAACAGACCAAGCGCGACATGAGCGGACGCTCCATCGTGATCACCTCCTGGTATGACGAGCAGAAGAAGAACTGGCGCGCCAGCGCGCCGGGCTACTCGCACATCCACGCCGTCGGCTCCCCCGTGGACAAGGGCACGGCCTATCCCACGCGCAAGTCCGCGATTGACCGAGTCGTGAGTCTTCTCACTACTCACTTCGCGAATCCGGAAAAGCGCGCGGTTGAGCAGGTCATCTTCCTGTAATCGAGTTACTCGCGCTCTGACAGGACCGCGTATAATCTGCAACGGCCAGGCATAACAGGCATAAGAGGTATAAATGAGAACAGTATTGGAATCGAAGGTGCGCGAGCGCATGACCGGCGGCGAGCTTAAAAATATGCGGCGGGACGGATTCATACCTGCCACGATTTCAACGCGGGGTGGGGCGACGCAGAGTTGTGTCGTGAATCGTGATCAGTTGATGAATATCCTGCACGCCCATGGGGATTCGGCGATTATCGAGGTGCAGGGAACTGCGGAAGGCGGCAGCGTTCTCGTTATCCCGCGCGACATTCAGAAGAACGCGGTGAGCCGCAAGGTGATTCACGTAGGTTTTCAACGGGTATCCGCGGCGGATCCGATTACGGCAGAAGTACGTGTAATCCTTACGGGCGAGCCGTACGACGTGAAGGTCGGGGCCGGATTTCTGGAGCAGCTTCTGACTACTGTCCTGGTGCGCGCAGTGCCTGATAAGCTGCCTGAACAGGTAATGGTCGACACCACGGAGATGGAAGTGGGTTCGGTGCTCACGGCGTCAGCGCTCGCCGCGGGTCGCGAATACGCGGTGGTCACGCCGGGCGATGCGGTTGTCGCCGTCCTGCACTCTATGACACGCGGCGGCGAGAAGACCGAAGAAGTTGTTGAAGAAGCGCCTGCCGTCTAAGAACCGGGAGACCTCATGCATCAGTGTTTTTCGTCCGGCAGGACGACTGGCCGCAGGCCCTCCAGAGAGGTCACTTCAGTGCCTCGCACACCGCCTGCCGTCTAAGAATTAGAGTCGAGCAAGCCGGGCATCGCAGTTGAGCTTAATCTCGATGCCCGGCTTGCTCATATTCTTAGCTGGCGCGAATCATGCGCCGGACGGTTTAGGCGTGTCCTCAATGAGGCGACGGAGGTACTGGCCGTACTCCGTCTTGCCGAGGAACTCGGCCTGCTTCATGACCTGCTCCGAATTGATGTAGCCGCACTCATAGGCGATCTCTTCGAGACAGGCTATCTTCAGTCCCTGCCGGTGCTCGATTGTCTGAATGAAGTTGCTGGCCTCCAGCAGCGATTCGTGCGTCCCCGTGTCCAGCCACGCCATCCCGCGCCCCATCTTTTCTACCTGCAATGCGCCCTGCTCCAGGTAAACGTTGTTCACGTCGGTAATCTCCAGCTCGCCGCGTGGGGACGGCTTTATGTAAGCCGCCACCTCCGTAATCGTATTGTCGTAGAAGTAGAGGCCGACCACCGCGTAGTTGGATTTCGGTTTGCGCGGCTTCTCCTCGATCGAGAGCGCTTTGCCGTTCCCGTCAAATTCGACAACGCCGTATCGCTCGGGATCGCGGACCCAGTAGCCGAATACGGTCGCGCCTCGCTCCTGCGAGGCAGCGCGGCGCAGCATTTCCGGCAGGCCATGCCCGTAGAAGATGTTGTCTCCCAGCACCAGGCAGGCTCCTTGTCCGCCTATGAACTGCTTCCCAATATGAAATGCCTGCGCGAGTCCTTCCGGACGGGGCTGCTCGGCGTAGTTCATATTGATTCCGTACTGGCTTCCGTCACCGAGCAGCCGCTGGAAAAGAGGCAGGTCGTGCGGCGTGGAGATGAGCAGGATGTCCCGAATCCCAGCCAGCATGAGCGCCGAGATCGGATAGTAGATCATTGGCTTATCATAGACAGGCATGAGCTGCTTGCTCACCGCCTGAGTAACTGGGTAGAGCCGCGTACCGCTTCCGCCGGCAAGAACGATTCCCTTCATATTGTTTCCTTGACGTGTAATGGCCAGCCTTGACGTGCAGAGAACTATCGCTGGCTTCCATCAGTCTTCGTTCAGCTCTCAGGCCGGCTCCACGGCAAAGCGCGCAGTAGCCAGCACGTCGTTATAGAACAGCAGCGCCGTTCCATCGCTGGTCGGCAGCGGGTGGACAGCCTCCGTCGATTGGGCCTCCATATAAGCGTCCGATGTCTGCACGCACTCATTCAAACTTTCGAGCATGCGGCTCTGACCGCCCGTGTTTTCACGTGAGTAGCCGACGATGTCCAGGAATAGGACGTGTGCTATTTGAGTGGAACGTTGCTTATCGGCCATGAAGTTTTCATTCCCTATTGGCGGTCTAGAGTCGTCCGTGCAGTTCGGACAGGTGCCGGTAGAACGATCCTCTCGCCGGCAATCAATGAGGTAAGCAGGTCGCGGTCTACCGCTTGCTCGACGTAGGAGGTGGCGTCGGCAGGAAGAGTACCGCCCGTGATGTAGAAGGCTGACGCGGGGTGTTCCTGAATGCTCATGGCTCAGAGCCAGTTCTCCACCACGAGTTCGGGCACGCGCTCGAAATGCCGGACGTTCCCTGTGACAAGCGTGAATCCTCGGGATAATGCGATGGACGCGATGCGCAGATCGGGCTCCGCGAGCGGCGTTCCCGCGCGTTCAAGGTCGAGGCGGATGCGCGCATAGGTCTCTGCCGCGTCGCGACCGAAGGGCAGTACCTGAATCCGAGGCCAGACCTCGGTCTTCAGCCGCGCGAGAATCTCCTCACAACGGTTACTGCGCAACGCGCCGTAGATCATCTCTCCTACCGTGATGGCCGAAGTGAACTGCTCTGTGCTTGGAACCGCTGTCAATCGCTGAAGGACCCGTGAGGAGGGCCGCTTCTTCAGGACATTGCTCAAAATGTCTGTATCGATGAGATAGCTCACTCGATAATTTCCTCGGTCACCTCAGCCACATCACGGTCGGAGTGCATCTCGCGGTCGTGCACAACCTCCTCCATAATCGTGGACCAATCGTCATGTTCGGCGAGCGCTCCGGCCGCCGCCCTCAGACCCTCCGATCCGCGATCGCTTTCCAGGCGCGCCAGATCCTCTGTGCTCACGATGGCGGCGACCGGCCTGCCGCGCTTACGAATCAGGAATCTTTCGCGGCTGAAGGCGGCACGGTTGAGAAGCTCGGAGAACCGGCTCTTCGCGTCGGCAACATCATAGGACTCGCTCATTCGTTCACTCCCGGCCAATTCATGGTCATTATAGTCATCTGGACTATTATACGCTAATCTTCGTTATTGAGGCAAGAGGCAAGAGGCAAGAGGCAAGTTGATTCATACTTGAGGCGATACCCTAATGTAGTTGTAGAACGTGGCATATGGAGTATCAAAAGTATCCGTGTCTTGAATCATGATCCTCACGAAGAAGAGCGGGTCAGACCACGACATGAGGGCGTAAGTGCTTCGGTGGCTGCCGGCTGCAACGATTCGGTCGCAACGGGCCGTAACGCCCTTGGAAAGGCGATCAAATAGTGGCGGGTGGCAGGAGGCTTGATACGTCGATTGTCGATTCGGGGCACGAAGCCGGAGCGACGGTCTCGGTTTCGGCGTGGGCCGTTACGACCGCATATTCGCCGTTCGTGGGTTTAAGATGAATGTGCAGTTGTCGAGCGGTGAGGTCCACCACCCAGTATTCCGCGATCTCGGCCCGTGCGTACAGGCGGGCTTTAAGAACGAGATCGGTGCGAAGTGTGGTGTCCGAGACCTCGATAACAAGCCGTAGATCCGCCGGGCCAGGATGGCGGTTGGCGTAATCTGTCGAGGGCTTACTGAGTAGGGCGACATCGGGCTCAGGCTCACTGTAGACGCCGTCGGGCGCCGGCAGCGTAATCGGTCCTTGAATGCGAACAAATTCATCGCCGAAGACGGCATTTGCCCAAAGAGTAAGGCGGCTAATGGCGAAATAGTGCGGTGGATTTTGCCCCATTTTGCTCACGACCTCCCCGTCCAGGACTTCAAATCTTCCTTCCAGGACGCCGATTTCCATCAGCCGGTAGCATGCTTCGACGGACCAGCGGTATCGATCAGGGAATGTCTCGAATTCGGGAGCTATCAGGGTGGATCTCACGAAATTC
>JBBROJ010000221.1:0-4353 GCA_038229495.1 Chthonomonadales bacterium
CGATTGGCAAGAGTTTTTTTTGTTCATGTCACATCAACCTCCCGTGGGTACTGAATGGTACACACTGACCGAAGATAGATGTGATATCCGTGTACGAGATCAGATGACACACGGGTGTACGAGATCAGATGATACTTGTCTATTTAACATCTGCGGAAGCGGCCGATTGAGGCTCCTCGGCGACCGCGAGTCGGTGCAAAATTCGGTCGCTTCAAAGCCCGTCATTGGCCATTCTACCGAGGCACTCTTCGAGGAGTGGGGAACAACGACACAGCACCGAAATCGATGCTGTTCAGAATTTAGATTGCGTTTACTAAAACGCGGTTATCCTGCTGCAATAGCGGGAAACCGGCTTCTTCACGTTGCTTTAGATAGGTCAGGCAGGACTTCCGAGAAAGCGTTCTGACACGATTGATGAATGTGGCGCGCTCGGTAACCGATATGCTGCCTCGCGCGTCGAGCAGGTTGAAGATGTGGGAGCACTTCAGCGCCAGATCGAAAGCGGGGAACACAAGCCCCTTCTCGACAACCCGCAGACTCTCTTTCTCATACATATCGAACAGGCTGAACAGCATCGGCACGTCCGCCTGATCGAAGTTGTACACGCAGTTCTGCTGCTCCGCGTCGCGCTCGACCTGACCGTAAGTTATGCCGTGCGCCCACTCCATGTCCCAAACGCTGTCAACCTTTTGCAGGCAGGTCGCCAAACGCTCTGTGCCATAAGTTATTTCGGCAGAAACCGTCTTGCACTCTACCCCTCCCATCTGCTGGAAGTAGGTAAATTGCGTAATTTCCGTTCCGTCGAGCCATACTTCCCAGCCAACGCCCTGCGCGCCGAGCGTTGGGGCCTCCCAATCGTCCTCGACGAATCGGATGTCGTGCTCGGCGGGATCGATACCGATGGCGCGAAGACTGTCGAGATAGATGTCAACGATGTTGTCCGGCATTGGCTTCATGATGACCTGATACTGGTAGTAATGCTGCATGCGCATGGGGTTCTGCGCGTATCGGCCATCGGCGGGGCGGCGGGAGGGTTGGACGTAGGCGACGTTCCAGGGCTCGGGGCCGAGGGCGCGCAGCGTGGTGGTAGGCGCGTTCGTGCCGGCCCCCACCTCCACGTCGTAGGGCTGCATGATGAGGCAGCCACGATCAGCCCAAAACTTCTCGAGTGTGATGAGGAGGTCTTGAAAAGTCATTCGGTTAGGTTTCTCTGGGATTCGTTGGAGTGGTTCTTAATAATACTCGAAAATATACCGGGTTGCAAGCATGGATTGACATGACCTTTGTGCTGAATCGAAGAAGATGTGGAAGAGGCGAAGGCGAGTTATCCCGTGTCTGAATCGTGCGGGCGGAGCAGCGTGGCTGAATCGGTCCTTGTAAAGGTCTCGGCAGGGCGCAGAAGGTCCTGAGAAGCGCCGGATGCGGGTTCGACGGGCCGTAGAAGAACGCCATGCCGGGCCTCTCGCATTGCGCGGCCCACAACCGGCTCCAGAACCAGATTTGCGGCTTCCATCAGACGTTCACGGGCAGGAGTGTTTGCAAATTGATTCGCGAGGTTCATCACGACATCGTACTCATGCCTCCCGCCAATTTGCGCATAGGATCTCAGGATTGCCACGCGGACGTCAATGGCGATCTTGTTTGCGCCAATCGGGCTGGAAGTCCGATAGTACTTTGACCAGACAGCGCCACACGCGGCTAACGAAGTTCTGTCGAATCGTAGGGAGCGTCTGCGGGCCCGTAGCGGAAGGATATTGTTATTGAAATTCCATGTCCCTTGGGCGGGGTAGACCTGTTGCAAAGGCCAGCGAGGCACTGAAGTGACCATGGCTTTGTGGCTGGAGGGCCTGCGGCCAATCGTCCTGCCGGAGGCGAACGAGGGAATGAATTCCCTCGCTGGAGGACCTGCGGCCAATCGTCCAGCCGGACGTAAAACACTCATGCAAGAAGTCTCACGCGGGAGTAAGATATCGATTCGCGGATGGTTCGAGCCGACGCGGCCCTGCATTATTTCGCGTCCCTCTCGAGAACACTGCCAATCGCGTAGGCTGCGTTATATCCGATGCGCAGCCCATAGAGCGCGGCATTGGGCCTTTTTGCCAGGAGTTTTCGATTTGTCTTTAATCCATCGGCGTCAACCTCGTAGTCGGCAGTCTCGACATCAATCACAATCTGCTTGCCTATGTTCTCCGGAGTTTCCACAAGCGAGCGCAATCGCTCACCATATATTTGACGGCCCATGACATCAATCTCTTCGTTCGACATTGCCGGATGAAGCATTGTTGTTCTCCCTAAACTACCCGATCACGATATTGACCAGCTTCTTTGGCACAACTATTACGTTGCGAATCTGCTTGCCGTTCAATTCCGCCACGACCTTCTCGCTCGCGAGAGCCAACTGCTTTAATACCTCGTCCGACGTATCAACTGGGACCGTTAGCTTGTCCCGCAGCTTGCCGTTCACCTGCACGATGAGCGTAATCTCATCTTCCGCGGCGGCCGCTGAATCGAACTCCGGCCATGAAGCGTGGTACGTCGAACCGGTCCTGCCCGTCCGCGACCATACTTCATCGGCCAGGTGCGGCGCGAACGGAGCGATCAGCAGAACCAGGCTCTCCAGCGCCTCCGAAGTGACAATGGGGTCGGCGGTGGACGCGCCGCTCGATGCAGTTACTACGGGCCTGTAGGAGTAAAGCTCGTTCACCAGCTCCATCAATGCGGCGACCGCCGTGTTAAAGCGGAACGCCTCGATGTCCTCGCCGACCTTGCGAATCGTCTGATGCAGCTTGCGGCGCGTCTTCTTAACTTCGGGGCCGGAGACGCTGGCAATCTGGTCGCGCCAATCCGGCTGATAGCCCGGCAGCGCATTAATCTGCCAACGCCACGCGCGGCTCACAAATCGATACGCGCCATTGATTCCGTCCTCGCTCCACTGCACGTTGTCCTCGAACGGGGCAACGAACATCTCGTATACTCGCAGACTGTCCGCGCCGTACCGCTCGCAGATGTCGTCCGGCGTAACCACGTTGCCCTTGCTCTTGGACATGCGCGCCCATCGCCAGACGATCTGATCTTCGGGGTAGCCGGCCCGCTCTTCCGGCTTCAGCACGATCCAATCGACCACGGTTTCGGTAGCGCCGTCCTCATCGCCGGACGATTCGCCCGCGCGGGGGCGGCGTCCCGGCGTCCACGCAAGCATCGATCCCTGGTTGCGCAGCACCTTGAACGGCTCCGTGAATCCGACCAATCCGGCGTCGAACAGCGCCTTTGTCCAGAACCGCGCGTACAGCAGATGCATTACTGCGTGCTCAACGCCGCCGGCGTACATATCGACCGGCAGCCAGTAATCCAGCTTGTCGCGGGCAGCGAACTCGTTGGGATTATGGGGGTCCGCGAATCGCAAAAAATACCACGAAGAGCAGGCAAACCCGCCCATCGTATCTGTTTCGCGCCGGGCGGGACCGCCGCACGCAGGGCAGGTCGTGTTGACGAATTCGGGAATCGTCGCGAGCGGAGATTCGCCTGTTCCGCTCGGCTGATAGTTCTCAACATCCGGCAGCGTGACGGGTAGCTGGTCTTCCGGAACGGGGACCTCGCCGCACCGCTCGCAATGGATAATGGGAATGGGCGCGCCCCAGTAGCGCTGCCTGCTGATAAGCCAGTCGCGAAGCTTGTAGTTGACCCTGCCCTCGCCCTTCCCGGTCTCCTCCAGCCAGGCGATCACCCTGCCAACCGTCTCTTTGCTGTTCGGCGAGCCGTCGAATTGACCTGAATTGACCATGAATCCGCCGTGCGGCAGGGCAGTGGTCATCTCCTCCGGGGTCTGCGGACCGCTTGCGCTGCGGTAGACGAGGCAGATCGAAATATCGAACTTCCGCGCGAATTCGAAGTCTCTCTGGTCGTGCGCGGGAACCGCCATAATCGCGCCGGTCCCGTAACCCATCAGCACGTAGTCGGCAATCCAGATCGGAATCCGCTCGTCGTTTACCGGATTGATCGCGTAGGCGCCCGTGAAGACGCCTGTCTTGGTCCGCTCGGCGTTCATGCGATCCATCTCGGTCGTATTTTGCGCCCTGCGAACGTACTCCGTGACTTCTGCCGCATGCTCCAGCGTGGTAAGCTCCTCCACCAACGGATGCTCAGGCGCGAGCACAATAAAGGTCGCGCCCCACAGCGTATCCGGGCGGGTGGTGAAAACGCGAAGCGAGTCGTGAGTCGAAAGTCGAGAGTCGAGAGTCGTGAGTCGTGAGTCGAGAGTAGAGAGCAACGACACGGTCATCACACAGCACTCAAGTATCACGACACTCGACTCTCGACTTTCGACACACGCCTCGCTTCGCGTTTTCACCACCC
>JBBROJ010000222.1:0-3711 GCA_038229495.1 Chthonomonadales bacterium
GGCGGCCTCTTCCCTAGGCATTGGGCAAACTCTCCTCTCAGAACGATTTTGGGGATAGTTTACCCGAAAATTACATTAACCGAACAGTATTTGGGCTAGGGGCGCTAATGACCTTGCCGACAGCCATGCCTACGAGAAGCGGCACATGGATGATATTGGGGGCGGGAAAACTCAGCGTTTCGTCCATTCCGGAACAGGACGACGAGGCCCTGGTCGTGCGGTTTAACGCATCGAAGCCCTCGCCTCCGTATCCGAAAACAGTCAGGTCCGCCCGCGCGGAAACCAGGTGATTCACAGGAGGAGCGATGTCGGACGACTGCATTTTTTGCAAGATTGCGACGAAACAGATACCCGTGGACGCGGTCTACGAAGACGATGAGTTCATCGCGTTTCACGACCTCAACAGGCAGGCTCCCGTGCACGTGCTCGTAATTCCGAAAGCGCACTTCCCGACGGTGATGGACGTGACGGACGCGAGCGTGCTGGGAAGGGCGATGCTGGCGGCCAATGAGGCCGCACGCTGCATGAATCTCCAGGATGACGGGTTCCGCATTGTAGTGAACTGCCGTGACGACGGAGGGCAGACGGTCTACCATCTGCACCTCCATGTTCTAGGCGGGCGATTCATGCAGTGGCCGCCGGGATAGCAAAGGTGGGTCATTGCCCCCCAACCCCCAATCCTGGGGGAGACGGCATCGATCGTTGGGTCGTTGGGTCGTTGAGGCAGCGGTGTTTGGGTCTTCGGGTGTTCAGGCCGGCCGCCAATGCGTCGATGCGGCAACGAGGCAATGGGTAGTTTCAGCAATGCGTGAAACCGGAAGGGACGCGAGTTCGTTACCTGAATAGCCCTGCAATCGCGGGCTTGGGCGCCACGGTCCCTACGTCGTAAGGAGGCATCATGAAGAGATCATTCGGAATCTGGCTCGGTGGAGCGCTGGCAGTCACGTCTCTTTCCGCGGTTGCGCAAACCAGCCCGGCCATCATAAAACAAAGCTTTGAAGAGAGCGATGGCGGCTGGATGTCGGTGGGTATGGGAGGCACGGTCTCTGTTACGCACGATGCGGCCAACGTCAAAAGCGGGAAGGCCGCGCTTCAGTTCGACTACTCCATCAAGAAGGGTGACGTGAGCGCGCTCCTCTACCCAACGCTGGACGGGGTGCTCGCTAAAGCGAAGTCGATGCGCTTCTGGGTGAAAGCGGACACAGGCGCGGTCCTTGCGGCGGCTTTGCAAGAGGCGGATGGCGGCCGCTATATCGCTATGTTCACCGTTCCCGCGGGGAAGTGGCAGCAGGTCGAGCTGGCGACGTCCGACTTTCTGCTTTCCGAGGATGCTAACGACCCGCCTGATCCCGACGGCAAGCTGGACCTCGACAAGGTCGAAAACATTGCCCTCACCGATGTTGGGCAGATTCTGGCGCAGGCGGAGAACGCCGATCTAAAAAGGATATTCAACCTCAAGCGCGGCGCGCACACGCTCTATGTCGATGATTTCACCGTAACGGAGGAGGCGCTGCCCGCGCTTCTGTCCTCCGAATTTGGAACGGTCCTCGATTCATTTATGCGACCGCAGGTCGGCTGGTTCGCAATCGGCGACATGAAGGTTGCGTCCACGTCGGGCGCGCCACTCAGTGGTCGTGGCATTCAACTGGACTATCATCAGTCGTTCGGCAAGTTCGTAGGAGTGATTCGCAAGATTCCTCGCACCGCGCTGGTCGGCAAGAATACGCTCTCTCTGGACATCGCCTCCACGCGCCCCGCCAAGCTTCTCATTCAGGTCGAGGAGAAGACCGGCGGGAAATATAACGTCATGGTGGATGTGGCGGGCGGCAAGGCGTTGAAGACGCTGACTATTCCGTTCGCGGACCTCAAAGCGGCGGACGATTCGAAGGATAACAACGACAAGCTGGACCTCGACCAGGTCAACCAGGTTCTCGTGCTCGATGTCAACGCGCTCCTCAATATGACCGATGGCGACAACACTCTTTGGATTGGCAGCGTGCGGGCGATCACTGCAAAAATAGATAAATAGGCCGGACGACCGGCGAATCTCTCCTATTCCCGGCCGCGGACAGTTGACCGCGGCCGGTTCCGTCTCCATGCGCTATCGACCTCTTGGAAAAACCGGCCTAAACGTATCCATATTGGGATTCGGCGCGTCACCGCTCGGCGGCTCGTTTGGACCCATTGATGAGGAAGAGGGTATACGCGCGGTTCACGCCGCCTTCGATCTCGGCGTGAACATCTTCGACGTCTCTCCCTACTATGGACAGACGCGGGCGGAGACGGTTCTGGGGCGCGCGCTAAAGTCCGTGGGCCGGGACAGATTCATCCTGGCGACAAAGGTGGGCCGCTACGGTCCCGGCGAGTTCGACTTCTCCCCAGGCCGGATTACGCGGTCTGTAGAGGAGAGCCTGCGCCGCCTGAACGTAGACATCATCGACATTTTCCAATGCCATGATATCGAGTTCGTGCCGCTGCCTCATATTATCGAAGAGGCGATTCCAGCGATGCGGCGGCTGCAAGATCAGGGGAAGGTGCGGTTTATCGGGGTGACCGGCCTGCCATTGCGCGTCTACAGGTACGTGCTGGAACGGACCGGCCTCGACGTAATTCTCTCCTACTGCCACTACACTCTCTTCGATACCTCGCTTCCGGAACTCATCCCGCTCCTCGAATCCAAAGGAATAGGCGTACTGAACGCGGCCCCGCTGTCCATGGGATTGCTCACCAACCGCGCCTTGCCTGCGTGGCATCCGGCATCGTCGGAAATACGTCGGGCGTGCGCGCTGGCCGCCGAATCGTGCCGGAATAGGGGAGAGGACATCGCAAAGCTCGCGCTCCAATTCGCTCTGGCGCATGAGCGTATCGCGTCCACGTTCGTGGGTATGGCAACCGTCGAGGACGTGCGGCAAAACGCGGCGTGGAGCGAGCGTCCGCCCGACCCGGAGCTGCTGTCCATGGTTCAGCCGATTCTGAAGCCGATCAGAAATCACACGTGGCCGAGCGGACTGCCGGAAAACGCATAGAAAAAACGCTTGACAGGCGCATTTCTAATATATAAAATACTGTATACATAACCGAGGTGCGAAATGAACGATGACAAGCCGTCATCGTGTTCTCCGTGTTCACCGTGTTCACCGTGTTCACCGTGTTCACCTAGTCTCGCCTCATTCATTGGTTCTCCGGTCCGGGCTGTCACATTCCGCCTTCGAATCCGTGGAGGCCGTTCGCCCTGGAGAGATGCCCTTCTGAAAACTTCCATGGCCCGGCCCGCGACTCGGAATCCGGGTGTGGAGCAGTTACGGATGGCGCTTTTTTGTGCTTTTTTACGAAACGAAGCCAATTTCAGGCGTCGCGGGTTGTGAATCGCGCAGCCGTCCCATGTTCATAGCGTCCACTCCGCGCTGGCTGGACGGCTATTCCCGGCGCGGCTCCTTGTTCAATAACGTCCAATTGGGCGGCCGCCTCGAATAACGGGCGGACCGATTCTGGTACGGCTGACGACTCCATAGGCTTATTGCTATGGCTGTGTTGGTCCGGCTATGCGCGCTCAGTGGCGCGATAAGATACTGCGTTCCGACCTATGCGGAACTGTGTAGGTCCTTAACTTCCTCAACGGGCCGGCCGCTATGAAGGGAGCAGCCTCTGGCTGCGTCGTAAACGTCTCGTCGCCGGTTCAACCTATAATGGCCCCAAGATTCTGGACAATGA
>JBBROJ010000223.1:0-3563 GCA_038229495.1 Chthonomonadales bacterium
CCAGTAGACCGTGACCAGCGGCACGCCCGCGCATGACAGCCGCCTAGCCAGAAGGCATGCCTGACCAAAGAGGTGTCGTCCATATCGGTCGCGAACGCCTGCGATCTCGGAATCCAGGTTAAACGCGTGCTGCGTCTCCGTGGAGCTGAGCAGATTGAACGCCTTCTCGCGGTAGTGGTCCAGCAGTCCGGCGGCGGCGTCCCGCTCCGTGCCGCGCGATGTCTGCTCCAGGCTGTCGAGGAGTCTGCGGCGCGCATTCAGGCGGTCCGCCGTCACGCCGTCCGGCAGCGTGAGGCTGGGCGTTCGGAACGCGCAGTTTTCGTAGTCCTTGATCTCCTGCTTGTACTTCTGGTATTCGGCGGTCACCTGCAAAGGGTCGTACCGCGCCCCAAGGAATCCGCCGCCCTGCCCCGGCCACACCGTTCCATCGGTATTGGACTGCTTCTGCGGAAGCGCCACGAAGGTCGGCACGCGAGGATCGGATTTGCGTAGGTGGGTCAGCACCGCGCCGTAGTTGGGGAAGTCCGCGGGCGATGCCGATATCTCTCCGTTTGCGACCTTGGGATAGGCGTTTCCGGTCAGCATGGCGTGTGCGCCCACCGTATGGATATTGCTGTCGTGCGTCACCGACCGTATGATCGCGTACTTGTCCGCCTGCCGCGCCAGCAGCGGGAACTGTTCCGATATTTCGATTCCAGGAACGTTCGTCTTGATGGGGCGGAACTCGCCGCGCGCCGCACCGGATGCCTCGGGCTTAAGGTCCCATGTGTCCTGCTGCGGCGGCCCGCCGCTCATAAAAAGCAGGATCACGCGTTTCGCGCTCCCAAACCTGCCCGCGCCCGCAGTCGGCTGAGCCCGCAGGAGTTCCGGCAGCATCAGCCCGCCCGCGCCGAGCGCCCCGATTCTGAGCAGCTCGCGCCGCGAGATTCCATCGCAGCACCGCGCTCCGCCCATTAAAATTGCCATGATTGTAGGCCCCAATCCCCCGTCGCCTTCCTCCAAAAACAGGGGAAGGGGTGACCGCTCCAAGATGCCTGTAGTTTGCTTTGGCACTATTCCTTAACGACATGTGACGAGCTAATATCTTCTACCGGATACTCCCGTTCAAGCCCCCCTCTCCTGTTTTTGGGGGCAAGCGGAGCACGCTCCGCGAATGCGCGGTATTTGGTCCATTTCACCGTATCGATGCAAACTCCTGCGTGTTCAGGAGGGCCCACAGGAGGTCTTCGGCTGCTTGTTTTTTCGAGGCAGTCCTAGCGAATGCCGCAAGCGCGATTTTCTTCTCTTTTGGCTGTGGCATGCGGCTTAACGACGCCAGATACAGATTGTCTACCACTTCGCTGTCGTTCTTGCCCTGTTTTAGAAGCGCGGCGATTCGGCCCGCCGGACTGGCGACCTTTCTGTTGACATCCTCGCCGCTGAGAAGCTGAAGCGCCTGCGCCAGTGTCGGTTCCGATACCCTTTCGCACTCGCAGGCGGTCGATCTCGCAGGCCGTCCAAACGTGTCGAGGAATTGTGACGCAACGGAGCCGTCCGGAAGCTGAATGGAGCGCGTACCGAGCGGTAGATCGGGAAACTTTTCGGGTGCTCCGGCTGCGGCGCTCACGGCATCCAGCAGGGTTTCGGCGGGCAGCCGTCGCGACAGGAAGTGCGAGTGAAACACCTCGTCCTGCCTATTCTGAGGGGTGGTCTTCGCGCTGAGCTGATAGGCTCTCGATGTGCATATGGTCCGAATCAGCCGCTTCAGATCGTAGCCGTGCGCGATGAAGTCGCGGGCCAGCCCATTGAGAAGCTCCGGGTTGGAGGGAGGATTCGTAATCCGCATGTCGTCTATCGGATGCACGATTCCGCGCCCCATCAATGCGCCCCAGTATCGATTTACGGCCATCTTCGCAAACAGCAGGTTGTCGCGGCTTGTGAGCCAGTCCGCCAGCGCCTCGCGCCGATCCGCCACGGTGGAGGGCAGGGAAGTCAGCCGGGGACCGTCGTCCAGCGCGAGGGGAGTCGGCGTCATGGCCCTTCCGCTCTTCGGATGAGTCACCTCGCCCGCGGCACGCAGCCGCACGACCGGCTCGTTCGTCCCGTCCGCGCTCGGACTGACTCCGACTCGCGCGAAGTAGGCAGCGAACTGGTAGTAATCCTGCTGGCTCCACTTTTCAAAGGGGTGATGGTGGCACTTCGCGCACTGAAGTCGGATTCCGAGGAAGAGCTGCGCAGTGGTCTCCGTGAGGTCCTGGGGAGTGGCGGCGACCCGGTAGTAGTTCGCCGGCCCGTCCTCGAATGCCAGCCCGCGCGCCGTCAGCAACTTGCGAGCGAATTGGTCGTAGGGAACGTTACGGGCAAGCGAATCGCGAATCCAGCCGTTCAGCCTCCACATGGCCTTCGCGCCCAGCGTGACGCGGCTGACCCGCAATAGGTCCGACCACTTCACGGTCCAATAGTCCGCATATTCCGGCCTGTCCAGCAGTCGGTCGATGAGCCGCGAGCGCTTGTCCGGCGAACGGTCGGAGAGAAACGCGCGAACCTCGTCCGGCCCGGCCAACGTACCAATAATATCCAGCGACGCCCTGCGCAGGAACTCCCAATCGGCGCTGAGACCGGAAGGAGCGAGGCCAAGATCGCGCCACCGTTTCTCCACCGCGCGGTCGATGAAGCTCTCGGCTCTCCAGCCACTCCACGCGCTCTTTGCCGACCCTGACAGTGTAACCGTCGAATAAGGCACCGCGACATGCGCTACGACAGCGAGCCCGCTGTAGCGCACCATCACCGCCGTGGCTCCGCGACCCTTCGCGGTAATGAGACCCTCGGGCGTCGCGGCTGCAATGCTCTCGTTCAACGAATTGATACGTGCGTGGGCAGTAACGTCGCGCACTGAGCCGTTGCTGTACCGAGCCTTGACGGTCAACTGCTGTGAGTGGCCGGGCGCAAGGACCCTCTGCTCCGGCGTGACCCGCAGGGCGGTTATACGGAGGTCGTTTCTATCCGGTCCCGTCGCGCCCTGAGTAAGCCATTTCAGCAGGACACCGTAGTCTTTGGAATCGCGGGGCAGCTTCAATCCACCCTGGTGCGCAAGGATCAGCGCGGATTTCTTCAGCAGGAGGCTCTCCGCCGGATACATCCGATTCGCGCGCCGCCCGCCTGCCTGCCTCACGATATTCGCATAGTCGAGATCGGGGTCGTACGCCGCCAGCGACAACTTGAATCCGCCCTTGCCGAACTGCGAACCGTGGCATGTGCCCTGATTGCAGCCCGCGCGAGTCAGGATCGGTTCGACGTCGTTGCTGAAGCTGATGGGTTGGGTCGTTGGGTCGTTAGGTTGTTGGGTCGTTGGGGAAGAGGAGGCGTTATCAGATGTCGCGGCCAGAAGCAGGGCCAGGGTGTATATAGCGACTGTAGTTGGTTTCCAGCTTTGCGCCACTTCTGCCCCTTGAAAGCGAAGACGGCAATAGTGTTATCGCCGTCTTTATTATAGGACGCTCCATCGATTCGGTCAATGGCTGGCGCAATGGTGTAACTGCCCAGTAGCCGACCCTCGCGCGTCAGTCGAAATTGCCTCGCTCACC
>JBBROJ010000224.1:0-3488 GCA_038229495.1 Chthonomonadales bacterium
ATTCAGTTAAATCCCTCGATTGCGGAAGCGCACTGTGTTCTGGCAAACATAGCGATGAGCTACGACTGGGATTTCACCACAGCTGAGGGTGAGTATCAGCGCGCCATTTCGCTCGATCCCAATTACGCCACGGCCCACGAGTGGTTTGCTCACTACTTGATTGTGCGCAACCGCCTGCCCGAAGCACAGAAGGAGATGAGCTATGCGCTTGAGCTAGATCCCTTTTCTCCGCTCTTCAATGCAGCGAGAGCAGAAACATTTTATTATGCCCGCGATTATGACGCCGCCATCTCACATGCCCAACGCACCCTCAAACAGCATGACTTCGTGCTCGTGCGTTTCTGGTTGGCGTCCGCTTACCGGGAAAAGAAGATGTATCCCCAGGCTATCGCCGAATTCGATCAAATGCGCAAGCAGTACGAAAATGCTCCCGCCATGCTGATGGCCTATGCTCATGCGCTCGCGGTCTCCGGCGATGTCGCTGGCGGACGTAAAGCGCTCTCCGAACTTGAGGAGATGTCTCGCTCGCGCTACGTGCCGGCGGTCTATTTCACGGCGATATATACCGGGCTCGGCGAAAACAATAAAGCGCTGATGTGGCTGGAAAAGGCCTACGCTGAGCATGACGATCGCCTGATCTATAACGGAGTTGAGCCGCTAGCCGACCCCCTTCGCGCTGAACCTCGCTTCCGCGATCTCCTGCATCGCGTCGGTTTGCCCTGAAGCCATTTTGAAACACTACATTGGACTGGGGCTAGGGGCGGTATCTCGATCCATCAACGCCGATTTCACGCCTTTGGTCCCTTGAGTCGCCTTCTCTTAGTGCGTATCATCAGTCCGCCGGGCCATACACCTCCAAAGCAGGTTTCAATGAGAGACATCTTCTTGGTAGCTATCGGGATCCTGGCGGCGTCACTGCGTTCACGTGGGTTGGACTGTCCCGTCTGCCACGTGGCGGTCGACCATTCCGGCCTAGGATACGGATCTCAGACGGCCGCGTTCTTCGATGTGCGCTAATGGCGGATTCTCGATCACGCTTGGGTCAGGTCGTCTCCCACTATCGGATCCTGGAAAAACTAGGCGGCGGGGGGATGGGTGTCGTTTACAAGGCTGAAGATACTGAGCTCGGCCGCTTCGCCGCCCTCAAATTCCTGCCCGACGAACTGTCGCGACACCCGCAAGCATTAGAGCGTTTTCGCCGGGAGGCGCGTGCGGCGTCGGCTCTAAATCACCCTAACATTTGCACTATTTATGAAATAGGCCAACACGAGGCGCAGTCGTTCATTGCCATGGAATTTCTGGATGGAGTGACGCTGAAGCACCTCATCGCAGGAAAGCCGTTAGATAACGAAACCGTGTGCTCGCTTGCAATTGAGGTTGCAGAGGGATTAAACGCCGCGCACTCGCAAGGCATTATTCACCGCGACATCAAGCCAGCCAACATTTTCGCTACCAGGAGTGGCCACGCCAAGGTGCTAGATTTCGGGCTGGCCAAGGTCGCTACAACGCTGGATCCCTCTACTCCGATCACCGTCCCCGATGCGCAGGCGGCGACGATCGATGGGCAAATAACCAGTCCTGGCACGATACTCGGAACCGTCGCTTACATGTCGCCGGAGCAGGCGAGAGCCGAAGAGCTGGACCCACGCACAGATTTGTTCTCTTTCGGTATGGTGCTTTACGAGATGGCCACCCGGCACATGACCTTTGATGGCGCGACCCCGGACATCATCAGGGACCAGATTCTAAACAGAGCGCCTGTCAGCCCGTCGCGTATCAATCCAGCTCTGTCCGCCATGCTCGAGGCCATTATTTGCAAAGCACTCGAGAAACAGCGCAGCCTGCGTTATCAGACCGCCTTGGACCTGTTGACCGATTTGCACCGACTGAAACGCGACCTCGAATCCGGACAAGTGAAAATCTCTGACAACGTTCCGCCGACGCGACGCGCCACTAAAACGATTGACTCTCTCGCTATCCTCCCGCTGACCAACGAGACCAATGATCCCGAAACGGAATACCTGAGCGACGGAATCACGGAATCGCTCATCAACAATCTCTCGCAGCTTCCAAAACTGCGCGTGCTGCCACGCAGCACTGTCTTCCTATATAAGGGCTGTGAAATGGACCTCGCGGAACTGAGCCGTGAGCTCAATGTTCGGGCGGTATTGACGGGCCGCGTGACTCAGCGGGGCGACACCCTAACCATCAAAGTAGAGCTGGTTGACGTGGCCCGGCAAGCGCATTTGTGGGGAGGAACCTTCAGCCGCAAACTGGATGACATTTTTGCCGTACAGGAAGAAATTGCCCGACAGATCTCCGAACACATGCGCCTGCACCTGAGTCCACAGGACAAAACCAAACTTGCTGCGCGAGACACGGGAAGTCCCGAGGCCTACCACGCATTTTTGCGGGCGCTTTACTTCTGGAATAAATGGACACCTGCGAGTTCCTGGCGCGCGCTGGAGTATTGCCGACGGGCTATTGAGATAGACCCTGGCTATGCTCCTGCACACGCCGTGATGGCAGATTGCTATACCGCCTTAGCAGTGTTTGGTGAACTGCGGGCCAAAGAGGCGTTTCCCAAAGCGAAGGCTGCGGCGTTGAAGGCCATTGAGATCGCCCCTTCTCTTTCCGATGCCCACCTGGCGATAGGATTGGTTAATTTGTACTTTGATTGGGATTGGGACGCCGCTGAGAAGCATCTGCTTCGCGCAGTCGAGCTTAGTCCGCAATCGGCGCGCACACATTATGGCCTCAGTCTCTGGCTCCTGGTACAACAAAGACATCAAGAAGCGATACAAGAGGCGGATCACGCCCTGGAGTTGGACCCTCTTTCACTGCCCATGAATTTTAATGTCGGATATCTTAACTATTTTGCTGGAAATAACGACCGGGCTATCGCGCAGTTTGAGAAGGTTTTGGAAATGGATTCTTCATTCATGCAGGCCAGCTTGATTCTCTGTCCCGCTTACTTGCGCAAAGGAATGCCCGCCGAGGCCCTCGCCACAGTCGAAAACGCGCTTCCACTATCCGGGAATTGGTCCAGCCTGCGCGCCATGCTGGCGGTTGTGCATGGCGGAGCCGGCCGGGCAACCCAGGCGTTGGAAATTCTCGCAGATTTGAAAAAAGAAGGTGCTTCCGTCCCATTGTTCCCGTATTGGGCTGCCATTATTTTCAACGTGCTGGGCGACAAGGAGCAGGCTCTCGATTGGCTGGAAAAGGCCTGCGAAGAACGCATCGGCTTTCTCGTTCTACTCAAGGTCGCGTCAGGGTTCCGCAATCTGAGTGAGAAACCACGTTTCCAAGCAATCCTTAAGCACATCGGAATGCCTTAGCTAGGCCAACCGTCGCGTTCGCGGCGTTGTCGTGGAGGACGAAGCTGGAGTGCGCGAATTAACGTGCCAATTCCTGAATGCCAGCGGTTACTCGGTACTGCAGGCCAAGGACGGAATTGAGGCTCTGGAAATTATTGCGGGACACGATGG
>JBBROJ010000225.1:0-3216 GCA_038229495.1 Chthonomonadales bacterium
TGCCATTCCTGCAACCGAGCCCGCCGCTACCACCGAAAACACACCCACGGTTACTGCCCGGACGATATCGCCGCCTCGCGCGCCAATCGCCAGGCGAATACCGATCTCGCGCTGGCGCTGCAACACCGCATAGTCCAGCACGCCATACAGACCAACCCCGGCGAGCAACAGCGCCACCGCCGAGAAAAACGACCCCAACATCGCAAGCAATCTCTCGCGCACCGTGCGAGACCGGATAATCTCCACCTGCGTGCGGATGTTGTCCACGCGAATTCCTGAGCGTGTTTGAGACACCACCGACCGGAGGGCCGGGGCCAGCGTAAGAGGGTCTTGGCTCGAAGTGCGCACGACAAAGGTTCCCCGGCTCTTCGGCTGCACGGCTCCGTGAGTGTCCAGGGTCTGAAACGGGATGTAGACTGTCGGCCGGATAGCCAGACGCACGTTGTCCCGCGAGCGCGCGTCCCGAATCAATCCAACGACGAGAAGGCGGATACGCTGGTTCCCCTCAACTCTTTCAAACCACCTTCCGGTCGGATTCGCTCCGCTGAAATACTGCTTTGCGAACGCCTGATTGACGATTGCGACCGAAGGATTCGCCTCATCCCCGCGGAAGTCTCTGCCGTTGAGGAGAGGAATTCTCATTGCTTCCGCCCACCCCGGGGATACATTCAGGAAATCGGAAAATACTTCGTTCGAAGGCGAGCCATCAATGGCAATGTTGCCGACATTCGTCTCCCCGCTCATCATCGGCCACCCAGTCAGCGAAACCCGCTCCACACCCGGCACCGCCCGCAGATGCTCGGTCACTTCATCCCAGAACGCGGCAGCCTGTGGAGCGTTCGTCACCGTTTCAAGATTGAGAATTCGCTCAGAGGAAAAACCCGTTATCTGGGTCGAGAGCTCTTCCAACGTGCCAACAAATAGTCCCGCGACGAATAGCACCAGGAAACAGAACGCCACCTGAACCGCAATCAACGCCAGCATCAGGCGCGGTCGCGACCCTGGATCGTCGCCTCCCTTAAGCGCGAGCGATGGCTTTACTGAAGAAGCGCGCCAAACCGGGGCCAATCCAAAGAGGAACGTTACGCCGGCAGCCAGAACTGCGCCGAAACCCAGCACGCGCCAGTCCAGCGAAAGCACCAGGCGGGCGGGATCATCCGGGGGATTGATCATGCCAAGCACGAAGGGCGCGGACCACCATGCGAAGAGCTCGCCTATCACCATCGCGATCAGCGCAAGCCAGGCGCTCTCCATGAGCAGGAGTTGCGCCAGCCGCGTTCGCCCCGCGCCGATGGAGACGCGTAACGCCATCTCGCGTGCCCTTGCGCCCGCCCTCGCCGTCATAAGGTTTGCAACGTTCGCGCATGCGATCAGAAGGACTAATCCCACCAGGATGGCTAGAGCCACTAGCGACTTGCGGTAATCCCGTTGCATGTTTGAGCGGCCGGCGGCAGCGGGCTCAAGCAGCAGATTCTCTTTGAAATACAGCTCCACACGTTTCGGGGGCATGTTGATGAAGCCCTTCGCCCTCTGCAGCTGAATCTCCCGGAAGGTTGCACGCAATCTGTCGCGTACGGATTCCGCGGCCACTCCAGGTTTTAGTTTCACGAATGTCCGGAGCCAGAAATTGTTGGGGCTGGCGAGAGTGCTGGCAGTCTTCATCATCATGGGAATGAAGATGTCGGTAACAATGCCGGTCTCTGTTCCTGTGAAGCGCTCATCAGCTATACCGACGATTTGATAGATTCTATCGCCCAGCCGAAAAGTTCGCCCAACTGCGTTTGGATCTCGTGCGAAGCGATGCGACCAGTAGTCGTAGGAGAGTACGGCGTAGGGATGCGCGCCTGGTTGGAGATCGTCGTTTCCGGTAAGCAGCCGCCCTTGAGCCTGGAGCAGGCCAAATGATGAGAACATCTGACCCGAGACGAATTGCAGATGCGCTTTTTCCATTTCCTGATCGGATCCGTACGTCACATCCCGCCGGTCCGCGTAAGAGACCGCAATCAACTCCGCTTGCTCCTTCACAAAGTCGCGCATCCGCTGAAACATGGGATAGGAACAACTGTCGTATTCCATGATTTTCCCGTCTACACCCGCGCCTTCAAAGGCGATGACGCGCAGCCTTTCGGGCTCACTAACCGGCAAAGGCCGCAGCAGCAGGGCGTCGATCAGGCGGAATGCCGAGGTGCAGGCTCCGATGGCGAGCGCCAGAGACAGAATCGCGGCAGCGGACGTCACCTTGTTCTTTCGGAGTTGACGCCATCCGAAGACGGCGTCGGCGCAAAGCGAATCCAACCACACGACGAGCCTGACGTCGCGGCTCTCTTCCCGGCGACGGGGCGCGGAACCGAATGCCCTCCGTGCCGCTTCGGGATCGCGACCTTGCTCAATCGCCTCTTCGATGTGCGCCTCGAACTCCTCGTCGATTTCGCGGTGCAGGCGATCGCCGCGAAGTACATTTGCTATGCGTGACCACAACGACATATCAACCCATCCTCAGAACACGATTTACTTGCTGCAGACGCGGGTGGCACCAGACTCCTCAGAACGATCAAATCAAGGGATCGTGGCGGGTGTCGGGTCGACATACTTAGACGTCTGAATAGAATTACTGAGGCATGGCCGGAAGGTTACGAAGAACTCGGGGGAACTTGCTCACTGCGGTGATTCCAGGCTATAATCTCCGCAGAAAATGCGGAGATTATACATCCACGAACTTCACAACTGGCCCCGCTTCGGTTGGAGCCGCGAACGTCTCGCTGAACCTCTGGCCGCTGTCCGCCATCGACAGGGCCGGCTGATCGGTCATATGGAAGCCCTCGGGTTCAACCTTCGTCAGGAGGCGGTTTTGCAAACCCTGACCGCAGACGTGCTTAAGAGCAGCGAGATCGAAGGGGAAAAGCTAGACGCGGAACAGGTTCGATCCTCGCTTGCCCGCCGTCTCGGTATGGATATCGGAGCGCTTAAGCCCGCGGGTCGCAATGTCGAGGGAATCGTCGAAATGATGCTCGACGCCACGGGCCGCTATGACCAGCGACTCACCGCCGAAAGGCTCTTTTCGTGGCATGCAGCTATGTTTCCCACTGGGCGCAGCGGCATGACCAAAATCAGGGTGGGGGGCTGGCGTAAGGATAGCACCGGCCCGATGGAGGTTGTCTCTGGGCCGGTTGGCAACGAGCACGTTCATTTCCAGGCGCCTCCGGCGAATCGACTCAA
>JBBROJ010000226.1:0-3126 GCA_038229495.1 Chthonomonadales bacterium
ACCCAGACCCTTCTGGAATCCAGTCGAACGACCAAGCCACAGGCAAACAAAAAGACAAGCCGGATTCTCTGCTTAGAAAGGAGCAGATCCTAACTTAAGATCACCTCGAAAAATGTCTTGACTCTTGGGGCCACCATAAATGGACGACCTCAAACGAATCCGGCCCCACACACAAGTTGTATAAATTCCAAACTTCATTTGGTGCTACACTAATTGCCGGGCTTGGTTTTTCGCACGGCTGGGCTTTGCCAGGCCAACACTCTATTAGGGGACGATGACATGAATTGGATTCGCGCGGATAGAAAGTCCGCACTTCGGTGTAGCTTGTTCACTCTTTGGCTTGCGGTTGTCGCGACGCAGGCGATGCAGGCGACGCGTGCCGCTTCGCAGACGCCCGTCCGGCCGCCGGCAGCGCCGCTGGTCGCCCACGACCCCTACTTCAGCGTCTGGTCGATGAACGACCGCCTGACGGACAACTGGACGAAACATTGGACCGGCTCAAATCAGGCGATGTGCGGCATGGCCTACATCGATAAGCAGCCGTTCCGGTTCGCGGGACCGACTCCCGACGGCGTGCCGGCGATGAAGCAGACCGGTTTGGAGGTGACGCCGACGCGGACCATCTACCGATTCGAGGCGGGCGGAGTCAGGCTGACGCTCACCTTTACGTCCCCGCTGCTGCCGGATGACCTCGATCTGCTCTCCCGCCCCGTCACCTACGTCACGTTCGACGCGGCGTCAGCCGACGGGCGCAGCCATGCGGTAAAGCTTTACTTCGACGCGACCGGGGAGTGGGCAGTCAACACGCCGGACCAGCAGGTCACCTGGGAGCGCGGCATGAAGGACGGCCTCTCCACGCTGCGAATCGGGACTGTGGAGCAGCCGATTCTCGCCAAGAGGGGAGACAACCTTCGAATCGATTGGGGATGGTTCTACGTCGAAACAGCAGGCGGGCAGAACGCGCGGCAGGCGGTCCTGGGCGACCGCGCGGCACGCAACGGATTCGCGCAGAGTGGCGAGATTGCCGTTTTGGACGATGCCCGCAAGCCTCGCCGCGCGAATGACGACTGGCCGGTACTGGCGACAACGCTCGACCTCGGCAGCGTGAACGCGAAGCCGGTTTCACGTCATCTGCTGCTCGCTTACAACGACATCTTCTCCATTGAATTGATGGGCAAGCGGCTCAAACCGTACTGGCAGCGCGGCGGCATGACGTTCGATGACATGCTGTCCGTTGCGGAGAGAGACTATCCGCGAATCAGGCTGCGGTGCGCCGACTTCGACCGCAGGCTGACCGCCGACCTGACGAAGCAAGGCGGTGCGGAATATGCGGCTCTCTGTACGTTGGCCTACCGGCAGTGCTTCGCCGCGCACAAGCTGGCCGCGGACGAGAACGGGAAACCGCTCCACTTCCCCAAGGAGAACTTCAGCAACGGCTGCATCTCGACCGTCGATGTCATCTACCCCGCCGCGCCCTTCGCGTTGCTCTTCAATCCGGCGCTGCTCAAGGCCGAAATGACGCCGGTCCTCGACTACGCGATGTCTCCCCGCTGGAAGTTCCCCTTCGCGCCGCACGATCTCGGCACCTATCCGCAGGCGAACGGGCAGGTGTACGGAGGCGGCGAGCGCAACGAGCGCGACCAGATGCCGGTGGAGGAGAGCGGCAACATGCTCATCATGCTGGCGGCGCTCGCGAAAATAGAGGGCAATGCCGACTATGCCAAACCCTACTGGACCGCGCTGACCCGCTGGGCGCAGTACCTCAAAGAGAAGGGCCTCGACCCGGAGAACCAGCTCTGCACGGACGACTTCGCCGGCCACCTGGCGCACAACACGAACCTCTCTCTAAAGGCTATCCTGGCGCTCGGCGGCTACTCCCAACTCTGTTCGCTGACTGGACGCAGGCAGGAGGCGGCGGACTACCGCGAGACGGCAAAAGAGATGGCGGCGAAGTGGATTCAGATGGCGCAAGACGGCAGCCACTACCGGCTGACGTTCGACAAGCCCGGCACGTGGAGCCAGAAATACAACCTCGTGTGGGACCGGCTGCTGGGACTGAACCTGTTTCCGGCGGAGATCGCGCGCACGGAGATCGCCTACTACAAGACCGTGCAAAACGCCTTCGGCCTGCCGCTCGACAACCGTAAGGGCTATACGAAGCTGGACTGGACCGTCTGGTCGGCCACCATGGCCGAATCAGACGCCGACTTCAAAGTCCTGACCTCGCCGCTCTATAGATTCGCGAACGAATCCACCTCGCGAGTGCCGTTGACCGACTGGTTCGAGACGAAGGACGGCAGGCAGACGGGATTCCAGGCACGGTCGGTGGTCGGAGGGGTGTTCATCAAGATGCTGGCAGATACCTCAACCTGGAAGAGATGGGCCGCTCACCGATCCCAATAGGCAGGACCTTTCCGTTGCGCACGGAATGGAAATCCTGCGCTGGTCTCAACCCATCGGACCAGTGGCAGGGTTGAGAACTATGGCGTTCCGCCGAGTATCCGCCTAAGTATCCACCTACATGGAAACGGGACGTGGCGCCAAAACTACGAACGATCACTAAGTGACCACCTAGTTGAGGATTTGGTGGGCCGCCACGAGGTTTGGGTCGAGTGGCCTAAATCGTGGTAAGATTCGTGCGTAGGTGTGCTGATGCATGAATTGACAGCCAAATCGCGGTTTCAGGAGGCGCTTGAATCGGTCGACTCATTGCCGCTCGACGATCATGAATCTATTATTGAAGTAGTGCAGAAGCGCGTCACGGAGAAGAATCGCGCCGATTTGATTCGTCGGGTTGATGAAGCGCGTGCATCCTTTGCATCTGGCGAAACGTGGCGAGGCAGTGCAAATGATCCCATAGCCATGATCGGCGTATGAGAACTCTTGTTTGGAGCCCGGCTGCAACGCGGAATCAGGGGAGCGGCGCTACGGTATGCGGCGGAGGTTGCTCCTTACGCGGGATTCACGAATAATCCGGGCTAGCATCAATACTGTTCGGTTAGCATATTTCAATTGTGGGCGATGCGCGACAGCGTTCCTTTGCACCTCGCCTGCCGCGTGAGCAGAGAGGGTAGTTCGACATCTTACGTTTGACGCCGCGTGCGTTGTGACGTGGCATTCGTGCTG
>JBBROJ010000227.1:0-3108 GCA_038229495.1 Chthonomonadales bacterium
TATGCGTACGCCGCCGGGCCGGGCGGCCTCTTCCCTAGGCAGTGGGCAAACTCTCCTCTCAGAACGATTTTGGGGATAGTTTACCCGAAAATTACATTAACCGAACAGTATTGGGGCTAAGGCAGCCCGGCGCGCATAAGTCCGATCAGGTTGTGACCCGGCAGACCGGTTCTTGAGGAGCTAGCCCGCCATGCCCGAACCCATTCCCTCCGTTATTATTACGGCAATCGTAGGCAGCCTTGTCATCGTCGGCATGGTGCTCGCCATCCCCTGGCTCGCCATATCGACCTACCACAAGCGGAAGCTCGAAGAGATTCGCTCGCGGCAAAAGATTGAAATCAACGAGGAGACCCGCGCGGCCATTGAAGCGCTGCGCGGCGAAATGGCCGCGCTGCGCGACACGACGACCCAATATGATGTCAGCTTCGATACCGCGCTCAATCGCCTCGACAATCGCATGGCCCACCTGGAGCAGCGAGTCGTGCGAGTTGAGCGCGAAGCGGATTCGGTAACTGTCCGCCCTCAATAACAAGATTACAGGGTAAACGCCATGGGAGAGTTAGTAGGGCTTGTTGCCGTCGTATGCATTTTTGGCTGGCCCATAATCGGCATGTTTTTCAAACACCAGCGCCAGATGGCCGAAATGCGCATGAACACGCTGGGCAAGGCGGATGAATCGCTGCTCGCCGAGCTGCATGAGATTAAGCGCCAAATGGCCGAGCTGCGGGACACGACGACCCGTTACGACATGAGCTTCGATTCCGCCCTTCAGCGTATGGAGAGCAGAATGAGCCATGTCGAGCAGCGAATTGCGCCCGCGAATACCGCACAGGCGCGGCTAGCCGGCGGCGCGCGGCCTGGGAGTCACTAGCGATGGAGAGACTAGCGATGGAAGTTCTGGCTCTTTTGATTCCGGTTTTGGCTCTCTCCATACCCATTGTGGCAATAATCACGACCCACAAACACAAAATCGAAGAGATGCGTCTCCGGGCGGGAGCGCAGGGAGATTCGAGCCTTGCATCCGAGATCCGCGATCTAAAGAATCAGATATCTGAGATTCGCGATTCGACGACCCGGTACGATATGAGCTTCGACTCGGCGCTCCAGCGGATTGAAGCGCGCGTCGGCAGCATCGAAGGCCGTCTGACGACCGTCGAGCAGCAGGGGACTGTGACACGGAGGTGAGATAAAAAAGGGGTTGGAGAGGCGCGAAGCCTTTCCAACCCCGGATTGCGTTTCAAGCTAAGGGCAGTAAACGTACGGTTGCGTACGAGCGAATAAATTCCCTTGCAGCCTCTCCAACCCCTACTATTTTGCCTGGCCGTTCTACCGGCCAATCACGAAGATTACCCGATATTTCTTCAGGAAACCATCGCGCGCAGCGGCCTTCACGATGTAGTCCGCGTCCTCGTCATCGATAATTGGGTCCGCGGGAAATGGGGTTTCGTACCGGCTTACCGCTTCGATAATGAGCGGTCTGGACCCCGCGCGTGCCTGATCCCGCGCCTCGCGCATCGTGGAAGCGTATGCCACGATTCCATCGCTGATAACGTAGTCCGGGTTCGCCTCGCCGCCGTTCCAGACAATGGCGCCGTCGTGCCGGCGAAGCTGCGGACTCATGGATCGGTCGAGCCCCAATCCCCGCGCATCGATTATCAGGCTCGTATAGCGGACAGCTCGATCCCGAACAGACTCTTCTGTTCGCGCGGCGGGACGCTCATCCCGGTCGCTCGAACCTCCTCCATTACGATTGCTGCTTTGCACGCCTCGATCGGCCCGGTCGCTTCGATTATTGCGAGTATCCGACTGGCTCTCCGCCATTGCCGGATCGCGCTCATCTCCCACATCATCCCGGTCGCTCCGAAGCTCGTTTTCCTCGGTTCGACTTGCAGGCGCTGATTCCTGGGCAGCCGGCCTGGGTTTCGAGCGTGGCGGGCTTGCGCCGCTTCCTCCTCCGCCCAGATTCACGCTGGCCGATACTTTTGGAAGCGGCAGGCCGAGGACCGACTTGATGGAGGGCGGAGTTGCCCTGCCCGCGCCAGCCTTATGGACGGTTGTTCCTCCCAGGGCGCCGGGACCGACCTCCCCGGCAAGACGCGTGGTCAGCTTGCTCGCGAGGCTATGAATGAGCGTGAAAAGCTGCGCCTTTTGCCCGTCAGCATTCTCCGCTGCTCCCGGAACCGTGCGTCCGGTCGCGCCGTCTATCAGCCGGACGTTGATGACCACGCTGCCGTCGTACACGAGGCAGCTGCCGGTGAGGATGTAAGCGCCGTCGTCCGAATCTTTGCCCGCGCGAGCGTCAAGGACGGTGATTCGCCCGGACTTCGCGAGGTCGGTAAGAAGGGTCTCGGCGACGGCCTGCGCGAGCTGCTCGTCGCCTGTAAATGAGCCGAGATTGACCCGGATAGGATTGCCGGCCGCTTGACTTCGCGACCCGGCGCTAACGAAACATAGTAAGAACAAGAGTAAGAATCCCAGGGCGGCGGCGCCTCGGAACTGCGGGACAAGGTTTGCAGCGGAACGGGAAGTACGTGGGTGCATGGCGTGTTCTCCTTACTGCGGCGCGGCGTCATGGACGCGCGCCGAACGGACAAACGGGAGAAGCTGGCCTGGGCGCATGGTAATGTACGACTGCCGGATTCGATTGTGACAGGCTGCTGCAACAATATTTCCACGCCTCCCATTTATCCCGAATAAGCATGATTGCGGGAAACTCCCACGGTCTCGCGCAGGAGCGCGGCTTGTCATGTATTTACAATCACTTGCGGCGGTCATGTTCAATCTGGCGCGCCGGTGTCTCCACGGGCCTAAGGAGCCGCTCATCGTCCGTCGGAGGGTGGATAACTCGCATCATGCGGATTCCCGTCACAGGAATGAGGAAGGTCTCGCCGTTCCCGCCAGGCTTATAGATCTCTATCCAGCCGTCGCCAAAGTCCGTAATGGCGCCGCGATCGCGGTAGCCGCTGTCGGTCAGGTAGAACACCTCCACCTCGTGCTCTCGATATTTTTCCAGCCAGTGTGCCATTGATCTTCTCCTGACGGAATATTCCGCGAACCAGCCGCCGGCTCCTCCAGAGGCAATTGTACGGCCCAACCGCAAAGATACGA
>JBBROJ010000228.1:0-2973 GCA_038229495.1 Chthonomonadales bacterium
ATCCTGCGAGTGAATTCATTCACTCGCAGGCAATCGAAATGGAAACAAGAAAATTCGCGCGAGAAGTCCGCGCTCTGGAATCACACTGGCGGGTCAAGCTGCCGGACACGTTCGCGCGACTATACAGCGGATTCGAATATCCCTTCATCAGTCCGTGCGAGTTCCTCTCTCTCGAATCGATGGTCAGGGACGAGGATCGATGGCGGGGAATGCTGCCTCAGTTCCTGCCGTTCGGCGAGGACGGCGAGGAGAACTACTTCGGCTTCTACGTTCCGGCCACTGCGCTCGGCAGCGATTACGCCGTGCTGGCCTGGGATCATGAATACGACCACTACTATCCTGTGGCGTCGAGTTTCGAGACGTTCCTCCAGTGGTGCGTCATATATGGCCGCTATCTCGCTCAGGATACTTTCGAGGATGGCACGCCCGAATACCGGGAGGAAGAGGCGCAGCGCAGGGAGTTCGCAAAGCTGGTAGGCCTCCCCTCCGAGATGGTTACCGACCCACTGCCGCGTAACGACCACGAGTTGCACGAACGGATTCTACGGGCGGACGGCCAGAACGCATGGGCTCTGTCGAAGCTCGGCAGCCAGTTCTTCGGGCAGGGCCAGATCGAGCGCTCGCGGGACTGCTTCGTGCGCGCCTCCGAGGCCGCTCCCTGGTTCGCCGACCCCTACTATCTCCTTGCCGAAAGCTACCGGCTGTCGGGCAGCGACGGCCGCGCCTGCCGCCTCTGGTGGCAGGTATTCGAATCGCCCATCGCTCTCTCCACGCGTACGAGCAACTACGACCTGGGCAATGATCACCCGGAGGCCGAAATATACGAGGCGGCGGCCTACCGCTGCATGGAGTGCAGCACGGAGTTGGAGGCCGAAAAGACCGGTGGCCCGTTGTGGGAGATGCTGCTCAAAGGCGATCCCTTCTCCCCCGCGCCGCGATTCGCTCTTGCTGATATACTGAAAGCGGCAGGTGATTCCGCGGGAATGGAGCGCGAACTGCTGAACGCTCTCACGCTCGCCACGGAAGACCGAGACATCTCGCTCGCCTACGAACAGCTCATCGCATTTTATGAGCGGACCGGGCGAATCCGGGATATGGCTCTCTGCAAGTGCGATTCTTCTCTCGACTAAAAATACACTAAATCAGGCGGCCCAGCGCCGGAGGATTTCCACCATGAAAACGCCAACGATCGGGCTTTTCGTACTGAGCGCTCTTCTCTTCCTAATCACTTTAGCACACGCGTCCGACTCTCCCAAAACGCTAGCGCGCCTGGCGGATTTCAGCACGCTGAATCGGGTAGGCGGCGTACCTGCCGGCTGGACGACCTGGACGCCGCGCGAGGAGATATCTCCGAAGTTTGGCGTTGAATCGACCGGCGGCAAGACAGGCAGAGGCGCGCTCTCCATTCGCGGCAGCGGCCGCGCGGCGGCTTATGGCGCATGGCGCTCGACAGTCGAGGGCATCGTGCCGGGCCGGACCTACAGATTCACAGCCTGGTACAAGACAAGTGGAAAGGTCGATGCCCGGCGCGCTGTCTCCGCTCGATTGGACTGGTTCAATTCCAAAGGTGAGCAGGCCCGACCGCCGGACTACGCCCTCGAATCGGGAGTCGACGGAGGTTGGAATCGTATCGAGCACGTGGCCGCCGCTCCCGAAGGCGCGCATCATGTCGTGATGGAGTTGGAGTTCGGCTGGTCGGCGGACGGGGCCGTTAAGTGGGACGATATCAGCCTGGCGGAGGAGCCCTCGCCCCGCGACCGTCGAATCCGGCTGCTCACCGTGGGCCACAGGCCGCGCGGGACTCACTCCGCCGCGGAAAGCGTCGAGGAGTTCTGCAAAATCGTGGAGGGCGCGCCGGAAGCGAAGCCGGACGTAGTCTGTCTGCCGGAAGGAATATCGGTGGTCGGGACCGGCAAGAGCTATGCTGAAGTCGCCGAATCGCTTCCTGGCCCTACCACCAGGCGGCTCGGCGAGCTGGCAAAGCGGCACAATGCCTATATCGTAGCGGGACTGTACGAGCGTTCCGGCAGCGCTATCTTCAACACCGCCGTCCTCATCGGCCGGGACGGCACGCTGGTAGGCAAATATCGGAAAACTCATTTGCCCCGCGAAGAGGTGGAGGGCGGCCTGACGCCGGGTGATTCCTACCCCGTCTTCGACACGGATTTCGGCAAGGTGGGCCTGATGATCTGCTGGGACGTGCAGTTCCCGGAGCCTGCCCGCGCCCTGGCATTGCAGGGCGCGGAGCTCCTCCTGCTTCCGATATGGGGCGGCAGCGAGACGCTTGCAAAAGCCCGCGCCATCGAAAACCACGTCTTCCTCGTCTCCGCCAGCTACGACATGAAGACCTTTATCGTCGATCCGTCCGGCGCGGTTTTGGCGGAAGCATCGAGCGGCCGCCCGACTGCAGTTGCGGAATTGGCGCTGGACAGGAAGATCGTGCAGCCCTGGCTGGGCGACATGAAGGCCCGCACCTGGAAAGAGCGGCGCGGCGATATCCCGCTCCCAGCCGGCCGCTGACGCGTAGTGGAGACCGATGTGAACACCTTCTGGCCTCTCCTGACCGCCTTTCTCCTCGTTCTTTGCATAACCGCGAAGGCACAGGGCAGCAGCGGCTCATCGGGAGACCGTGCTAACTGAACTGACCAGCACATTAAAGTAGAACAAAAGATGTTGACATCTGTACACAACGCATGTTATAGTAGGTTTGTATAGAGGTACTCGAATGTGCAGCCACTGGGTTTTGTAATTCACCGCCCGCTTTGCTAGAAACGCAGAGAACGCAGAGAAGGGCGATTCTTGACAGGATTGTTAGGACTTGATGAGGTTTGATTGGTCGCCGTCCGCTTCTTATTCTTTGTCAGGTGAGAAGCGGACGGCGGGACGACCCCTGGAAGGGATATATTCCATTATACCGGCGAACGGACGAATGGTGTTCCATTGTTCGGCAGAATGGATGTTCCTTTCGAGGGG
>JBBROJ010000229.1:0-2784 GCA_038229495.1 Chthonomonadales bacterium
CGATTCACCGTATCGGTGGATGGCAAGGAGATTTATAGCGAGGTGAAATGGCCGCCCCGGTGGTATCTCCCGTTCGCGGGTGTGGGCCTGATGCTGGCGCTCGCGGTCCTTCGGCTGGTAAGTTAATGAGTCTATCCCACTCCCTGGCCGCGGACGTCTTATCCCGAACATCGTCGAACATGCTCAATAATCCGACAGAATCGCTCTGGTCGCGCCGGAGTGATTCCGCCGTTTCTCTGGTTCCGCGCGCGACCAAAGCCCCCACGATCCGGCATTCTTGATCAGGCAACGCTGGCGCTCGTTCCGCTCAATCTTGACGGGTACCCGACGCCGCAAGACCCCGTTCAGCGGCTGGTCTCGATCGATGTCAAATCCGGCGTTGAGAAGCAACTCGCCACGCTGGATCCGCCGCCGGACTTCATCCTGGCCGGGCGCATCAGCCTTCATCCGGACGGCAACCAACTCGCCGTCTCGTTTGTCCGCCAGCACGGCAAGATCTATATGCTCGAAGGCTTCGACGAATCCACATCCTGGTTCCACCGACTGATGCGGCGATTCTAGCGGGCCGGAACGGCAGTAGTCCGGATGGTCGGCCACTCGTACACTGGCCCGAAACGGCGTTCTAGGAAGCGTCGAATTAGCTAGCTATGACGGGTCTTGCGTTTCTTTGTCGCGACGTTCTTTCGAAGTCGAAGCGGGTAATTGTGGAAATACCGACGTTCCGAAGCCGGTTTGCGAGGGTGGGCCCGGTGCATCGCGTTGCGATCATGCTACGAATGAGATGTGAGTATTCTTGTTTCCGTTAGCACGGTTGCTTCCATGAAGCTTGCCGCCGTCCGCCGTCGTGTCCCCATCGGCGGCGTCGGAACTGCGTGGCGGCCTGCGCTCGATAAGGTGTGGGAGTTCCTGCGGACCCAGCCGGGCCTGCGCACCGATGGACACAACGTGTTTCTCTATCACCACCCTGCGCGCCGCGACCTGCCGATGGACGTGGACTTCGGCGTTGAGGTCACGCGCGCTTTTGAATCCGCCGGGGAAGTTTATGCCACCGAGACTCCGGCGGGGATGGTGGCGCTGGCGGTGCATGTGGGCGCCTACGACCGGATGAAGGAAACCCACGACGCGATGCATGTATGGCGCGAGGCAAACAACCGGGCCTTCGCCGGAAAGTCGTGGGAGATCTACGGCGACTGGTCGGAGGATCCGTCGAAACTCGAAACGACTATTCTGTATCTGCTGAAGTAGAGTACGGCAGAGGAAGGGCACGGGCGGCGAGGCTGCAAAATTTAGACCCTCAGCGAGCCACGGAACGCCCTGGCGGCATAGTAAAATTCCGCGCCGTTGTGATACACGAAAACAGTGTTGTAACGGCGATCACAAAAGAGGGCGCCGCCGAGTTTTCTGATATCGGAAGGTGTTTTCACCCAGCTCGACGTTTTCGTGTCGAACGTTCCAAGTTTCTGCAAGTCTCGATATTGTCCTTCCGCTAAAAGCTCAATGCCCATAGCGGCTGCCATACCCACGGCGTCATCTTCTGGTTTATGTTCTTATTGATGTTTCGCGCTCTGGTTGCTCTCATAGTGGTCGCTTCTTGCGTCTTTTATCTGTACTCCGCTGCGCTCCGCCGCGCTCAGCCACCATGGGCTTCTTTCGGCTGGTCCTTGAGTTCTTATCAATTCGCAGTTTCCACGCCGTTCGGAGTGCACCCGTCAGGACAGCCTCGCTCGCGGGCGCCAGGCGAATATGCGTGTGTCCCATCTTTCCCCAGCCGCCAGCGATAGGCAAGAAGATCTCGGGCGCCTCCGCCACAAACGCCGCCTGCTGCTCCAGCGTGAGCATCAGATTTCCGTAGCCCTCGGCGTGCGAGGCGAGCGAAGCGAATTTCCTACCTCCGACGCGAAAAGCCGGCAATCCTGCGTGGGAGTACTCTTCCACCCCCTCCAGGCTCAATGCAATCGTGCGAAAATATGCCGGGGTCATCAGGCGATTCCCATGCATCCGAGAGTATCTCACGATCATTGGATGGCATGTCCTTTGGCCCGGGGCGGATTCTCTGTCCGCAATGGCTGAGCCGTAGGAGGCTGTCAGTTCGCGAGCATGTGCAGGACGACAATCACCAGGACGGCTGCTGCTGTCAACGTCGCCGCAGCGACGAATAGCGTGGTCGGGTGCGCGCGGGCCGCAGCAAGCCTTTGCCGCGCGTCTTGGGGCAGTGCACCGTCGACGTTCCAGCTTCGCAGCAGCGTGGCGCAGCCAGTGACCAGCACGGCAAACGGCAGAGCGATGAGCAGCAGCCAGAGAGTCCACTGCCGCCCCGCGTACCACAGCACGATCCGCTGAGCCGTGCGCGCCGGTTCGAATTGGAGCGGCTGCAGCTTGCGCACGAAAAGGGCGATCATGAAGAGGGCGGCTGGGAAGATGAGCAGCAGTTCCGTCGTAGCAATGGCGCGTCTGAATGTATTCATACTCAGCTTTGTATCGCAAAGTAGCGGCAGACGCAAGGGGTTTGGCTGACTTTAGCTTGCACCAGTTCGCCTCCCGGGCGACTTTACCGGACGGACACTACTCGACTGTGGCGGCGGACCATGGTGGAGGCCATTCGCTCAGCATTCAGCAGCCGAGCTTCAAAAGACTTCAGTTCCTGCTGGTTGCTGGGTATTTGCTTCTTTGGTGGGCAGACGGCAAGACCGTCCGCCCTACCTGCTTGAATAGAGACTAGTGGAGCCAGGGGTCCTGCCCGGGACCCTGCTTCCGCATGTAAACCTGGAACTTCTTCTTGGCGCG
>JBBROJ010000230.1:0-2667 GCA_038229495.1 Chthonomonadales bacterium
CTACCTCATAGAGACAACAGGAAGCGGATGCGCGTTTATCGACTTTGACGGCGACGGCTGGCCGGACATTATCCTTCTTCAAGCCGGGCCGCTGCCGCCGAACCGCGCTCCCGATCCCGCGCCCCGGAACCGTCTATACCAAAACAACCACGACGGGACCTTTACCGACGTGACGGCCGGGTCCGGTCTGGAGGATACCGGCTATACACAGGGCGTCGCGGTCGGCGATTATGACGGAGACGGCTTCGATGACATCTATATCACAGCTTACGGCGGTAACCATCTCTTTCACAATGAGAAGGGTTCCGGCAAATTCAAGGATGCTACGGTTCGAGCGGGCGTTGCGGACCTTGGCGGCGGGCCGCGATGGGATACAAGCGCGGCCTGGGGCGACTTCAATAACGATGGCAAGCTGGACCTCTATGTGTGCCGCTACGCTATATGGTCTCCACAGATCGACCATCCGTGCAAGAATCCTCGCGGCCAATCCTCCTACTGCTCGCCGGAGATATACAAGCCCGAGGTCCACCTTCTCTTTAGGAATAACGGCGACGGCACGTTCAAGGATGTCAGCAAGGAATCGGGGATTACATCCGCGACCGGGCACGGCCTTGCGGTAGCTTGGATAGACTACGACGGCGACGGTTGGGAGGACATCTTTGTCGCGAACGACCTCAGCCCGTTTATCCTCTGGCATAACAACGGCAACGGAACGTTCACGAATCGCGCTACCGAGGCCAGCGTTGCCTATAGTGACATGGGGCAGCTTCTCTCCGGCATGGGCGTAGGGGTGCGCGACTACAATAACGATGGGCGCGAAGACCTATTCGTAACCAACTTCTCAGGCCAGATGAACGCGCTCTATCGAAACGAAGGGCGCGGTCTCTTTACGAACGTAACGATCCCCTCCGGGATTGGTCCCATAAGCGCTCAATTGCTCGCGTTCGGGTGTGAATTCATCGATTACGATCGCGATGGGTGGCCGGACCTCGTGGTCGGTAACGGCCACGTAAACGACGACGTGGAGATATATTCGCAGGGCAGCGCCTATAAGGAGCCCAAGTCGCTTCTGCGCAACAATGGCGACGGCACGTTCACTGATATCAAAGAGGGGCAGGGCGATCTTGGAGATCCCAGGGTCACGCGAGGGCTTGCGACGGCGGATTTCATGCGGGACGGCCATCTCGGACTGCTCGCGAATCACCAGGACGGCGCTCCGCAGCTGCTCCGGTTTACCGGTGCGACAAAAGGTCATTGGATAGCGTTCGAAACGCGTGGCGTGAAGAGCAATCCGAACGGTTATCATGCGCGAGTTAAGATTCGCGCGGGTGGCCGGACGCAGTTCGCCGAGGTGCGTTCCGGGTCGAGCTTCGCATCTCACAGCGAGCCCCGTGTCTATTTCGGCCTGGGCGATGCGACGCAAGTGGACGATCTCAGTGTCATCTGGCACGGTTCGCGCTCGAAGACGGCTGCCGCCCATCTCCCGGCGGACAGGGCATATCGGGTAGTGGAGGGGTCGCGCCCCGTACCCATCGATTATTCAGCGCATAGAGAGGCGAAACGATGAAGCGAAGAATGATTCTACTGATGGGTCTATCGGCGCTTGCGGTCGCCGGGTTCGCGGCCTGGCGTGTAAGGAACACCAATCATGAAAGCAAGAGAGCCATTGTTTCCTATGCAGCTAGTGGAACGAAGAACTTTCGAGAAGGTCATATAACGGCTGCCGTGATCGATTTTAACCGCGGAATCGCTCTCAAACCCACCAATCCGGAGTCCTATATTGGCCTGGCGGTGCTCTATGAAGGGGTTCAACGCCCTGATCTTGCCATAGAGACCCTGACTCAGTTGGAAGCGGCCAATCCAAAAGCGGAGCACCTCCTGTGCAGGCTGGCGGAAGCCTATCTTGGCGCGGACGATTACAAACTGGCGCGCTCTGCCGGCGAGCGAGCGGCAGCCAGGGAGCCGAACTGTCCGAGAGCGCTTTCGGTATCCGGAATCGCCCTGGCACGCTCGCGTCATTGGGATTCCAGTGTAAAGATGCTGGAGCGGGCGCGGCGCCTTGCGCCGGAGGACACGACAATCGGAGAGGCGTTGACAGAGGTCCTTCTTCAGAAATCGGACTACGCCGGCGCGGCCCGAATGGCGGAAGAGCTGCTCCAAAAGAATCCGACATCAGCCCGGCTGCACTACAAAGCCGGGTGGTGCTACTGTCGCATGCTGCAAAACAGACAAAACGCCGATCTCGCCGTTCAGCACCTCTCCAGAGCGAGCGAGCTGGTTCCACGGTGGTTCGAGCCTCAGGCGGAGTTGGGCCGAATCTACAGGGCGCAAGGCAACACCGCGCTCGCAAAGACGGCTTTCGAGAAAGCCTGGACTCTGAATCCGACCATTCCAGGCGTAGCCAGCAACCTTGCCGCGCTGTATCGCCAGGCGGGCGATCCACGCTCCAAGGTTGTTGAGGGCAGATTTCATGCGCTTCTACAGTCGCATGAGCGATTGACAGCCCTGCGAAGAGATTACAACACGGAAGAGACAGACCCAAAGAAGATTGTCGTGCTCGCGGAGACGGAGGCCAGGGGTGGACAATTCGGCGCCGCCCTGCACATGCTGCACAAATTGTTGGTTTTCGATCCCGGAAATGTCGACGCATTGCGGCTCTACACCCAC
>JBBROJ010000231.1:0-2601 GCA_038229495.1 Chthonomonadales bacterium
CGTTTGCCAATCATAAAGACATACTCCTCCTGAAAGATATCTCAGGGTGAGTATTCGACAATATAGCGATGGATTCCTTTAACCAATGAAATAGGCCGACTTTTCGGCGTCGCTTCTAGAGGCGCAGCCGGAAAGTCTATATTGCGAATATATGCAAAAGGAACTTCGCACCAGAATTCCCGGAGATCCCCTTCTCGCCCGAATCGCAAGATGTTTGACCCCGTGATTCGTGGGTGATTATGGGCGAAACCGACTTTTCGGCCACGCTTCTAGTCGGTTTTATTTGATCGCAACAAACTCTTGACTGATTCCAGATTATTGGGTAGAGTGACCGGGTGAGCATCAAGCATCCGGAAATACAGCCGGACATTCCGCACCTTTTGCGGTCCGCGGGGTTGCGGGTTACTTCCCCGAGGATAGCCGTGCTGGCCGCCATGCGCGAGGAAGGCGGCCACGCGAGCGCGGAGAGCATAACTCGTATCGCACGAGAACGCCTGGGCGCGCTCTCCACTCAAGCCGTCTACGACATACTGCGGGCGCTCGAAACTGCCGGGCTGGTTCGCAGGATTGAGCCGGCCGGCTCGTCCTCCCTGTACGAAGTGCGGGTCGGCGATAACCATCACCACATTGTCTGCCGGGGATGCGGGATGGTAAAAGACGTGGACTGCATTGTCGGCGCGCGGCCCTGTCTGGAAGGGGCGGATGCTCACGGCTTCGTCGTGGACGAAGCGGAAGTTACCTTCTGGGGGCTCTGCCCCCGATGTCAAATCGAGCCGGGTTCCGGTTTCGAAGAGGATGAAGTCCAATGAGCAGACATGCCGAAGATGCGCTAATCCAGCAGCTGGCCTCGGGCAGCGGCCAGGGGAGCGTGAATGACGGGGCGGGCAGCGGGACGGGCACGCTCACTACGCGCCAGGGTCACCCGGTCACCAACAACCAGAGTTTGCGGACCGTGGGCAATCGCGGCCCGGCCACCCTCGAGAACTATCAGTTCATCGAGAAGATCACCCATTTCGACCGCGAGCGTGTCCCGGAGCGCGTTGTGCACGCGCGCGGCGCGGGCGCGCACGGATATTTCGAGGCATACGGCAAAGCCGGGGACGAGCCGGTCGCCAAATTCACCCGAGCGAAACTGTTCCAGGAAGCGGGCAAGCGAACTCCCCTCTTCATACGCTTCTCGACGGTCGGGCACGGGGGGCACTCCCCGGAGACGCTGCGAGATCCGCGCGGATTCGCCGTCAAATTCTATACCGAGGACGGCAACTGGGACCTGGTAGGCAATAATCTGAAGGTATTCTTCATCCGAGACGCCATCAAGTTCCCCGACCTGATTCATTCACAGAAGCCGGATCCGGTAACCAACCGGCAGGACAGCCGCCGCATTTTCGACTTCTTCTGCGGTACACCCGAAGCGATGCACATGATCACGTTCCTGTACAGTCCGTGGGGAATTCCGGCGAGCTACCGATTCATGGAAGGCTCCGGCGTAAATACCTACAAGTGGTACAACAAGGACGGCGAGGGCGTGCTGGTCAAGTACCACTGGGTGCCGAAGCAGGGCGTGAAGGGGCTGACTCAGGAGCAGGCCGACAAGATTGTGGCCAAGAACTTCAACCACGCGACGCAGGACCTGTATGAAGCCATCGAGCGCGGCGAGTACCCGGAGTGGGAGCTCTGCGTCCAGATCATGTCGGACGACGAACACCCCGAGCTGGACTTCGATCCGCTGGACGACACGAAGATATGGCCGGAGGACCAGTTCCCGTTCCGGAAGGTTGGCCGCATGGTCCTGGATCGCAATCCGGTGAACTACTTTGCGGAGGTGGAGCAGGCCGCGTTCGGCACCGGCGTGCTGGTGGACGGCCTGGACTTCTCGGACGACAAGATGCTTCAAGGCCGCACCCTCTCCTATTCCGACACGCAGCGGCATCGAGTGGGCGCGAACTATCTCCAGCTTCCGATCAATGCTCCCAAGAAGACGGCTACAACGAATCAGCGCGACGGCCAAATGACCTACCACGTGGATATGGCCTCGGGTGGAAATCCGCATGTAAACTACGAGCCGTCGGTACTGGGAGGGCTGAAGGAGGCCGCGCCGAGCGGCGCGCCGCACACTCCGTTTATCGAGGGCAAGCTGGTAACCGAGAAGATCGACCGCCAGAACGACTTCAAGCAGGCCGGGGAGCGGTACCGGGCGTTCGAGGATTGGGAGCGCGAAGAGCTGATTAACAACCTCGTGGGCGGCCTTATGCCATGCGTGCAGGCGATTAAGGAAAAGATGGTCTGGATGCTCACGCAGTGCGATGTGGAATATGGCCGCCGGGTCGCCGAGGGCTTGGGCATGAAGGCTCCGATGGCCGGACAGAGTATGTCGGGCAATGGAACCAGCGGCAACGGGCATGGCAATCTGGTGGGAGATTCCGTCACTTCGCCCACCGCGACCGGCGAGGCCGCGCCCCGCTAGGTGCTGTATCTCCGTCAATTGTAAAATGAACCGGTGGGTATTCCATGCCCCTCCGGTTCATTTTGCCCATATCAGCCGGGGGAAAACCCGCCTCGCGTTCGCCGTGGCTGCGGTGGCAATATCAGCCAGCGAGTGCC
>JBBROJ010000232.1:0-2534 GCA_038229495.1 Chthonomonadales bacterium
ACTATCTCCGACCCGGGGGCGCGCTGGAAGGGTTGCAGCGCATTCTGCGGGACGGAAAGACGCGATACGTCGGCTTCATCTGCCGCGGCAACGACGCGCGCCACGTGCGCGAACTGATCGATACGGGCAGCTTCCATATGATCAATCTCGTCTACAATCTGCTGAACCCGAGCGCAGGCGGAACGCCGGTTCCCGGCCTGGCGCCGGGCGCCGATTTTGGCGGTGTCATCGATTACGCCGCGGCGCGAGGAGTCGGCGTGGCCGTCTATAACCCGCTTGCCGGCGGCCTTCTGACAGATACAACACTTAACGGTGGAGGCCCTCATCCGCTGGCAGGCGGCCGAGCCCGAGAGTCGGAAGCGTATCAGGCGAGCGTCCGCCGTGCTCAGACGCTTTCCTTCCTGTCTCGTCCTGGGCGCAGCATCGCCCAGGCAGCACAGCGATTCATTCTCGACAATCCTGGGGTGACGACAGTGCTTGGCGGCTTCTCAGGAATCGAACATCTGGAAGAGGCGGTGCCCGCCTCCGGCGCAGCGCCGCTCTCATCAGAAGAGACGGCACGCATTGCAATGGTCCAGCGGTCTAACTTCGGCGCCTGGTAGCCGGCGCTCCCGTCCGAAGCCTCAATCGTGAACCGGGCTTGAACTCGGTCTCATTACCCAACGCACCGTTCGCGAGGTTGGAATAGAGAGCATACTCGCATGGAATTGCGGCACTTGCGCGGAACCTGTCAATGGTTTTGAGACAGCTCGGCTGGGTAATTAGTGAGTCACCTCCTCTCGCTGGTCTGGCTGGTTGATCCAGGCCGCTGTCGGCAACGGCGGCGGCACAGGCGCCCGCCGGACGAACCGTTCGGGGTGCATCGCGTACGCGACGGCCAGCGTTTCGCCCCGCAGTTGATGGAGCGTCGGGGCCTGCCCGAAGTGCACGGCCTCCGGCGTCAGGAAGCCGATGCCGCTGTGGTGATGCTGCGTGTTGTACCAGGGGAAAAACGCGCAGCAGAAGCTCCGTGCTTCCTCCATAGAGAGGAAGCGGCCCGGGAAGCCCGGTCGGTACTTCAGCGTCTTGAACTGGCTCTCCGAGTACGGGTTGTCGTTCGAGACATGAGGGCGGGAGTGGGTCTTGGTGATCCCAAGGTCCGCGAGCAGGAACGCCACGGGTTTGGAGGTCATTGATGTTCCCCGGTCGGCATGGAGCGTGAGCTGGCCAGGCAGAATCTGTTGCTTGCTGGCGGTCTCCTCGATCAAGCGCTGAGCCAGCTCGGCGCTCTCCCGATGGGCGACCATCCAGCCCACAACGTAGCGACTGAAGACGTCGAGGATGACGTAGAGATAGAAGTAGGTCCACTTCGCTGGCCCCAAAAGCTTCGTGATATCCCACGTCCAAAGTTCGTTGGGCGCCTGGGCCAACAGCTCCGGCTTGTGGTAGACGGGGTGGACGAGCTGGGAGCGCCGCTCCCGCGTCTCGCCTTCTGCAGCCAAGATGCGGTACATGGTGCGCTCGGAGCACAGATAGGTACCTTCATCGAGCAGGGTGGCGTAGACCTCGGCCGGCGCGGCATCGCAGAAGCGCTCCGAATGGAGGACCGCGAAGACGGCCTGCCGTTCGGTCTCCTCCAGCGCCCGCGGAGACGCGGGACGGGGCTTCGGCTCCGTTTTCGGAGCCGCCTTGCGGGCGCGGTAATAACTCGGACGTGATACGCCCAGGGCCTGGCAGGCAGCGACGGTGCCGGTGAAAGGTGCCAGGGTGGTCACGGCCTCCCTCAGCACGGCCGCGGCTCCGGCTCGTCCAGCAGGTTCCCCAACAGGTGTGCAACTTTTTTTTGGACGGCGATGATCTCTTCGGCCACCGCCAGCCGACGTGTCAGGGTGGCGTTCTCTCGTTGCAGGCGCGCCACGTCGGCGATGACCGGATCAGCCGGCTTCCGACCACGAGGTTGGCCCAGCGCGCTCAGCGCTCCGGCGTCGCGCGCGCGGCGCCAAGCGGCGAGCTGCGATGAGTACAATCCTTCGCGGCGCAGTAACGCCCCGACCTGCCGAAACTCGACCGCCGCGTCCGCTTCCTGGACAATCCGCAACTTGTACGCGGCTGTGAAGCGACGGCGTTGCGGTCGTTCAAAAACCTCGGGGTTTGCCGCATAATGGTTCGCATACGTAGGAGATGGAGACTCGTTCCTGGTGGTGCCGGGCAGCCTCATGCTGGCATCCCTTTCTCCGCCCAGTCACTAATTTCGATGCTTCGAGTGTCTCACCCATTATTGGCAGAGAGGGCCGGAATGCCCTCACGGTCGCAGTATTCACGAACGAATGGCGTCTGAAAGAACTGCTCATAGATGTCCTGGCGTTTCACGGTCTTACTGCGAACGACTTGGTATAGTAACCTCAGCATTTGCGGAATGGCGTTCATCCCGAGAAAGACCTTGAAAATCAGGGAGCCTGCGCTCGGGTCAGACTCGATGACCCGACGGATGACCTCGTTATACGCGCGTTCGTCCAGCGGCATTCGGGTGGTTGGAACGCCGTCAGGGTCGCTGG
>JBBROJ010000233.1:0-2488 GCA_038229495.1 Chthonomonadales bacterium
CCTGGCTTTCACGGTCGTTTCCCCGCTCCCCTCGCAGGCGCAGCTACAGCTCTTCCACGACCGGACCGCGTTCACCGCCGCTCTGACGGGACTGCCCGGACCCATAACGGACGACTTCGAATCGTATCCGCTTGGCGATATCCCGCTCGGCGGCCGGCGAGGCGACTTCCTCTACTCCTTCGACCCGGCAGTCACCCAGCCGGCCATCGCGCCCGGCGGCAATGGCGGCAAGGCGCTGGGCGGCTCCCCGTTCGACGTGTTTGTGGGAGGAGACTCTGTCACGCTCATGTTTCAGCCGCTGCCGCTGCCGCCGCAATTCCTGCGAGCGTTTGGAGCGGACTTCCTCTACGCCCCATCGTTCGACAACATCCCCGCGGACACATACCGGCTTGGGCTGGCGGACGGTACGCAGTCGGGGCAGTTCGTGGGCAACCTGGACGGGCTGGACGGGAACGGAGGCACGTTCTTCCTGGGAATCATCGCCGATCCTGCTTCGGACTTCACGAAGGTGAATCTCTTCTCGGTGCAGCTCGACCCTAACATCCTCGTGCCCGCCTATCAGGCGGACAACCTGATCTATGCCTCCGTGCCGGAGCCGTCCTCCCTGTGCCTCTTCACAGTCGGCGGCATCCTTCTCGGCACTCGCGCGCGCCGCCGAAAGTAGCGGCGCAACTCTGCGTATCTTACACATAACCCTCTCTCATAATGGAGAAAGCAATGAACCGATTCAAGGTCTCAATTCTCGCCGCCACCGGTCTGCTGATTCTGGCGTTCGTCCTCACCGCAATCGGCCCAAAGCGGGTCATGGCCGCGCTCGGCTTCACCCCTGTACGGGAGGTGAACTCGCCGGGCCGCCAGCCCTTCGCAGTAAGGTTGGTTGTTCAGAGCAATAGCACGTTCACTGTTCCGGCCGGCAAACGATTAGTGATAACCACCGTTAGCGCTGCCACTGTTGGCACAGACACCTTTATCGGGATAAACACGGCGGTAAACGGGGTCACCTCGGATCTTTTCATTCCGTATACCTCCAAAGGAGGCGACAGTTTCGTCAACCTGGCAGGGGAGGCGCTCGCGCACGCCGATCCCGGTACCACCATAACCGTTAGCCAATTCGGGCCTGACGTCGCGATCGCCGCGGTCCATGGGTACTACGTCGACGTACCATAGCGCATTGCCCATTCCGCGACACGCAAGCCTCCTGTCCCGCGCGCAGGAGGCCTTTTTATGCCCGCAATGGAGACAGGGCCGCCCATGAGAAACAAAAGCTCGAACGATTCTTGCGGGAGAGATAGCGATGCGGACCATCATCGAGCCGTACAGGATAATGCGAGGACCCCCCGCGTCGGGATATTCGGGATATTCGGGATATAATGTGACCGGAGGTACGAAAATGGATAACGACCTGATTGAGGCCGATCCTGCTATCATGATGGGAAAGCCGGTCGTTACCGGCACGCGAATCACTGTCGAATCGATCATGGACCGGTTGGCCGCGGCGGAAAGCGTGGAGCAAATCATTGAAGCGCACCCACAACTCACGCGCGAAGGCGTTCTTGCCGCCTTTGGTTTCGCGGCAAGAGCGCTTCGAGCAGACGTAAACTATCCCATCGAAACGAAGGTCGCATGAATCTGGTTGCCGATGCGGGCGTGGAAGCGCAGATCGTTGCGCGGCTCCGCCAGGACAACCATTCCGTGCTCTATGTTGCGGAAATCGCGCCTCGAATGATGGATGACGCTATTCTCGCCGAGGCAAACCAGCGGAAGGCTCTGTTGATAACGGTTGACAAAGACTTCGGCGAGTTGGTTTTCCGTCAGCGCCGGATCCATGCCGGCGTGATTCTCATCCGGCTGGCGGGACTTTCGAATGAATCTAAGGCGGAGGTCGTGGCGGCCACACTTGGGGCGCGGGGCGGCGAAATGCCGAGTTCGTTTACCGTGATCTCTCCGGGCGGCGTTCGGATTCGCCGTAACGTGTTTCCACCGCTATAGTTCTCCTCCCTCGCGGCCCGCCCTCATGCGTTCCCAAATAGGGATTTGCATCTCCTTTGCGCCGAATTGGAGCCAAAGCGCGTCGGGGGTAGGCGAGGCAGACTATCATCGAACCGTTCAAGCCCCATACGGGGGCCGTTTCAGGCCCGTGCGGCCCGAACAGAATCAAGCTAATGGAGCCGATCCGATTCACATCCCCGGACGAACGGGCGCGGATATTGTAGCGCCACGGTCGCAGTTGACTTTTTGGCTGGACGGGTCTTATTTGGGGCCAATCGCCATTCCTGGCACACTTCTTGCAATAGGTACTACTATCAGGTGTGCAGTTTCGTCTGCCTGACACTACTCGCAGTGAAAAGAGACTTAACATGCAACGCAGCTTGCAGTATCTTGCGCACTGCGCGGCGACTGTCCTGGCTTTCACGGTCGTTTCCCCGCTCCCCTCGCAGGCGCAGCTACAGCTCTTCCACGACCGGACCGCGTTCACCGCCGCTCTGAC
>JBBROJ010000234.1:0-1956 GCA_038229495.1 Chthonomonadales bacterium
CTTTACCAGGACCCGCACGTCAATGGCGTCCGCCTTTTCCTCCACTACGGCGATCTCTCGGATTCGCTGAATCTCACCCGGCTCATCGACCGCATCGGGCCGGAAGAAATCTATCATCTCGGCGCGCAGAGCCATGTGCGGGTCAGCTTCGACATTCCTGAGAACACCGGCGACGTGACCGGACTCGGCACCATCCGCATCCTCGAGGCGATCCGCGAGGCGAAGGTGCCGTCGCGCTTTTACCAGGCCAGCTCGAGCGAGATGTTTGGCAAGGTGCAGGCCGTGCCGCAGACGGAGAGCACGCCCTTCTGGCCGCGCAGCCCGTACGGCGTGGCGAAAGTGTATGCGTATTGGGCGACCGTGAACTACCGCGAGAGCTACGGCATGCACGCGAGCAACGGCATCCTCTTCAACCACGAGAGCCCGCGCCGCGGTGAGACCTTCGTGACGCGCAAGGTCACGCGCGCCGTGGCGGCGATCAAGAAGGGGAAGCAGAAGGAGCTTTTCCTCGGCAATCTGGAGTCGAAGCGCGACTGGGGTTATGCGAAGGAATATGTGGAGGGCATGTGGCGGATGCTGCAGCAGCCGGAGCCGGATGATTACGTGCTGGCGACGAATGAAACGCACACGATTCAGGAACTCTGCGAGGTGGCATTTGGCCGTGTTGGTCTGGATTGGAGGGAGTTCGTGAAATTTGACGCGCGTTACGAGCGTCCGGCGGAGGTCGATCTGCTGATCGGCGATCCAGCCAAGGCGAAGGCCAAGCTGGGCTGGGCGCCGAAGACCCTCTTCAAGGAACTCACCGAGCTGATGGTCGATGCCGATATGGCGATGCTCGAAGGCACGCCGCTGCACCTCGTCGATGCGAAGTAGGTCGCTCAGGGGATGGCGCGCGAGAGCACGTAATCGTCCATGACAAAGCCGCCGCCGATATCGGCGGTGAGCGCCTCGACGATGTGGAAGCCGGCGCGGTCATAGCTGCGCAGGGCGCGAGCGTTGCGCTTATTAACGCGGAGGCGCATCTCGGTGGCGCCCTGCGAGCCCGCGTGGGCCAGCGCTCGTGCGAGCATGATCTGGCCGAGGCCACGGCCCTGTTGCTCAGGGAGGAGATAGAGTTTGTTCAGCTCGGCGAGAGGGAGGCTGTGGAAGGTGACCGAGAGGTAGCCGACGGGCGTTTCGTTCAGCGCGGCGATTTCCCAGTGCACGCCGACGGCGATTTCCTCGGCGATCTTTTCTGCGGAATACATCCACGCGAGCATGTATTCGATCTGCTCGAGGCGGATCATGCCGGGATAAGAGATCCGCCAGATACGGTCGGAGAGGGCGCGCAACAGTGGAATATCGGCAGCAACTGCGGGGCGAAAGGTCATCGGACGCCTAATCTATTCGGAATCCTGCGCGCGCTCCATCCCGCTTTGGCTGGTAAACGACGCTCAAAATGAACTGGGAGTGCGCTGGGCAGATTTGCCCTTGACCGCCTCCGGGAGCGCCGCCATTGTCGCCACCCCACTTTTTACCTGACCCTTATCTCTTATGAAGACCTGCGAAATCACTCAAGCCCACCCGACCATGGGCAGCAAAATCCACCGCCGCGGTCTGGCCAAGAAGAAGGGCGGCATCGGCCAGCATGTGACGAAGGTCGTCGCGCGCAGCTTCGAACCGAATCTGAAGAAGAAGCGTATCTGGGTCAGCGAACTCAAGCGGTTCGTCGCCGTGAAGCTCACGACGCGTGCGCTTAAAACCGTGACGAAAAACGGCGCCTATGCCACTCTGAAAAAAGCTGGCGTCATCTAAGGTAGATGGCGGCGGCCAAACCCACACATTAGTAACCCAAGCACACTCCCTTATGGCATTCTCTGTTGTCAGCAAAAAGTCGGGCAAGACCTACTTCCTCCATGAGCGGAAACAGGAGCTGAAGGGTGGTCAGAAAGTCACTTTGTTTTATTTTGGAGCTGA
>JBBROJ010000235.1:0-1502 GCA_038229495.1 Chthonomonadales bacterium
ACCATTGCAACCGCAAGGCGCAACACTATATGACATTACGCAGGGTATAGCGGGCGTGGTCGTAAACACGAGGACGCTCGCAAGTCATACAAGGCTTTTTCGAGGAAGCCGGATTCAATTAAATAACTACGTAGAGATCAGTAAGATTATTGCATATGGAGCGCGGCTGGATTTCGGCCAACGCTCACATAGCTTCTGCGATTCAACACGGGCAGCGTGCTGTCCTCCAGCCCTCCTCAACTGACGAGGCGCTAGAGAAGATTAGCTGCAATTTCACTCTTTCCGGCTGGAAATGGAGGATGAATGACCGCCTTCTCCGAATCTGATGCAAAGAGCGCGGCCGTAACATCAAACGGCGCATTGGCCGCGCCACCGACTGCTTTGTGGAGGCTGAACATGGATTCGGAATCAACCCCTTCAACTCGACCAATTTCACGCCGCTCGTTTCTGGCGGGCGCGGGGGCGCTCGCGGGCAGCCTCGCAGCCTCCAATGTTCAGGCTGCGGGACGCCGGACAGCGCGCGTCGATAAGATTAACCTCGCGGTCGTCGGCGCGGGAGGGCGCGGAGCCGACAACCTTCATGATCTGGAGAGCTGCGGCGTCAACGTGGTCGCCCTCTGTGACTGCGATTCGAATCGCGCGGCCGATTCCTTCAAGCGCTACCCTGATGCGAAAAAATATAGCGACTGGCGGAAGATGCTTGATAAGGAGAAGGGGTTCGATGCGGTGCTGGTCGCCACGCCGGATCACAATCATGCCATCGTCTCCGTCGCGGCGATGAGCCTCGGCAAGCACGTCTATTGCGAAAAGCCGCTCGCGCACAGCGTATGGGAGGTCCGCCAAATGGCGAAGACGGCCGCCGCTCATGGCGTAGCGACGCAGATGGGGACGCAGGGCCATGCCTACGAAGGGACTCGCCGCGCGGTAGAGGTGATTCGCTCCGGCGCTATCGGCGACGTGACCGAGCTGCACGTCTGGACAGATCGTCCCGCCGGGTGGTGGGCGCAGGGAGTAGAGCGCCCGAAGGAGACGCCGCCCATTCCGGAAGGGCTGGACTGGGACGTCTGGCTTGGGCCGGCGCCCCAGCGTCCCTACAATCCGGCGTATGTTCCGTTCAAATGGCGCGGATTCTGGGATTTCGGCACCGGAGCTATCGGCGACATGGGCATCCATAACCTCGACACCGCGTTCTGGGCATTGGAGCTGACCGCTCCGACTCTCGTGGAGGTGAAGGACTGCTCGCCCGCGTTGACCGACCCCGCGACGCGCGAAACAGCGCCTCTCTGGTCCATTATCGACCTTCAATTTCCGGCACGCGGAGCGAAACCGCCCATCAAGATGACCTGGTACGACGGCGGCAAGCTCCCGCCAACGGAGCTGTTCCATGGCGAGCCGCTCGGCAGCAAGGATGGAGGCTCCCTCATCATCGGAAGCAAGGGGACGGTATACACGCGCACCTGGCATGGCGGCGAGGACGAGAAGGACATGTTCGTGCTCCTTCC